>UQEO01000001.1 GCA_900540095.1 uncultured Collinsella sp.
GACGCGCCCAGCCCCGCCGGCGGCGGCCCCGCCAGCGTCTGCGGACGGCGGACCACGTCCTCGACGGAGCCGATCTCCTCAACATGCCCGTCGTGCATCACGCAGATACGCTGGCACAGGCGGCACGCTTCGTCGATGTCGTGGCTCACGTAGAGGACGGTGCGGTTGCACACATCGAACAGGTCGAGCATGTTCTGCTCGAGCGCGCTCTTGAGATACGCATCGAGCGCGCTCATGGGCTCGTCGAACATAAAGATGCCCGGATGCGCCGCCACCATGCGCGCAAGCGCCACACGTTGCTGCTGACCGCCCGAGAGTCGCGCGGGATAGCGGTCGGCAAAATCGGCCAGGCCAAAAATGCCCAGGTAGCGTTCGGCAAGCTTTTTGCGCGCCGCGGCGTCGCCCGCGTCCTTTACGCCGGCACATACGTTATCGGCCACCGTCATGTTGGGAAACAGCTGATAGTTTTGGAACAGCAGGGCGCATTTTCGCTCCTGGGGCGACAGGTTGATGCCCGCCGCAGAGTCAAAAAAGGTCACGCCGTCGACGACGATCTTGCCCTCGTCGGGCGTCTCCACACCGGCAATGCAGCGCAAGGTGCAGCTCTTGCCACATCCGGAGGCACCGAGCAGCGCCACACGCTCCTCGCCGGCCTCGAGCTGCATGTCGAGGGTAAAGCCGGGATAGCGCTTTTTGATATCCAAAACGAGCGACATAGCTTATCGACCTCCCTGCGGTGCCGCGTCATCGCGCATGAGCTCGGCCAGCGCCTCGCGATCGATACGCAGCGCATCGCCGCCGACAGGGTCGAGCGAATCGGTCAGGCCGCCCAGCTGCTTGACCTGCTTGCGCTCCGCACGGGAAAGGCCCCGCTCGCGGTACTTTTGCGAATGCGCCGTGTACATATTGATGAACAGAATGACCAGGAAACTGAACGCGATTACGACAACGACCCAAAAAAGGGCCACCGACGTATTGCCGCCCATCCACTCAAAATAGATGGCGATGGGAATGGTCTGCGTAATGCCGGCGTAGTTGCCCGCAAAAAACAGGGTGCAGCCAAACTCGCCCATCGCACGGGCATAGGCGAGCACCGTGCCAGCGGCAATCGAGGGCCAGCCGAGCGGCATCATAAGCCTGGTAAAGATGCGGCGCTCGGACCATCCCAGGGTTCGCGCCGCATCGAGCATCTGCGTGTCGAGGCTCTCGAAGGCTCCGAGCGCCGTGCGGTAGACGAGCGGGAACGACACCACCACGGCAGAGATCACCGCCGCCGGCCAGGTAAAGACAACCGAGATACCGTGCGCGATGAGCCACTGGCCCACCCCGGTCGAGCGGCCAAACAGCATAAGGAGCAGAAAGCCGCAGACCGTGGGCGGCAGCACCATAGGAATCGTAAAGACCGAATCGAGCAGGCCCTTGATGCGACTCGTCGTACCCATGGTCTTCCATGCGGCAAACAGGCCCAGCGCAAAGGAGATCAGCAGGGCAAGGCCGCTCGTTTTAATGGACACCCAAAGCGGGCGATAGTCGATGTCGCCCAAAAAGGAGGCCAGAGAGGTCAAGGGCCCCTGCTCATCCCGCAACACGACGGACGATGCTTCTACCATTTGAGCGCTATCAAGCCAACGCGCGCCGCCCTTGGCATCACCCGAGGCTGATGCAATCACCACATAGCGGTCCCCATCCGCACCGCGCTCGTCAAAGCCATAGGTATACCCGCCGGCATCAAAAGTTGTTTCCGCCGTGACATACCAAGGAAGATCCACGTCCCCTAGCTGCGCACCTCCCATGCAGTTTGCGCTGTCGAGCTTACAGACGAGGGCCTTGAGACCCGATACGCACTCGTTATCCTGCGGATCCAATCCATACTTCTCGACCGCCTTGGGCGATATCCACACCACAACGCGATCGGCAGCAGGTGCCACTACAAGGTCCACGTCCTCGTCAACGGGAAACCGGTAGCCCTCAGGCTGGCCCTCCATGGCACGAGCGGTCCCCCTGGCCAACCGCTCAAAACCCTCGATCCCATAGGAAAGCCCATGAGCGGTCGCAGCAACCTGGGCCCCGTCCTCAGTGTCCCCAGCAAACGCAAATCCTGGCACCCAGCAAAGCGCGAAGGTCAAAGCACAGGCGACAAGCATGCGGACTCTATTAAGCACGAAAAGCTCCAAGCGAATACAAGGACGGAGTGAAACATAAAACGATGGAATTATCGCGCCAAGCCGCTCTACGCGGAAAGCTCAAAGCCGTACTTGGCCCAAATCTTCTGGGCTTTCTTGTTGGTCAGGCAGAAGTCGATGAACGCCTTGGCCTCGTCGGCGTGCTCGGAGCTCTCGGCAACGGCACCCGGATACACGATGGGCTTGTGCGAATCCTCGGGACACACGAAGGCCTCCTCGATGCCGTCGTAGCGGAAGATATCGGAGCTGTAGACAAAACCGGCCACGCAGTCGCCCGTAGAGACGTAGGCGGCAGCGGTGCCGACCTTATCGGCCAGGGCCACCTTGTCGGCGAGTTCGGGCGCATACTCGCCGTCGTCACCCTCGGTGCCGGTGTAGAGGCCCACGGAGGCCAGGGCCTGGTTGGCGTACTTGCCAGCGGGGACGGTCTTGGCATCACCGATGGCGATCTTGCCGTCCAGGTTCGCGACGTCGGCGATGGCCTCGACCTTGGTGTCGGAACCCTCGGCGCGAATGATCACGAGGTCGTTGACGAACATATCCTCACGGGTGTCGGCGTCGACGAGCTCGGCGGTCTCAGCGTCATCCATGGTGCCCTTGGAAGCGGTGATGAGCACGTCGACCGTGGCGCCGGCACGCATCTGCTCAACGAGGTCGCCGGAGGCCTTAAACTGCGTGTCGGCAAAGGTGGTGCCGGTCTGGTCGGTGTAGAGCTCCTGGACCTCGGGCAGAGCCTTCTCGAGCGAGTTGGCGGCAAAGACCTGCAGCTCGACAGCCTTCTTGGAAGATGCCTTAGCAGAACCGGCATCGGATCCGGCCGGCTCGGACGTCTTGTTGTCCGAGCAGCCGGCAAGACCATGGATGAGGCAAGACCAAGGCTGGCAGCGGCGACAGCAGAAAGCGAGACGAATCCGCGGCGAGAAACCATATCGAACATATTCAACCCTTTCGGACCTTGTGCCCGGGTACCCCACCGCGGGCTTTAATCTGCAATCAGATTATACTTCTGCGCGAATAATGATAGTGAGAAATTATTCTCGCCAGAGAATATAGTTTCAAGTTACCGTGCACCTTGGCGTCGATTCGGCAGAAAACAAAAGCGGAGCGACCGATAAGGTCGCCCCGCCGCAGGTAAACCGCTTAGTTGGTATGTCCGCCGCCCGCTGTCATCTGAGCCGCATGCTCCAGCTGGTCACTCACGGCCTCCCAGCTTTCGCGGGCGGCCTTCGTAGAACCGGGAAAGTTTACGACAAGTGTATGACCTCGTTGCATGCACACGGCGCGCGAGAGCATGGCGCGGCGCGTCTTAGTCATGGAGTACGCGCGAATCGCCTCTGCAATACCCGGCACATCGCGGTCGCAGACGGCACGCGTCGCCTCGGGCGTCACATCGCGCATCGAAAGCCCCGTGCCGCCGCAGGTGAGCACGACATTGGCGTGGCACTCATCGGCGGCTTCCACAATGGCATCACCGATCTCGCTGACGTCGTCGCGCACGACCACATGTGAGGCGACCGTCCAGCCCTGCGCCTCGATAAGTTCCTCGAGTGCAGCTCCAGCCTCGTCCTGGGCAAGATCGCGCGTATCCGAGCACGTCACAATCGAAATCTTCAGCTCCATAGCATTCCTCCTATAGCACCGTGCCCTCAGGCAGGTCGACACGCACGACATCCACGACATCGCCCGCCTTGAGCTCGCACGGTCCTTCGTCAATACGCAGCAGGCAATTGGCCCGCTGCATCGTGCCGAGCAGCGCCGAATTCTGCGTCTTGGCCTCGGTCACCAACAGCTCACCGGTCTCGGGGTCGCGCAAAACCGTGGCGCGATCGAAGAAGCGTCGGTCCTGGCGCTTTTTCACACCGTGGGTAAGAGCCGCTCGCTGCATGGGACGCGCTCCCTCGGCAAAGCCGCGCATCTTACGAATCGCCGGGCGGGCGAGCATCTCAAAGCCCACATACGCCGCGGCCGGATTGCCTGAAAGCCCCAGGTAGGGCTTACCCCCGAGCAAGCCAAACGTAATGGCCTTGCCTGGACGCATCGAGATCCGATCGAACAGCACCTCGCCCTCGCGCCGGACGAGCGCCGTCACGTAGTCGTAATCGCCCGCCGAGGCGCCACCGCTCGTAATGACAAAATCGCACTCCTGCACGGCATGATGCACCAGCTCGGCGATCGCCTGCTCATCATCGGGCGCAATGCCGTAGAACACGGGCTCGGCTCCTGCATCGAGCGCCTCGGCCATCAACGCCGAGGAGTTGGAGTCGCGAATCTGCCCGCGCGCCGGCACCTTACTCGGTGCGACTAGTTCCGTGCCCAGCGAGATGATGCCCACACGTGGGGCAGCGTGCACCTTCACGCTCGCGTATCCGGCGCTTGCCAGCAGACCCGCGCCCGCCGGAGCCACGACCTCGCCGGCGTGCATCACAACATCGCCGGCATGGGCCTCCTCGGCGGCAGAGCGAACGTTCTCCCCTACCTTGGCCGGCGGCGAGAAGCGAACGTGCGAGCCCTCGTTGCCATCGCCGTCAAGCACGTCGACGATCTCGTATTTCACTACGGCGTCAGCACCCTCGGGCACCGGCGCGCCCGTCATGATGCGGACGGTCTCGCCCGTGCCGACCACGCCCTCAAAGACATGGCCCGCTGCCTCGTGTCCGATAACGTCGAGCGTCACCGGCGTCTCACCAGACGCCTGCGCCAAGTCCGCCGAGCGCACGGCATACCCGTCCATGGCGCTGTTGGCAAACGGTGAAATGTCGATATCGGCCACAGCATCCTCGGCCAAGGGAAAACCGGCGGCCTGCCACACGGGAATCTCGACGAGATCGGTCGGAGCAACGTGCGACAGAACGATCGACTGCGCGTCCTCCAACGGAATGAGTTTCTCTGCCATATGCACCTCTTAATGCCACGGCGCACAACAGGGACGCCGATTCTTTATGCTTGTCTCAGTATAATCCCCCGACGCATGGCCGCGACTCGACCTGAACCCGCAAATACACCTGTCGGTTGCAGGCCGCGAAACAGAATGGAAACCAACCCACCGGCTCGTCGCGTTTACCGCGTTTTATAATGCTTGCGTTGCAACCTAAAAGAGGAACGTATGGCTCATAACGACAAACCCGAAAGCGCAAACGAAGCGCAGGATCATTCCCAGTCGCTCGACGACGGCGGCTTTTTCTCCCTGAACGACGTCATCATGGCAGGCAGGCAACAGCTCACCCGCTCCGAACATCTCTTGGCTGCCGACACGCGCCGCAACGTCCGCAACCTACTCGCGAGCGCCAAGTTGCTCGTACTCGTCGTCATCGTCTCTCTCGCCATGGGCGTTGCCGCTTGGGCGTTTTTGGCCTCGCTGAATATCGCGACCGATTATCGCGAGCACCACGCGTGGATCTACGCGCTGCTTCCCGTTGTGGGCGTTGCCACCGCATGGGTGTACAAAAACCACGGTCTTGCCGCCAAACGCGGCAACAACCTGGTCATCGATTCCGCCCTGGGCACACGCCTCATCCATATGCGCATGGCCGTCCTCACTTTTGTCTGCTCCACGCTCACGCACCTCACGGGCGGATCGGCCGGCCGCGAGGGCGCCGCGGTGCAGATTGGTGGCACCATCGCCAGCAACATCTCGAGCCTCGCCCACCTCAAAAAGCATGACCACCACGACCTCATGCTCGCCGGCATCTCGTCGGCCTTTGGCGCCGTATTCGGTTCGCCCCTTGCCGGAGCTTTCTTTGGCATGGAGATGTGCTTTATCGGCAAGATCGACTACACCGCAGGCATCTACTGCCTGGTCGCCTCGTTTACCGGCTACTTTACGTCGCTTGCCTTGGGAACCGAGTACGAGGCGAATGTTATCGCCAGCGTTCCCAACATGACACCACGGACGGTTGTCATCGTTGTTATCAGCGCCATTATCTTCGGTCTGACGGCACGCCTCTTTGCCTGGTCGGTTCGAACCGTCAAGAGCCTGTACGGTCGCTTTATCACCAACTATATTGCTCGCGCACTCGTGGGCGCGCTCGTAGTGCTCGCGGCCTACGCGATGCTCGACGCCTGGAAGTATGCCGGCCTTGCCACCTGGCTCTCGGGTGCCGGGTTCGCCGGTAACACGACCCTTGCCGACGCAGCCATCAAGCTCGTGGTGACGGCGCTCACCCTGGGCGCCGGCTTCCAAGGAGGCGAGGTCACGCCCCTGTTTGGTATCGGTGCGGCGCTCGGCGGCTGGATCGGTTGCCTCGTCGGAATCGACCCCAGCTTTCTGGCAGCGCTGGGTATGCTCGGCGTGTTCTGCGCCGGCCTCAACGTGCCCATCACCACCTGCATGATGGCCATCGATCTGTTCCACGGCACGGCCGCCGGGTTCTTTGTCATCGTGGCCTTTATCAGCTATCTCGTCGGCGGCCACCGCGGCGTGTACTCCGCCCAGCGCATTATCTCACCCAAGCGTCGTTCGCTTATTGTGGATGAGGGCGGTACGGTAGCGGATGCTATCGAGCGCCACAACGACCTGATAGTGTAGACGTAAGTATTCGCCGTGCAGCCACAATCGGGGGCAATTCGACCTGAGCGCGACCGCACCGTCACGTCATACGCCGGGAGTCGCCCCATGCACGTAACTGATTTTGGTCGCACGCTCATCATCGCCAACCCTGCCGCCCAGTCGGGTGCGGCGCGCGAGGTCGCTGAGCGCCTGCAGCGCTTTTTGGACATGACCGCGCGCGCATCCCAGTTTGACTTGGTGCTGACCGAACGCGCGGGGCATGCCAAGGAGCTTGCCGCACAGGCCCAGGGCTACCGCACGGTTATCGCACTCGGCGGCGACGGCGTGATCCACGAGGTCGTCAATGGCTTGATGGCGCAAGAAGAGGCGGTTCGACCGGCGCTTGCCGTCCTGCCCGTAGGCTCCGGCAATGATTTTGCCCAAACACTCGGCATCGACGATTTCTCCGGCAAGGATTTTGGCGCGCTGCTCACCTGCGAGCTGCAGCATCAGGACATCGGGCGTATTCGCTCGTGGAGCCCTGCAAGCGGCAGCGGCGAGGCCGCCGCTGAGTACTACGACCAGACGCTTTCGGTCGGCATCGATGCCGCCATCGGCCTTGGCACCACCGAGCTGCGCAAAAAGACGGGCCTCGCCGGCGCTCCGCTCTACACCCTATCGGGACTTGAGCAGTTTGGCCTGCGCTACCGCAACTATCCCATGACGGTCAGCTTTGACGGTGCGCCCGCAGAGCGCGTGCGGGCGATTATTATGGCCATCCAGCTGGGGCCCACGTACGGCTCGGGCTATCGCATCTGCCCCGAAGCCGACCCCTGCGACGGCATGCTCGACGTCTGCTACGCCTGCGGCCCCGTCCCCCGTGCGGTTGCCCTGCCCATGTTTCTTTCGGCCAAGGACGGCCACCATACCAAGCTGCCGCCGGTTCGCATGCGTCGTTGCCGTCATGCCGAGCTCACGTTCGAGGAGCCCGACTACCCCATCCAAGCCGACGGCGAGCCCGTTGTCGCCTCGCGCATCGAGGTCGACGTCCTCGGTGGAGCCCTCCACGTCTGGCGCCCCACCCGCTAACCCCACCTAAGTTGCGGTGAAATGGGGACTGTTTATGCAGCTAAAGCCGCAAAACAGTCCCCATTTCACCGCAACTTATTGAGAAGATCATTCCTCCCCGCCTGGCTTGCGACGGTTGGCCTTTTTAATCGCGTTGAAGTGCTTGTCGTTGAGCCTGCGCTGGCGCGATCGCTGAGGCACCTTGGTCTTTACGCGTCGGCGCGGTGGACGCCCGCGACGCTCAAGCTCTGCCCTCAGCTTACGCAGACAGCAGCTGCGATTCTGAAACTGACTGCGGCTCTCACGCGCCGTCACGACAATCCCCGTGGGCCCATGCTTCATGCGCACCGCCGAGTCCGTCGTGTTCACGCCCTGTCCACCCGGACCCGTCGCGCGAAACACCTGCACCTCGCAATCGCGTGCCAGCTCCTCGACCGACATCTCGGCATAGCGTGCATACTCGCGCCATCCCATCTTGTTCTCATCCATATCAATACCTCCCCTCATACAAAAAATGTGACAAAGGGACAGTCCCTTTGTCACATCGCATACCAATCGCTTGTGTTGCGCGCCTAGGCGAAGGTGATCTCACCGTTCTCGCAGTCCATTTCGGCGATACGGGCCAGGCTCTCAACGCGGAAGCCGCGCTCGCGGAGCTTATCGCCACCGCCCTGGAAGCCCTTCTCAACGGCGATGCCGATGCCGGCAACCTCGGCACCCGCGGCCTCGCAGATCTTAATAAGGCCCTCGAGCGCGCAGCCGTTGGCCAAGAAGTCGTCGATAATCAGGACCTTATCGCCCTCGGACAGGAAGCGCTTGCCAACGATGACCGGGTACTCCTTCTGCTTGGTAAAGGAGTAGATGGTCGTGGCATACTGCTCGCCGTCAAGGTTGATGGACTGGGCCTTCTTGGCAAAGACCACCGGCACGCCGCCAAAATGCTGAGCTGCGATGCAGGCCATACCAATGCCCGAAGCCTCGATCGTCAGGATCTTGTTGATCTCGACACCCTCGAACAGACGGGCCCACTCGGCACCCATGTGGTCGAACAGCTCAACGTCGCACTGGTGGTTGAGGAAGGCATCAACCTTAAGGACGTTACCCGCCTTTACGATGCCGTCACGGCGAATACGATCCTCAAGCTCCTGCATGGCGCAACCCCTTCTCGCGGCAACGATACCGCGCGATTAATAAACGTTGTTCGATAGTCTACCACGGACCGACCCCCGCCCGCCCCACAAGCCACATCGCACCATAAAGCTGCAAGACCAGTAGATAAGCCCGATTCGTGGCAAGCCTGCCACCACAAGCTAATGGCGGGCGCGCATCCTCACCAAACGCACCATGGCGAGCGCAAAGCCCACAGCGGCCACAGCCATGAGCACGTAGAACACCGAGCGAAAGCCAAACAGGAACACATCCGGACGGCCTGCAACAATACTGGTCACAGCCTCGCCCATCGCCACGCTCATCTGCCCATATAGGATATGTGATGCAGCCGTAATGCCCACTGCCATACCCGCATAGCGCGCCAAACTGCCCAAGCTGCCTGCAAAACCGAGCGCCTCGCGCGGGGCCGAACCCATATACAGCGAGTTGTTGGGGCTCTGGAAAATCGACGTGCCGCACGACATAAACGCGGCACAGCACACGATCACAGGGATAGAAGAGTGCTCGTCGAGCGTGCTTACCGCAAAGAGACCGCACACATACACGCCCAGACCGACCGCCGTGGGACCCTCGCAGCCAACACGGTCCGAAACCGTTCCCGAAAGCGGGCCGATAAAGGCATTCACCATCGGCAGCGCCAAAAACAGCAGGCCCGAAACGTCAGATCCAAACCCATGCGCATCCTGAAAATAGAACGGCAGGATAAACTCGGATGCGCCAATGCCAACGAACACGATGAGCATGCAGGCAAGGTTGATGGTAAAGGCCGAATTTGCAAAGCAGCGACGAGCGGCCTCGATCATGGACATGGGACACTCGCCGGCCTCCGGCTTAACATGCGGCAGCGTATAGAGCCCCACGATAAACGAGATGACGCCAATGGGCAGGTTAATGAGAAAGATGCTCTCCCAGGGAAAGCTTGCCACCAGCATGCCACCGAGCACGGGGCCACACATCATGCCGAGGGCCACGAAGGTCGCGAGAATACCCATAGCACGACCGCGTTCGCGCGCCGGAAACGACTCGGTGATGATACCCATGTTGTTGGCCATGGCCGCCGCGCAACCGACGCCCTGAACAATGCGCGCCAGAATAAGAACCTCGAGCGAGGCCGAAAGGCCGCACAGCAGCGAACCGACCGAAAAGACGATGACGCCCAGCTGGAACACATTCACCTTGCCGCGGACGTCACCCAGACGGCCAAACGGCAACATAGCCACGCATGTCGCAAGCAGATACACCGAACTCACCAGCTGAATGCGGTCGAGCCCCACGCCCAGCTCCTTTTGCATCACGGGCAGCGCCACGGTCACGACGGTCGAATCCAGACACACCATAAACGTCATGATGAGCACGGTAAACAGAATCGCCCATTTGTTCTTGCCATGGGTGTCGCCCTCTAGAGCAATGTGCTCGCGGCGCAGCTGCTCTGCAGTTTTCTCCATATCCATCCTTTCGAGTGGCCCAACGCAAAAAACGGGGCCCCAATCGCCTGCAAACAGTCGCGATTGAGGTCCCGCCTACGGAATCGGAACGAAAGGTCGCCGAAGCTTTCTGCCAGCATCGGCTCCTTGTGCGAACGCTAGCCTAGCACTGCTCGAGCGCCTGCTCAAGGTCGGCAATCAGATCGGCCGTGTCCTCGAGGCCGCACGACAGGCGTACCATGTCGGCGGAGATGCCACAGGCGATGAGCTCCTCATCGTTCATCTGGCGATGCGTGGCGTTAGCAGGATGCAGGCAGCAAGTGCGGGCGTCGGCCACGTGTGTAGCGATCTGGGCGAGCTTGAGGCTCTTCATAAAGGTCTCGGCCGCCGCGCGACCACCGTTAAAGCCAAAGCTCACGACGCCGCAGGTACCGTTGGGCATGTACTTCTGAGCCAGGTCATAGTACTTGTCGCCCTCCAGGCCCGGATAGCTCACGAAGCGTACCTTGGGATGGCTCTGCAGGAACTTGGCGACCGCCAGACCATTCTCACAATGGCGCGGCATGCGCACGTGCAGGCTCTCGAGCGAGCTGTTCAGGAAGAATGCCGCCTGCGGGTTCTGCATGGGGCCGAGGTCGCGCATAAGCTGCGCAGTGGCCTTGGTAATAAAGGCGCCCTCGCGACCGAACTTCTCGGCATAGGTCACGCCGTGGTAGCTCTCGTCAGGCGTGGTGAGACCCGGGAACTTGTCCGCATGGGCCATCCAGTCAAACTGGCCGTGATCGACGATCACGCCACCCAGGTAGGCCGCATGGCCATCCATGTACTTAGTGGTGGAGTGCGTAACGATATCGGCGCCCCACTCAAAGGGACGGCACATCACGGGCGTCGGGAAGGTGTTGTCGACCATCAGCGGTACGCCGTGGTCGTGCGCGGCCTTGGCAAAGCGCTCGATATCGAGTACGGCAAGTGCGGGGTTTGCGATCGTCTCGCCAAAGACGAGCTTGGTGTTGGGCTGGAAGGCTGCCTCGAGCTCCTCATCGGTGCAGTCGGGGGCAACGAAGGTGCAGGTCAGCCCCATACGGCCCATGGTGTGGGCGAGCAAGTTGTACGTACCGCCGTAGATGGCAGAGCTTGCGACCACGTGATCGCCAGCACCGGCAACGTTAAAGATCGCAAGGAAGTTCGCAGCCATGCCCGAGCTCGTGAGCATCGCAGCGGTACCGCCCTCCATCTCACAGATCTTGGCAGCAACCAGATCGCACGTGGTATTCTGCAGACGGCTGTAGAAGTAGCCCGACTCCTCCAGGTCAAACAGCTTGCCCATATGCTCGGACGTGTCGTACTTCCACGTGGTGGACTGATAGATGGGCACCTGGCGCGGCTCCGCATCGCCCGGGCGATAGCCGCCCTGAACACATGTGGTACCGATAGTCTGCTCACTCATATCTTGCTCCCTTGCCTGGGTTACGTTTTGTTCGATTCACGATACCGCTACCCTGCACCCCTCTCAACCCATCCCGCCGATAGGTTATGGGACAAATTGATCAGGGGTATTTATCTCAAGCCTTGGGCATTTGCTCGATAGATAAAAATGAGGCATCCATGAAGCTCTCGATGATTACACGCACCGTCGCGGGTACCATAGGCGGGTACACCGTGACCAAGGAGACAACGATGAAGCAAATCGATACGGCCCAGCTCGACATCACCGCCTGTCAGGCTCAAGCTGCCGAATACCACGCCCGTGGCTTTAACTGCGCGCAGGCCGTCGCCTGCACGCTCGCACCTGCCGTCGGACTCGACCCCCAGGTCGCCTTTATCCTCACCGAGGGCTTTGGCGCCGGCATGGGCGGCATGACCGAAACCTGCGGCGCCATCTCGGGCGCCGTGGCCATCATGGGTTTTGTAATGAGCGACGGCATGGAAAACCCCAAGACTAAGGGCCAGACCTACAAGCTGTCGCGCGAAATCGCCAAGCGTTTTAAAACGAAGAACACAACGACCGTCTGCGGCACGCTCAAGGGCGTCGGATCGGATAAGGGTCCGCTCCGCAGCTGCCCTGGTTGCATCGACGATGCCGTCGAGATCGCCTGCGATGTGCTAAAGCAGCTCGCCGAGTAAACGGCAGCAACAGAAAACGACGGCCCGCGCGCCTGGGGGCCCTATGACGAGTTGGGATCCATCCAAAAGCACGCCGGCCGTCGCCGTTAGAACTCGGCAAATTCGGGAGCGCCGACCTCGATCTCCTCGCGCCCCGCCATAAGCTCGCGCATCTTGGCGCAAAACGACTCCTGCTCCCCTGCCTTAAACACCAAGTGAAGTGTCACGGTATCCGCGTAATCGGTATCCGAAACCTTGGCACCCGAATCCTGGGCCAAGCGAAGCACCTGCTCATACTGCGGATAGGCCACATGCACGTCAACCGGCACGACACTCGTCATCTCGACGATCTGCCCGGACTCCTGAGCCGAGGCCACCGCCGCCTGCGTCGCCGCGGTATAGGCGCGCACCAAGCCACCAGGACCCAACAGCGTGCCACCAAAATAGCGCGTCACCACGCAGCAAACATTTTTGAGCCCCGCACCGCGCAGCACCTCGAGCGTCGGCATACCACTCGTGCGGCTCGGCTCACCATCATCGCTCTGGCGCTCGCGCCCATCGACCAAAATCCACGCGGGAACATTGTGTCGAGCGTCGTAATGACGCTTGCGAACCATCTCGATAAAGGCATTCGCCTCATCCTCGGACTCAATATGGACCAGCTGGGCAATAAACCGGCTCTTGCGGTCCACAAACTCGCCCGAAGCCTCAATATTCGATTGCAGAGTAAAATAGCTGTCCAACAAAGCCCCTCAAACACAAGCAAAGCAACAAACAGCCTCAATAATACGGCAAAGGCCGTACCGATAATCCCGGTAAATAGAACGGCAACGCCAATGACCAGGCAAAAACAGCGAGATGCCAAGAACGGAACCGCCGATGATTCCGTCAACGAAAGCGAGAACCCGTCAGCGCGAGCAAGGTGCCTTGAAAGACGAGGGCATTGACCTTATGGTCATGCCCGAAGGCTTGAAAGGCAGATTGCCGCGCTGACGGGTTCGCAGCGTCAACAAAGTGCCGAGTGGGCTTGTAAGCCGGGTTCTGTCGTGAACGGTCATTTATCTTGTCTGCACGTTACCGTGCAGCTCCACGCACGCTACCCGAACGCGGACCGGGCCGGCCCATAGCGTTCCTATTCGCGCTTGCTCCGGATGGGGCTTGCCAAGCCGCCGTGTTACCACGACGCTGGTGGTCTCTTACACCACCGTTTCAGCTTTTCCCTTTACGCCTTGCGGCGCAGGTGGGAGTCTTCTTTTCTGCGGCGCTTTCCGTCGGATCACTCCGCCCGGCCGTTAGCCGGCATCCCGCCCTCTGGAGCCCGGACTTTCCTCACGCGTGCTGCAAGCAGCACATCGCGCGACCGTCTGGCCCACTCAGCAGTGAAAGAGTGTAGCACACCACCGCCGCAGGCATTGGCACAACACAAGCGTTCGACACGATAAACCAAGAACCAAGAACCACGCCATGCAGTACAATAGGGTCGTCGATGGGCAACGTCGTCAGTCGAGACGCGACCGCGCTCCGCACCCCTCCGTCTACTCGGTGCGTTCCCGCCTCCTCCCCGAGGCGGGATGTCGGCATTTTTCATGCACCGACAAACCAATAGCCTGTGGACAGCCCGGACAGCATTGCGCCCGGGCAGCATCGCGCACCTTAGCAGCAAATGCAAAAAGGGACCCGTCCATTGCGGACGGATCCCTTAAAACAAGTGATCGTCAAACCGATTTACTCGGCGTCGGTCTCCTCGTCCTTCTTCTCGGAAGGCAGCGGGGTAACCTCGATCTCGACGCCCAGAGTCTCAGCAGCAGACTTCATGGACAGGGAGATACGACGACGGTCGAGGTCGATCTCCATGACCTTGACCTGAACCTTGTCGCCCACGTGGGTGACCTGAGAAGGCTGGTCGACGTGCTTGTTGGCCATCTCGGAGATGTGCACCAGGCCCTCGATGCCCTCGCCCAGGTCGACGAAAGCGCCGAACGGGACAAGCTTGGTCACAGTGCCCTCGACGATAGCGCCGACGGGGTACTTCTTGACCAGTGCGCGCCACGGATCCTCGGTGGTCTGCTTGAGACCCAGGGAGATGCGCTCGCGGTTGAGATCGACGTCGAGAACCTCGACCTCGACCTCCTGGCCGACCTTGACAACCTCGGAAGGATGGTTGACGTGGTTCCAGGAGAGCTCGGAGATGTGGATGAGGCCGTCGATACCGCCGAGGTCGACGAAGGCGCCGAAGTCGACGATGGAGGAAACGGTGCCCTGGAGACGCATGCCAGACTTGAGCTTGGACAGGATCTCGGAGCGCTCGGCCTTACGGGACTCCTCGAGCACGACGCGACGGGAGAGGACGACGTTGTTGCGGTTGCGGTCCATCTCGATAACGCGGGCCTCGATGCGGGTGCCCATGTAAGAGGTGAGGTCCTTGACGCGACGGAGGTCGACGAGGGAAGCGGGCAGGAAGCCACGCAGGCCGATGTCGAGGATCAGGCCGCCCTTGACAACCTCGATAACCTCGCCCTCGACGTTCTCGCCAGAGTTGAACTTCTCCTCGATGCGGTTCCAAGCACGCTCGTACTCGGCACGCTTCTTGGACAGGACCAGACGACCGTCCTTGTCCTCCTTCTGGAGAACCAGGGCCTCGATGGGATCACCGAGTGCAACGATGTCTGCAGGGTTAGCGTCCTTGCGGATGGACAGCTCGCGGACCGGGATAACGCCCTCGGACTTGAATCCGATGTCAACGAGCACCTCGTCATGCTCGATCTTAACGACAGTGCCGTTAACGAGATCGCCCTCATCAAAGTCGGTAATCGTACCGTCGATGAGGTTGTTCATCTCCTCCTCATTGACATCGTCAAGAGAGAAAATGGACGAGTTCTGAATCTCACTCAAAGGTGGACCCCTTTCGAACTACGGGGCCCCGATTGCTAGGACCTACAGAAGGGTGCGACAAGCACACAACGTTTAGGAACACTCGGGAGCCGACAGATACTAATGTGACGCTTATGCAATCACGTTCGTATAGGTTACGGGGAAATGGGTTCGATTTCAAGCGTGAACTGCGTTTTTTTACTCGTGTGGAGACTTTTTCGTAATCTTATGGACAGCGGTCTCCACAACTTGACGATAAGCAGTTTGCCCATACGCCTTTGAGGTAAAGTATCCGGAGCCAACGATTCTGGAACGATTTATCGAGAAAGGTGCCCGCGTGCTCAAAGCAGTCGTTTTCGATATGGACGAAACGCTTCTTAGCATCAACCTCAACGCATTCATCCTTCGGTATTTTAAGGATGTCTCGTCGATGCTCGCAGACATCGGGCGACGCAGCCGCGGTGGCACAATGGCACGCCTCGGCACCATCTTGGTCGACCTCAACGCCAACCGCCGAAGCGGCACGGATAATCGCACCAATCTTGAGTTCTACCAAGAAGAGGTTGAGCGCCGGTGCGGCATTTGCCTCTCGGACCCACTCATCTACGAGGCGTTTACCTACTACGATCGTGAAGTCCTGCCGTACAAGAACGACGATGTCATCTACGCCCACGCCATGCCCGGCGCGCACGCCGCGCTCCAGGCCGTACAGGACGCAGGACTGCGTTGCGCGCTCTTTACCAACCCCAGCTTTCCGCAGGGGGCCATCGAGTGCCGCATGGGTTGGGGCGACCTGACCGACGCCCCCTTTGAGCTCGTCACGCACATGGGAAACACCACCCGTTGCAAGCCCGATGCCACCTACTATCTAGAGCAGCTTCAGGTGATGGGGCTCCAGCCGCACGAGGTCCTTATGGTGGGCAACGATCCCAAACGCGACTTCCCCAGCCCCGCCTGCGGTGTTCAAACCGCCTATGTTGGCCAGGGAAAACCAGGCCGAGCCACCTGGCGCGGAACCATGGAAGACTTCGCCCGCGACTTCAACGCCGTAATCGAAGCCTTCTACGAACACCAAATAGCCAACGAACTGTCCTAACAGACTTGGGTTTTGCCGATCATGATGTTTAGGATCTCGACGTCGGTGTCCTTCATGCCCACACGGCCTACATAGCCCATGCTGGCGATTGTCTGCTCGACGGTATCCTGGATCAGGCCCTCACCGGCACGGAAGCCGCGGCCCTGCATGGCCATATCGTGGCCCAGAATCGCCGCATCAACGGCAGCGGAAATCTTGGCGGCACAGCTTGCCTTGGCGCCATCGCACACGATGCCGCCCACGTTACCGAGCGTGTTCGAAACCGTCGCGCCAATCTGCTCGCGCGTGCCACCACACAGCCAGGTAATCGCGGCACCGGCACCGCATGCGGCGCAAATAGCACCGCAAAACGCCGAGAGCGCACCAATATAGCTCTTGATATGCACGGCGATCAGATCAGACAGCATCACGGCGCGCACCAGGCGATCATGGTCGCAGCGCAAATACTCGGCATACTCCATAACGGGCAAGGCACAGGTAATGCCCTGATTGCCCGAGCCGCACACGATGGCGACCGGCAGCGCGCAGCCGTTCATGCGGGCATCGGACCCGGCGGCCGCACGGGCACGGGCACGGGAGGGGGCAAGGTATTCCGGCAGGCGACGTCATCGGCACGAGCGCCCAGCAGCGTACGGCCCACCTCGGCGCCCCAAGCGTGCGCCAGGCCCTCGGCACTGATCGCACCGTTCAGCTCAATCTGACGCTCAACGGCAGCGCGGGCGTCCTCAATGTCACCGTCCTCGATAAAGTCGATGATGGACTCAATGCTCATAGGGGTATCGGCGTTATCTGCCGCACGCTCGGCCACGACGCGCTCGGCGCAGGCGGCACACTCCCCCGCCGACTTGCCGCATACCGGAATACCTTCGAGCGTATGACACGTAACATTGGTGTGGTGGTCGGTAATCTCGACGATCGCGACATGGCCCCCGGCCGTGGCAGTCACCTTGATGTAGAGGTTGGGCACACCCTCGACAAGCGACACATCGCAGTAACCGGCATCGGCGAGAAGCTCGGACACGCGAGCACGGTCTTCGTCGTTAACGCTCTCGAGCACCTCGAGCGCGCTCTTGGCGTCACCGCCCACGGCACCCAGCACGGCCGCCGCTTCAATACCGTGCATGCCGCCCGAGTTGGGCACGGTCACGCTCTTAACGTTCTTGATGATGTTGCCCGAGCAGGCAACGTCCATATGATCGGGTTCGCAACCGAGCGTCTGGCTCGCCAGCGCCGCTGCATAGGCAACGGCAATGGGCTCGGTGCAGCCGAGCGCACAGACAAGCTCGCGGTTTAAAACATCGCAAAACGCGGTATCACGAAGGGAATCGGCAGGCATAGGTATCTCCTACTTGTATAAAGGGCTGGGCTCCCGATAATAGTTAGCTCTTTTATTTGATAACAATGCATCAAAAACCGCAACCCAAGTTCCGGCGGACGGTGTTCAATCGCAAACTGACAGCATTAATACATGAAAAACTAGTCTTGTTGCGTGCTAAAGCGTTTGACCAAAAAACGCCCGAGCGTTTACACAAAAGTCGCGCTATCATGCAGTCGAACGCGGTAAAACCTTTAGCAATTCCGCCGCACGGACCAGAGAGGAACCACTCATGAAGATTGGTATCGGTAACGACCACGCCGCCGTCGAGCTCAAGAACATCATCTCCGAGCACCTGAAGGAGCGCGGCTGCGAGGTCGTGAACTTTGGCACCGACACCTCCGAGAGCTTCGATTACCCCATCGCCGGCTACAAGGTGGGTAAGGCCGTGGCCAACGGTGACGTCGACCTGGGTATCCTGATCTGCGGTACCGGCGTCGGCATCAGCCTGGCCGCCAACAAGGTCGAAGGTGTTCGCGCCGTCGTATGCTCCGAGCCCTTCAGCGCCAAGCTCTCCCGCATGCACAACAACACCAACGTGCTCGCCTTTGGCGCCCGCGTCGTGGGCTCCGAACTCGCCAAGATGATTGTCGACGAGTGGCTCGACGCCGAGTTTGAGGGCGGTCGTCACGAGCGTCGCGTTAACCTCCTCAACGAGATCGACCACACGCGCGGCCTCAAGGTCGTCGACGAAGCCTAAACTACTCAGTGCCACAAGCTAACAGCAGGGGCCCGCTCGGAACTCATGTCCGAGCGGGCCCCTTCATAGATTTCGGAATAAAAAGGGCGCCGCGGATGGAATTCCGCGGCGCCAAAGCCACACGCTAACAGCTTTAAGGAGTCAAAGCTGGTTTAGCCAAAGAAGCGCTTGATCTCGATCTCGGCGTTCTCCAGGCAGTCGGAGCCGTGGATCACGTTGGCGTTGACATCGACAGCGAAGTCGCCGCGAATGGTGCCGGGGGCAGCATCAAGCGGGTTGGTAGCACCCATAAGGGTGCGCATCTTGGAAACAGCGGAGAGACCAGAAACGACCATCTTGACGACCGGACCGCTCGTCATAAAGTCGCAGAGACCGCCAAAGAAGGGCTTGTCGGCCAGATGGGCGTAGTGCTCCTCGACGGTAGCGCGCTCGAGCGTGGTCATCTCCATGCGCTCGATGACAAGGCCGCTGCGCTCAATACGAGCAACGATCTCGCCGATCTTGCGGTCGCGCACGGCGTCGGGCTTAATCATGATGAAGGTCTTCTCGATAGCCATAAGGTAGCCTTTCAAGTAGGTTCGCGCGTGCCCAAGTCCCATTCCGGCACCCGCCTGGACTGCATCGTAACAGAGTTTTAGCTGCAGTTAAACAAAAAGCTGTTTATTGAAACGCTGCAATTTATTAAAGCGCTCCATATGTGTCACTTCTGTTTCGAAGCCCGATTAGAGTACCATCCGACCGCCCATCAACCGCATCGAACCGAGCGGACGGTCGGTTGCCGCCCGTGAACGCGCCCCCTTCACAACCTGCCCAAAGGTCCTACAGAAGTTCTCGACAAGCCCCTCCCCCATAGCAACAAAATACGGGCACCCACATCAGCAGGCGCCCGCAAAGCGAAAACGATTTATCAATAAATGGACAATACGTCTTCAGCCAAACCTCTACTTTGCCCCGTGACCCATCTCGACGACCTTGGTCAGCGATCCAAACACGCCCTCGTCGGCCACGAGCTGTGCCTCGGCACGCTGCAGCTGCACGGAAACAGCGGCAGGAGCGGTGCCTCCCTCGGTCGTGCGCGCGGCGACAATCGACGGGATGTCAAGCGCCTCGGTAATGTCGCGCTCAAAGAGCGGGCTTGCCTCCTGGAACACCTCAAACGGCAGGTCCTCAAGATTGCAGCCGCGCTTCTCGCACATCAGGACCAGATGCCCCACCACAGCGTGTGCCTCGCGGAACGGCAGGCCACGCTTAGCCAGGTAATCGGCAACATCGGTGGCGGCAAGGTGTCCCACGCCACACTCGCGCGCCATGGCATCCTCGTTGACGGTCCAGGTCGAAATCATTCCGGCCATAACGGGCAGGCACTGCAGGAGCGTGTGAGCGGTATCGAGCGCGCCCTCCTTGTCCTCCTGCAAGTCCTTGTTATAAGCAAGCGGCAGGCCCTTCATGGTTACGAGCAGCTGCACCAGGTTGCCATAGACACGGCCGCTCTTGCCGCGAATAAGCTCGGCAAAGTCGGGATTCTTCTTCTGCGGCATGATGGACGAGCCGGTGGAGTACGAGTCGGAAAGCGTGATAAAGCCAAATTCAGAGCTCGACCACAGCACGATCTCCTCGGAAAGACGCGACAGGTGCATGGCCATGACGGAGCCGGCGTAATGCAGATCGAGCAGGAAATCACGGTCGGAAACCGCATCGAGCGAGTTGGGAATCACGCCCGCAAAGCCAAGTTCGGCAGCCGTCATCTGACGATCGAGCGGATAGCTCGTACCGGCAAGCGCGGCAGCACCCAGCGGACAGTTGTCGGCGGCATCAAAGGCGGCCTTCAAGCGTGTAAAGTCGCGCGCGAACATCCAGGAATACGCCAGCAGATGATGCGAGAGCAGCACGGGCTGAGCGTGCTGCATATGCGTGTAACCCGGCAGAATCACCTTGTCGTACTTCTTAGCCGCATCCACCAGCACATGGCGCAGCTCAAGATTGGCCTCCATGAGCTCCTTGGCCAGTGCCTTGACGCCCAGGCGCGTGTCGGTCGCCACCTGGTCGTTGCGCGAACGTCCGGTATGCAAGCGCTTACCGGCCTCGCCGATGCGACGCGTCAGCTCGCTCTCGATGGACATATGGATGTCCTCGTCGTTGATATCGAAGGTAAAGTTGCCGGCATCGATATCCTGTTCGATTCCGGTCAGGCCCTCGGCAATCGCCTGCTCGTCCTCGGCACTGATGATGCCTTGGGCGGCCAGCATCTTGGCATGTGCCTTGGAGCCGGCGATATCCTGCTTATAGAGATGTTTGTCGACCGGCAGCGACGCGCCAAACTCCTGCGTGACCTCGGCCACGCCCGCCTCAAAACGACCGCCCCAAAGAGCCATGGGATCGTCCCCTTTCATCAAATACCAATGCGCCGATGTCCGCGAGCTGCGTTTAGCGCCGTTAAAACGATTTATCAACTGCTAGTTTTGCACATCTCCCGCCGCACGCGAGGCCGACAAGCTAAATAGCGAAGAAGTGACGCACCATGCACTTGGCGCCCAACGTCTCCCTCCGGATGTTGCCCTGCGAACCGTCAATCCAAGCCTTCAGGCTCATAGGGACCTCCTCCACCTTGGCGGTATCGAGCTCGGGGGCAAGAGAAAGCAAAGAGTGTGCAATAGCGTCAAACATAGTAGGTACTCCTCAGATATATATAGGCGCAGAGCCGCCAATTTGATAGAAGGAGCCCCGCCGGACAACCCCGGCGGGGCTCGGACTCAGCCGCAGACGCGGCATCATATATGCGGGCGGAACGTAGGGGCCACCGATGTTAAGAAGTGTCAGCAAGCATAACGAAAGGTAGGGACCCCGTGCGCCCGTTATGTATCACGCGGATGGGCCGCGCGGATACCAAGGGAAGGAAGACTTAAGCCTGGGCAGCGGCAGAGCTAGGGCCCTGGACCTTGGCCCATGTCTTGAGCGACAGCGTGTCGATCTCGATAAAGCCGGCGCTGGCCTTCTCGTCAAACGTGGTGTCGCGGTCGTAGGTAGCCAGACCGTAGTCGTAGAGGCTGAAGGGGCTCTTGCGGCCGACGACATGGCAGTTGCCCTTAAAGAACTTCAGACGGACGGTGCCGGTCACGAACTTCTGGGTATCGTCCATAAAGGCGTCGAGCGCGTTCTTGAGCGGGCTGTACCACTGGCCGTTATACACGGCGGTGGCCCAATCCTGCTCGAGCTTAATCTTAGTCTTGAGCAGGTCGCCCTCGACGCAGATGTCCTCGAGCGCCTTGTGGGCGGTGATGAGCGTCAGGGCGCCGGGAACCTCATAGCACTCGCGGCTCTTGAGGCCCACCAGACGGTCCTCAACCAGGTCGAGACGGCCAAAGCCGTTGTCGCCCGAAATCTTGTTGAGGGCGATGACGATCTCGGAGAGCTTCATCTTCTTGCCGTCGACGGCGACGGGCTTGCCGGCCTCAAACTCAATCTCGGTATACGTCGGCGTGTCGGGCGTGTCCTCGGGATTCTTGGTCATAACCCAAGCGTCGTCGAGCGGCTCGTTCCAGGGATCCTCCAGGTGGCCGCACTCAATGGCACGACCCCACAGGTTGTCGTCGATGGAATAGGGGTTGTCGTTGGCACCCTCGGGAACCGGCACGTTGTGAGCGTGGGCATAGGCGACCTCGTCGGGACGGCACTTCAAGTCCCACTCGCGAACCGGGGCGATAACCTTGAGCTCAGGGTCGAGGGCCTTGACGGCAGCCTCGAAGCGGACCTGGTCGTTACCCTTGCCGGTGCAGCCGTGGGCGACGTAGGTCGCGCCAAACTCGTGAGCGACCTCGACAAGCTTCTTGGCGAGCAGCGGACGAGACAGGGCGGAGAGCAGCGGGTACTTGTTCTCGTACATGGAGTTTGCAGCGATGGCCTTGGTCAGGAACTCATCGGAGAACTCGTCGCGCAGGTCGAGCACCTGGCAATCGAGAACGCCCAGGTCAAGCGCCTTCTGCTTCTTGGCATCCAGTCCGGTCTCTTCCTGGCCCACGTTGCCGCAGACACAAACGACATCGAGATTCTTCTCGTCCTGGAGCCACTTGACACATACGGATGTATCAAGACCACCGGAATATGCGAGAACGACTTTTTCCTTGCTCATGGCTGTTTCCTTTCGCCCTTGGTAGCTAGTTAGAACATCGGTCAGTTGCAAGTCATTTCAAGGTCATATACCGTGCAATATCAGGTTAAATAGCAAAAATCAGCACATACATGCCCTAGAAACATGCAGCAATGTCGTGCTAAAACCCAACGACCTCAAAATGACTCTGTTGAGGCAATTCGCCCCATGCGGACCGAGACGATTGTTATCGTCGTCGGGAAATTGCGCGCTGGCGTCGGATGGCATTGTCTGCAGTGGTGATGATCTTTACGAACTGCATCTGCCTCTCCTTTCACGTATCGCCGGGCGCAATTCTAATATCGTAAACGGTACCTTTTCATCGGTAAGCGGTTGTTTTTCCGTCTCCGTTTTCGATGGTCGCTATATTACGCTAAAGTGCCTGCTGCACAAGCGACAAATTCAAATATCTGAAAAGTTTTTTCATTAGTTTGTGAAATGCAGTGCAAATACGCTGCGTTCCTGCGAAAATACGCCTGACTACGAGTTGATGGTTATAACATCTGAAACAATTTCGAAACGAAAGGCGCGCTTTTATGCAAACTTACGAATCGGACGCCAATATTGGAAACATTAAGATTCTCGCCGTTGATATGGACAAGACGCTTCTCACCGACGAGCGCGTGCTACCTCAGGGTCTTGATGAGCGCCTGGACAAGCTCGCCGAGGCTGGCATCGTGTTCTGCCCCGCTAGCGGACGTCCGGCCCCCAAGCTCGAGGAGATGTTCGAGGGCATCAAGAACCGCCTCGCCTTTTGTCCCGACAACGGAGCCTGCGTCATCTATCGCGGCAACTATATCTATAAGAGCAACATCGATGTGGCGCTGTATCAGCAGGTCTTGAGCCGTGCCTCGGAGGACCCGCGCGCCGTTCCCGTCCTGTGCTGCTTCGACGAGTTCTACGTGCTTGCCCGCGACCATCAGTACCACGACGAGATCAGCGTCTACTACAACACAATCAACTACGTCGACAGCTTTGAGGGCATTGATTTCGAGTCCAACAAGATTTCGGTCTTCTTCCCCGGCTACGACGCCGAGCCCGCTTTCCGCGAGACCTATAGCCCCGAGTTCTCGGACAAGCTCTATGTCACCAATGCCGGCCGCGAGTGGATCGACTTTATGAACCTGGGTGTCGACAAGGGCGCCGGCGTCGCGCATCTGTGCGAGCACCTGGGCATCGATATCGCTGACGCCGCTGCCGCGGGCGATACGTACAATGACATCCCCATGCTGGAGCGCGTCGGTCACAGCTTTATCGTGGACAACGCCGAGGAGCACATGAACGCGCACGCCAAGTGGCGCATTCCGAGCAACAACGACGGGGGCGTACTGACGCTCATCGACGCCATCTTGGCGGCTCGTTAACGCGCTCGTCGGACCTGGCCGGGTGGCATGGGTTAACTTTTCGCTCGGTCAGGTCCTGCGCAAGACGAAAGCCACATTAAGTGGCTTTCTTTGCGTGCGGAATCTACGAAAAGTTAACCCATGCCACCCGGCCAGGTCCTGCGGTGACTTGCTTGCCGCCTGGATGGCATCTTGCGTGTCTAGATACTTGGCTGAATTTAATTGAACGAAGGGGGCTCCTTGTTGGCAAGGAGCCCCCTTCTGTTTTTGGTTACTTTGGAACTGTGGTTGCTTTCCTATTTCGCGTCTGCCCAGGTTATGCCGGTGCTGGCTTCGGCGATCAACGGTACGCGGAGGTCTACTACGTGTTCCATGACGTCGCGGACCATGGCGGTTAGGCGCTCGACTTCGTCGACGGGGCACTCAAAGTCCAGTTCGTCGTGCACCTGCAGGATCATGTGGGCGGCAAAGCCCTCTTCTTCCAGGCGGCGGCTTACGCGGGCCATGGCGATCTTGATGATGTCGGCGGCGGTGCCCTGCATGGGGTGGTTCATGGCCGTGCGTTCGCCAAAGCCGCGAAGCTGCGGATTTTTGGCCTTGAGCTCGGGAATATGGCGTCTGCGGCCGTACATGGTCTCGGCGTAGCCCGTCTGCTTAGCACGCGCCACCACGTTGTCGAGGAACATGCGCACGCCCGGATAGGCCTCGTAGTAGCGGTCGATCATTTCGCGCGCCTCGGCCATCGAGATATGCAGCGACTGCGACAGACCGTAGGCCTGCTGGCCGTACACGATGCCAAAGTTCACGGCCTTGGCGCGGCTGCGCAAATCGGGCGTTACCTCGGACACGGGAACGCCAAACACACGCGCGGCCGTCTCGGCGTGGAAGTCCTCGCCCTCGTTAAAGGCGCGCACCAGGTGCTCGTCACCCGAAAGATGCGCCAGCAGACGCAGCTCGATCTGCGAGTAGTCCACCGCCAAAAAGACGCTGCCCTCGCCCGCCGAGAACGCCGTCTTGACGGTACGCCCCAGCTCCGAGCGCGTCGGAATGTTCTGCAGGTTCGGGTCGCTCGAGGACAGACGCCCCGTCGCGGTGATGGTCTGGTTGTACGTGGTGTGCACTCGACCGTCGCCACGGCGCAACGGACCTAGCGTGTCCAGATAGGTCGACTTAATCTTGGACTTCTCACGCCAGTCCAAAATCAGGCGCACGATCTCGTGGTCGCGGGCAAGGTCGCTCAACACCTTGGCGTTGGTCGAATAGTAACCGCGCTTGGTCTTCTTGAGGCCCTTGGTCGGAAGCCCCATCACATCAAACAGCACGTGCGAGAGTTGCATGGGGCTGCCGATGTTAAAGGTCTCGTCACCGGCAAGGTCGCGAATGCTTCGCTCGACCTCGGTGATCTGGGTCGCCAGACCCTCGGACAGACTGTGCAGGCGATCGGGGTCCACGAGCATGCCCGCGCGCTCCATCTTGGCAAGCACCGGCACAAGCGGCATCTCGATGCCATCGAACACGTTGACGGCGTTCTCGCGGGTCATGCGGTCGCGCAGCGGTGCGACCAGCGCCAGCGTCAAGGCCGCCGTACGGGCGGCGGGTGCAGGAGCGTCCTCGCCGGTACCCTCTGCACCGCGCGCCGCAGGCAGCGCCATCTGCAGATAGGTATCGGCCAGATACGCCTCATCGAACTCGGAGCGGTCGGAATCCAGCAGGTAGGCGGCAACCACGGTATCGAAGATGCGCGTGGAATCGGCAGACAGCGGGTCCATGAGCTCGGGCTCAGAGGAATCGATAGGCGAAAGCTCGTGCAGCAGCGCCTTCATATCCGGGCTCGCCACGCGGCCCTCCATAAACAGGCGCGCGAGCACGCCGGCAATCACGCCGTGGGCGAAGTTAAAGCCCTCAACCTCAGCCGCCGCACCGCCGTCGCCCTCCTCGAGCGCGAACAGGCCCTTGGACGTCGCCAACCACAGCGTGCGCGTCAGTCCAAAGAGCGCGCCCTCTTCCTTGTCGTCGTCCACCACGGCGGCGACCCACTCGCCGGCATCAATCGCGCGGGAGACCTCAGCCGCAACGGCACCAAGCGCGTCGGCATCGCCGGCGGCTGCGCGAACCATCGCAGGTATCTCAAACACACTGGAGGCAGTAGCAGCCCCGCCCTCGCCGCCAATCAGCGCCAAGAAGCGATTCTGCATGGCCGTAATGCCAAGCGTGCCCAGCGCCGCGGAAACCTCATCGGCAGAATACGCCGGGAAGGACGTCGCCTCAAAATCGAGCTCAACGGGCGCATCGGTGCGGATGGTCGCGACCTTGCGGCTCAGCAGGGCATCGTCGATGTGCGCGCGCAGGTTTTCGCCCATCTTGCCCTTGACCTCGTCGGCATGTGCGATGACCTCGTCCAGGCTACCGTACTGCGCAATGAGCGCGCTCGCCTTTTTGGGGCCGATGCCCGGCACGCCGGGGATGTTATCGGACGTGTCGCCCTTCAGACCATAAAAGTCGGGCACGAGCGCCGGCGTAATGCCGTGATACAAGTCATCCACGCTCTCGGGCGTCATGATCGCCACGTCGGACAGGCCCTTGCGGGTCGAGACCACGTTGACGTGCTCGGTCACGAGCTGATACATATCGCGATCACCGGTCACCAGCAGCATGTCACAGCCGGCCTGCTCGCCCAGGCGCGCCATAGTGCCCAGGATGTCATCGCCTTCCCAGCCCTCGGACTGCAAAATCGGCACGTTGAGCGCGGCGAGCAGCTCCTTAATCATGGGAAACTGCGCGTGCAGATCGGGGTCCATGGGCGGGCGCTGAGCCTTGTACTGCGGCAGCATCTCCATGCGCACGCGCGGCTTGCCCTTGTCAAACGCCACAACAACGCCGTCGGGATTAAAGGCGTCAATCATCTTGAGGAACATATTCAAAAAGCCAAAGATCGCGTTGGTGGGACGACCGTCCGGCGCGTTCATGGTGGGCGGCACGGCGTGGAAGGCGCGGTGCATGAGCGAGTTGCCGTCGATAACGGCAAAGGTGCGGCGCTTGTCAGACATATTGAATACCTCGCTTTGGGCTGGGCACGGTTTGCTCACTCCAGTTTACACGCTCCCCGCCCCACGGCCACTGCACATTAGTCTTCCCCGCCGCCGCGAGCCCGCGCGTGATACGATGGCTCACGGTACATCAACCAGCACGATCGATCCGAAAGGAGCCTGCGTCATGGAGCGTCCCTGCGCATGGAAAAAGTACACGCCACAGCAGATCGAGGAGCTCGAGGAGCTTTGCCGCGGCTATAAGCAGTTTTTGAGCGAGAACAAGACCGAGCGCCTGTGCGTCAAGACCGGTATCAAGATGGCCGAGGAGGCGGGCTACGTCAATCTGGAGACCGTGATCGCCGAGGGCCGCGCGCTCAAGGCCGGCGACAAGGTGTACGCCGCCAATCACGGCAAGGACCTCATGCTCGTCAACCTGGGCACCGCCCCGCTCGAGCAGGGCTTTAACATCCTGGGCGCCCACGTGGACTCGCCGCGCCTGGACCTTAAGCAGAACCCCGCCTTCGAGGCCGGCGACATGGCTTATCTCGACACGCACTACTACGGCGGCGTCAAGAGCTACCACTGGGTCGCTTCCCCGCTCGCACTCGTAGGCGTCATCTGCAAAAAGGACGGCACCACCGTCGACATCAACATCGGCGACAAGTCGGACGACCCGGTCTTTACCATCTCCGACCTGCTGATCCACCTCTCGAGCGAGCAGATGGCCAAGCCCGCCAAGGACGCCGTCGACGCCGAGATCCTCGACGTGATCGTGGGCGGCCGCCCCGTCAAGTTTGACGAGGACGACAAGGACGCCCCCAAGGAGCCCGTCAAGCAGATGTTCCTGGACATCCTCAAGGAGCAGTACGACGTCGAGGAGGAGGACTTCCTCTCCGCCGAGATCGAGGTCGTGCCCGCCGGCCCGGCCCGCGACATGGGCCTCGACCGCTCCATGATTCTGGGCTATGGCCACGACGACCGTGTCTGCGCCTATCCGTCCATGCTCGCCCAGATCGACGTCGCCAACGTGGAGCGCACGAGCATCACACTCATCGTCGACAAAGAGGAGATCGGTTCCGTGGGTGCCACCGGCATGACGAGCCGCTTCTTCGAGAACACCGTCGCCGAGATCATGACGCTCGCCGGCGAGGATAGCCCGCTGGCCCTGCGCCGCGCACTCGCCCACAGCCGTATGCTCTCCTCCGACGTGTCCGCCGGCTTCGACCCGGGCTACGCCGGCAAGTTCGAAACCAAGAACGCAGCCTTTATGGGTCGCGGCCTGTGCTTTAACAAGTACACGGGCAGCCGCGGCAAGGGCGGTTCAAACGACGCCGACGCCGAGTACGTGGCCCTCGTCCGCGACATCATGGACGAGGCCGGCGTGGACTTCCAGACCTGCGAGCTCGGCCGCGTCAACGCGGGCGGCGGCGGCACCATCGCCTACATCATGGCCAAGTACGGCATGAACGTCATCGACTCCGGCGTTGCCGTCCTGTCCATGCATGCCCTGTGGGAGGTCGCCAACAAGGCCGATATCTACGAGGCCTACCGCGGCTACAAGGCCTTCATCGAGCGCGCCTAACCAACCCTTCATCAGTTGCGGTGAAATACGGACTAAACTGGCCCATACACGGCCAAAACAGACCGTATTCCACCGCAACTTCCTTTTTGGCAGAGGAGAGTTCATGCTGCAGGTCA
Organism: uncultured Collinsella sp.; assembly: GCA_900540095.1. GTDB lineage: Bacteria > Actinomycetota > Coriobacteriia > Coriobacteriales > Coriobacteriaceae > Collinsella. The sequence goes on from UQEO01000001.1 coordinate 28,691, forward strand.
TCATTTCGCCCGCCAAGCAGATGCGCGCGGCCCAAGATGCTTTTGAAGTCCTGGGCATACCGCCCTTTGTGCGCGAGACAGTTCGCCTCCACCGCGCACTGCTAGATATCGAGCGGAATGAAGGCAGCGGCGGCCTGCAGGCCCTTTGGAACGTGAGCGACAAGCTGCTGGGACCTTGCCTCAACACCCTGCATGAGTTCGGGCCCATCCTGAAAAGCGGCGATCTCGACAATCCCGCACTCGCCCGTCACCTCTCCCCTGCCGCCATGTCCTATCACGGCATTCAATACCAGAGCATGGCACCCGAGGTGATGGATTCCGCGCAGCTCGCATGGCTGCAAGACCATCTGTGGATCCTCTCCGGCCTCTACGGGTGCGTTCGTCCCTTTCATGCCGTCGAACCGTATCGGCTGGAGATGGGCGCGAAGCTTGTCGTCGACGGTGCCCGAGACCTCTACGCATTTTGGAGCGATAAGCTCGCGCGGGCTATCGCCCCGGCAGGTTCAAACACCACGATCGTCAACCTCGCCAGCGTAGAGTATGCCAAAGCCGTTCTGCCCCACCTCGCGGGCGACGCCACAGCCGTCACGTGCCTCTTTGGCGAGGGTATCCGCAACGGGAAGCCCATCCAACGGTCGACCGCCAGCAAAAAGGCGCGCGGCTCCATGGTGCGGTGGATGGCAGAAAACAAGCTCGAGGATGCAAGCGAACTTACCGCATTCAACATCGGCTATCGCCACGTCCCCGAGCTCTCATACCTAGGCACCCTCATGTTCATCAACGAACAGATGCTCTAGAGCCGGCACCCAACACTGACCCGCTCAGCCTTCTCTATATAACTTGCGGTGGAATAATTCCTATTTGAGCCTTTTTCGCACAATCAGGAACTATTCCACCGCAACTTTTATGAATTGGCTGCTAGGCTCGACACCTATTCTGCTAGACCGTCGGCCTTTGCAATCCCGTTTGTCGAACCGTCCTGATAGACAATCTTGACGTGCTCGACCTCGGACACCGCAACACCCGACGGGGGCTCCAGGCGCCATTCCGTCAGCGCGATATCCATCGTCGTGGGCACATCCCCTTGATCTTTGAGCTTCACCGTCAACGTTTTGAACGTCGCATCATACGTCACGCGTTCGATTTCCTCACCAGGAATAGACCCACCACTCAGCTGCAACTGCACAAACTCATCGCACGGGTACCAATAATCGCCCGGAACGGCGAGCGTATTGGCATTACCGCCAGTACTCCTCACCGTCATAATCGGTAGGCTATCATCAGCCTCGAACTCCCATGCAGCGCCGCCGCGACCACCAAACGTCCAGATACAAAAGGCAATCACCAGCACGGCAAGCACCGCAAAACCGATCGCGACAAGGCCATGGTGCGCACGGCTTTCCTCGGCCGATACATCCCATTGCGTCTCTCGATATAGATGCTTGTCTTCCATGTTCGCCTCCTCACAGGCACGCTCGTTAGGCCAATCGTACCCATTCGAGCTATACTTGAGCCCATTACATAAACGGGGGGCTTGCAGGACAAGACGGCAGGCTGAGATTGGGCGCGCCCGCCCTGACCCGCAAACCTGATATGGGTAATGCCAACGAAGGGAGCCGTGCCAATGAGCACACAGACCGAGCCCAAGCTCGTCACGCAAATCGACTTCGCCCGCGCCGGGCAGATCACACCGCAGATGAAGGAGGTCGCCGAGCGCGAGCATCGCGACCCCGAGTACATCCGCGAGCGCGTGGCCGACGGCCGCATCGCCATTCCTGCCAACATCGTGCACATCAAAAAAGGCATGCGCGCCTTTGGCGTCGGTGAGGGCCTGTCCACCAAGGTCAACGTGAACTTGGGCATCTCGGGCGACAAGGCCGATGCCGCCGAGGAATGGAAGAAGGTCAAGATCGCCGAGGACTTTGGCGCCGACGCCATCATGGACCTCTCCAACTCGGGCAAGACGCGCCAGTTCCGCCAGCAGCTCATCGACGAGACGCCGCTCATGGTAGGTACCGTCCCCATGTACGACGCCATCGGCTACATGGAAAAGCCGCTGGTCAAGCTTACCAAGGACGACCTGTTCGAGGTCGTGCGCGCGCACGCCGAGGACGGCGTGGACTTTATGACCATCCACTGCGGCATCAACAAGTCGGTCACAAAGACCTTTAAGGAGACCGGCCGCCTGATGAACATCGTGAGCCGCGGCGGCTCACTGCTGTTTGGCTGGATGGAGGTCACCGGTAACGAGAACCCGTTCTATGAGTTCTACGACGAGTTGCTCGAGATTTGCCACGAGTACGACGTGACGATTTCGCTCGGCGACTCCTGCCGCCCGGGCTGCCTCTACGACTCCAACGACGCCACCGAGACCGCTGAGATGATCGAGCTGGGCAAGCTGTGCAAGCGCGCTTGGGCCGCCGGCGTCCAGGTCATGGTCGAGGGCCCGGGTCACATGGCGCTCGACGAGATCGCCGCCAACATGAAACTGCAGAAGCGCCTGTGCCACAATGCTCCGTTCTATGTGCTCGGGCCGCTGGTGACCGATATCGGCGTGGGTTACGACCACATCACCGCTGCCATCGGCGGCGCCATCTCCGCCAGCTCCGGTGCCGATTTCCTGTGCTACGTGACACCGGCAGAGCACCTATGCCTGCCCAACGCCCAGGATGTGCTCGACGGCCTCATGGCCACCAAGATCGCCGCACACGCCGCCGACATCGCCAAAAAGGTGCCCCACGCCCGCGACATGGACGACAAGATGGGCCAGGCACGCCGCAAGCTCGACTGGGACGCCATGTGGAAGTGCGCGCTCGACCCGGTTACGGGCAAGAAGCGCTACGAGGAGTCCCCCGCCGCCACCGAGGGCACTTGCACCATGTGTGGCAAGATGTGCGCCGTCCGCACCGTCAACAAGATCTTCGAGGGCACCACGATCGACCTCGGCATGGAGGACTAGCCCTGTCGCCGTGGCCGCTTCTGGCGGCGAGCTGGTGCTTGTCAATTGTTGACGTGTGAACATTTACTTACATTTGCGTAAAGATTGCATCGCCCGCCCGGGTTCGACATAGAGTCGGCCCGGGCATCTTTATAATGCTGGCTAAAAGACCCATTTGATTCCGACCGAACAAGGGAGCGAACATGGATCGCAGTAAGGTACCTGCCGTTCTATCCATCGCGGGATCCGATTCCAGCGGTGGCGCCGGCATTCAGGCCGACATCAAGACCATCACGGCGCACCGCCTGTATGCCGAGACGGCCATTACGGCCATCACCGCACAGAACACCCTGGGCGTCACCGCCGTGCAGGATATCTCCCCGAATATTGTCGCGGCGCAGATCGATGCCGTTTTTGACGATATCCGCCCCAACGCCGTCAAGATTGGCATGGTTTCCTCTGCCGAGATTATCGATGTTATCGCCGACCGCCTGAGCGCTTGGAACGCGACAAACGTGGTAGTCGACCCCGTCATGGTAGCCACCTCGGGCGCACGGCTGATTGCCGAAGATGCCGCCGAGGCGCTCACCCGCCGCCTGTTCCCGCTAGCGACGGTTATCACGCCCAATATTCCCGAGGCCATGGCCCTGCTCGACTACGAGGTCGACTCCGAGCGCACGCAGCAAAATGCTGCCATGCTCCTCACCCGCCGCTTTGGTTGCGCATCCCTCGTTAAGGGTGGGCATCTTGTCAACGAGGCCAACGATGTACTGGCCGAACCCGCGCCACTCGATGACGAGGGCAACCATCTGGGAGATCCACTCACCACGTGGTTCCGCCACAAGCGTATCGATACCAATAACACACACGGCACCGGCTGCACGCTCTCGTCCGCCATTGCCTGCGCGCTGGCCCAGGGTATGGATCTTGCCGATGCCGTCAACGCCGGCAAGGCCTACCTGACAGGCGCTCTGGCCGCCGGCTTTGACATGGGCAAAGGCTCCGGCCCCGTCAACCACATGTGGCAGTACTAAATAGCCAGTAACCTGCCAAAAAGAGACAGGCTACCTTGCACCAAAAACCGTCGCAACATTCGATGAAAATCGTGCAAACGCGAAAAATCATTAAATGTTGCGACGGTTTGATTTTAGATAGCGGTCGAGCAAAGGACCAGAGCGCCTATTCGTCGGCGAGTTGAATTCCCAACAAACCCGAGAGTGCCAGCGCCTGCTCGGCATTGACCGTCAAGCCACGCAACTCATGGTAATCGCCCGAAACAACGGGCGCTGCAAATGTACAGCGCGACACATCAACGCCGGAAAGCGACGTCTTGAACACATCAACACGCGTCAGGTCACAGCCATCCAGGCGTATCTGACCCAGCTTGGCACCCTGAAACGCAGCCTCTCTCAGACGTGTATCGCATGCTGTCATAGGGCCAATGCGTCCCTCCGAAAGGTTCGCATAGCTCAAATCGCACGATCCAAACGACACGCTCGACAGGCGCGCCTTGAGCAAGTTGAGTCCCGGTGCCGAGCAGTCAACGAAGTCGCAGCGGCTGAGCCAGCAGCCTTCCATGTTGCAGCGGATAAAGCGGCAACCGCGAAACACCACGTCGCGAAACGTCGAGCCGCTCCAGTCAACGCTATCGAACTCGCAAGATCGGAACACAACGCCATCGAAGGTCGCGCCGTTCGCCACGTCGTAGGCAAGATCCAAATCCTCAAAAGCGGTATTGGAGACGAGCTCATCGCCCTCGGCAAAGAGGTCGATGAGCTCGTCCATGCCCATATGGCAGCCAATCCGTTCGTTTACCCGGGCAAAACCACCGCAAAGGTGCCTGTCCCCTTTGCGGTGGCTTGGGGTCGCGCTACTCTCCGAGCATCTCTTGGAGCTTGGCTGCCACGGCGTGACCCAGGCTCTCATGGCTTTCGGGCATCATATGCAGATAGTCGATATCGCCCGGCTCGGCAAAGTCGGCGGCATTCAAAAAGTCGCAGCCAAACTGCTCAGCCACATGCGCGTAGTACTCACCAAAATGTTCCGAGGCTTCTACGGAATGCTCGTCAAAATCGGTCATATATACGTCGGCGATCTGCGGCTTAATCTTGATAGGCGCCATCAGCAGAATGCGCGGACAAGGCGCAGCGTCGGTCCACGGAAACGCGCGGACGGCGCGAATCAGCGCCATGGCGCCACGAGCGATATCGGCAGCCGTCACGTTAAAGACCGTCTTGCAGTCGTTGGTGCCCAGCATGATCACAATGGCGTCCAGCGGCTTATGGGCCTCGAGCATCATCGGAAGCGCGCGAATGCCGTTAAGATTGGTGTCCAGATGGCACATGTCGTCGCGTACCGTCGTGCGGCCGTTGAGGCCTTCTTCAATTACATGCCAGCCCTCGCCTAAGTCACGTTGGGCCACGCCACACCAGCGCACATCCCGCGCATAGCGCACCGCGGTGCCGTCGCGCATGCCCGCCGGATCGTAACCATAGGTGTTGCTGTCGCCAAAGCATAGAACGTTTTTCATCGTAAGCCCTTCCTTTTAGTAAAAAGCCGGCGGGAGCAGCCTCTCCCGCCGGCTCGACCTATCTGTCAACACGTACCGGTTACAGGTACTTGCGCCAATCGTCCTCGTCCTCATCATCCTCGGTAGCAGCCTGGGCCTGCTCGGCGGCGCGAGCTGCCGCAGCGCGAGCGGCAACCTGAGCATAGGACTCCTCGTTGCGCTCGGGGAAGTTTGCCAGCACGTGCTCGAACTTGGCAAAATCCTCATCCCAGCGCGTAGAAGGCACGGCAAAGAAGACTTGCTTGACCTTAAAGTCGCCCGACACGAGCTCCTTGCGGAAGAGCTCGGCCACGGCCTCTGCGTCAAAGCCGTTGTTGTCGCAGCCCCAAGCACCCAGCACGAGCTTCTCGCGACCCAGCTCGTCGCAGATGGCAAGCACAAAGCGAATGCGGTCGCGCAGGGCATCCAGCAGAGCATCGTCGCTCACGCGATACTCCTGGCGGGCGCGCTTAACGTTGGGCGCGGCGGCCACGATCACGTCGGCGTATGCATGCACGTGGTTGCGGTCGAAGCGCACCGCAGGCACCACTAGGGCGCGGTTACGATAGAGCTCGCAGTTGATGTTGCGGCGACGGTTCTCGCCGTACCATTTGCGCTGCTTATCGAGAACGTTGTACAGATACGAATCGGCGCACAGTGTGGCCTCCTGGCCCAGATAACCCTGAATATAGCCACCGCCCGGGTTGGTGAACGAGGCAAAGGCGAGCACGGCCATGTCGCAGAACTGCGCATAGCCACGACCGTTGTCCAAGATGGCCTGCGTGGCGGAGGCATCGAGCACGGTGACCTCAGGCAGAGACGCAGCAGGCTCCTCAGCAGGCGCGGACTCAGCTTCGGCGATTTCCTCGGCAGGCTCCTCGACGGGCTCAGGAGCTGCCTCGGTCTCGGGCGCTGCCTCGCTCTCGGGTGCCGCCTCGACCTCGGCAGCCTCCGCGCCCTCGACGTCCTCGGCAACCTGTTCTTCGGTGGCCACAGCACTCTGAACCTTGGCCTTCATCGCCGAGACAAAGCCGGCAGGCATACCGTCAAACTCGCGAACACCGGCAAGCGAACGCTCGATATCCTTGGCGCACGCTTCGGACACAGTTGCCACGTGACGCTCGGCGGCCTTGGCACGGGCCTCGCGCTTGGGATTGGGCTGACCCGCTCGGTTGGACCTGCGGTTACGGTTCCTGTTGTCGACGTCTGCCATAAGTGGTCACCTTTCTCGGTCTCTGCCGCTATCGGCTTTTCCCATCCATGATACCCCGCCGCGTACAAAAAAGACGGCCCCGAAGGACCGCCTTTCGCATCGATTTGCACGCACGGCAAGCACCGCCGCAATTCGCCACTAGTCGCGACGGCCGAGGATGTTCAGAATGCGCAGGAACACGTTGATAATATCCACGAACAGGTTAGAGGCCATGAGCACGGCGTTGGGCAGCGTAGGCGGCACCGTCGCGGCAACATAGGTGTCGTAGCCAATAAAGCCAGCGAACACCACAATCACGATCAGGTCGGTGATGGACTGCGAAACGCCCATGAACATCAGCACGATCTCAACCAGAATAGTGGCGAGCAGAATACCAAAACCGATGCCATACACACGCTGGAAAAACTTGGGGAAGGTCACGCCAAGCGCGCCAAAGACAAAGGTGATGGCGGCCGTGGCGATAAAAGCGGTGTTGATGGTGGGCAGGTCATAGTTGGCAAGGCCAAACGACGCGGTCAGGCCAAAGGTACTCGCAAAGATTACGTAGCCCACAAGGGACAGGCCCACGGACTGCTTACTGGCGGCGGCCGACATCATGACCATGCCGACGATGGTCAAAATAAACGAGCCAAAGACCAGCGGCAAGGCGGCGCCGCTCATCATCATGCGCGCAAACGACATGGTGCTCGTAAAGTAGGCGCCGGCGCCCATGGCGCAAAAGCCCAAGAAGATCAGGGCAGACATGGCGAGATTGTACGCGCGCGGCGACATCTCCTTGGCGCGGCTTGCGCCGCTCTCGACGGGGCCGTTCTGATAGCCCTGGATATCGTTCATAGGTTCGTCCTTTCAAAAAGTGCCGTGAAAGACGGCGCAGCAGGTGACAAGATTCCTGTCATTGTACCCGAATGCCGTACGTCCTTACCCACGGCGCTCGCCCTCGAGCGTACGGTCGAATGCCCACACCCACCAACGCATCAGATGGGCCTGCGAACCATCTGGTCGTTCGCGCGTCTGGTCCTCCAGATACAACTCGGTCGCGTGCCCGCCAAAACGCACCTTATAGGTTGCCGTACGGATGCCGTGAACCGTCAGGCCAAACCCAGTGGTCGAGACAATCTCGTCAATCGTAAAGCAACGACCGTCGACCCAGCAGACGGTGACCGGCACGACCTGTCCGCCTGCGAGGATGCGAGCCACGACGTCCACATACTGCTTGTGCACGCGCCGAGTTTTGCCATCTGTCTGTCGATATTCCATGCCTCCTATTATCGAACGCATGTTTGCATGTTGTAAAGCGAACAGACTGTGGTTTTGGAGTGTCGTAGTAATCGCACGTGTCCGCATGGCGTGTTAGCAAAAAGAACACCCGCGGTCAACAGGGCTAATATTCAATTTTAGTGCCAAAAAGTTCACTTCTCCCATCAGAACTCGGTAAAGAAACCCACAGGAGGTGATACGATTTATCATGTTTTTGTAACGTGTCTGCAAACTTCGAGAAAGCCCATATATGGACGTAACGTTCTCAACCTTCCTCGGCCAAATTGTGTCGAACCCAGTCCTTGCCGTCACCGTGATCCTCGCGTTGGGCGCCATCTTCGTCAATGGATGGACCGACGCGCCCAACGCCATCGCGACCTGCGTCACTACGCGTTGCATGCCCGCCCGCGCCGCCATTCTCATGAGCGCCGCATTCAACTTCCTCGGTGTGCTCATCATGACGCACTTTAACGCGAGCGTCGCCAATACCATCTCGCATATCGTCGACTTTGGCGGAAACAGCACCATGGCGCTCGCGTGCCTCTGCGCGGCGCTGTTCTCCATCGTCGTCTACGGCGCCACAGCGTCGCGTTTTGGTATCCCCACCTCGCAAAGCCACAGCCTTATCGCCGGCCTGACCGGTGCCGCTATCGCCCTCGGCGGCGCGAGCAGCGTCAACGTCCACGAGTGGATGAAGGTCATCTACGGCCTGGCGCTCTCCATCGGCCTGGGCTTTGTCATGGGCTGGGTCCTGTGCAAGCTCGTCTCGATTCTTTTCGCCGCCGCCAACAGGCGACGTGCCAATGTCTTCTTTAAATACGCTCAGATCGCGAGCGCTGCGGCCATGAGCTTTATGCACGGCGCGCAGGATGGACAGAAGTTCATCGGCGTGCTCTTTTTAGGCGTGGCCTTTGCCAGCGGCCAGACGAGCGTCGGCGATGCAGGCATCCCCATCTGGATTATGCTGCTGTGCTCGGCCACTATGGGTATCGGCACCAGCGTGGGCGGCGAGCGTATCATCAAGTCCGTCGGCCAGAGCATGGTCAAGCTCGAAAAGTACCAGGGCTTCTCCGCCGACCTGGCGGGCGCCGCAAACCTGCTGCTTGCCACCCTTACCGGCATCCCCGTGTCCTCCACCCACATCAAGACCTGCGCCATCATGGGCGTCGGTGCCGTCAAGCGCCTTTCGGCCATCAACTTCGGTGTCGTCAAGGACATGATGTTCACCTGGTTCTTCACCTTCCCCGCCTGCGGACTCATCAGCTTTGTCATGGCCAAGCTGTTCATGATGTTCCTCTAGTCAAACCGAACGTCCATCCGGACTGCATTACCTCGCCCGCCCATCTTCACCTCGAAAGGACCACCCATGGCAAAGAAACCCGATTCGTTCTACTTTGACAACTACGTCGCCTGCGCCGACCTAGCCGTCCAGGCCGCAGAGCTGCTCACCAAGATTTTTGAGAACTTTGACCCTGCGCAGATCCACGACATGCTCGATAAGATGCATGCGATTGAGCATGCGGCAGACAAGAAGCACCACGAGCTCGAAGACGCCCTGCTCACCGCCTTTATCACCCCGCTTGAGCGCGAGGATCTAGACCTGATGAGCTGCTCGCTCGACACCGTGCTCGATCGTATCGAGGGCGTCGTGCAGCGCGTCTACTTCACCAACATCCAGAGCATCCACCCCGATGCCATCGTCATCGCCCACAAGGTGACCGACGCCTGCCGCGCCATGAAGGACCTGATGGTCGAGCTGCCCAACTACCGCAAGTCCAAGACCCTGCGCGAGCTCGTCATCCAGATCAACACCATCGAGTCCGAGGCCGACGAGCTCTACATCAACGCCATGCGCAACCTGCACGTTAACGGCAAGGACCCGCTCGAGGTCATCGCTTGGCGTGACGTGTACGCCTTCCTGGAGTACTGCGCCGACTGCTGCGAGAATGTGGCCGATGTCGTAGATTCGATTGTCATGAAGAACAGTTAATTGGGGGTACGTGTCCCGGCGGCGAAGGGCCGGCCACGGTTTGCTTTCTCACTCCGGCTGCTTTGCAGAGTCGTTCGAAAGTAAACCGTGGCCGGCCCTTCGCCTTACGTACCACCATTGGGAACTTTGGGACCGCCTTAAACGTTTAGCTGGATGGGGCTTTGGGTACCCTTTGTTTTGCTTTGGGTTGATACACTGAATTTGGAGGGCTTGGTTGTGAGTTATTTGGATCTGGCTCGGGCTCGGTATTCTTGTCGTGAATTTGAGACTCGGGCTGTTGAGCAAGCTGTTGTGGATGCCATTGTTGAGGCTGGGCGGATTGCTCCTTCTGCTTGTAATAATCATCCAACCCGTGTGATGGTGTTGGATACGCCTGAGCTTCTGGAGAAGGCTGCTGCTTGTCAGCCTCGGTTTGCTCGTGATGGGTCTATCTTTGGGGCTCCGCTTGTCTTCCTTATTTGCAGCGTTACCGATGATGCTTGGGTGCGCCCGTATGACCAGATGAATTCCAGCGAAATCGATACGTCCATCGTGTGTGATCAGATGATGATGGAGGCCACCGAGCAGGGCCTGGGAACGTGCTGGGTATGCCATTTTAAGCCTGAGGTGGCACAAGAACAGTTCAATCTGTCCAAGGGCGTCTATCCCTATCACATGCTCGTCTGTGGCTATCCTGCCGACCACATCGCCGATCCCGAGCATCGCGAGGCCCGCACCATTCCCCTCCCCGACTTCCTCCTCAAGTAGATTTTTGGGACATGCCTTAAAGCCTACCCTTGACCGTTCATCCGTTCGCCGAGTTCTGCGCCACTATGTGCAGGGCTTGGTTTTTATGTTACGCACCCCGGCACAGTCATAAAAAAGGACCCGCAAGCTGCGGGTCCTTTCTAGGCACTAAATTGTAGGCCGAATGTTAGTCCAGGTCGTCGGCAGCAAAGTTGTCGATCGGGGCAAAGGGATCGGCCACGGGGACAACCGGGTCAGCGACGGGCAGCGGCTCGGCGGGAACAGTCACTGCAGGAGAAGCGGCAGAACCGACCGGCGTGGAGGCCATGAGGTCGGCCGGGAAGGAGTTCTGGGCATCGTCCATGAAGTGCTGGATGAGCTTAAGATACTCGGCCTTGAACTCCTCACGGGAAGCCTTGAGACGATCGATCTCCTCGAGCTCGGCCTGCTTCTCGGTCAGAGCCTGGCGGATAACCTCGCGAGCCTTGGCGTCAGCCTCGTTGCGGATACGCTCAGCGTTCTCGTTGGCATCGTTAACGATGGTCTCAGCGGTCTGCTGGGCAGCGATCAGGGCAGCGGAAATCTGGCGCTCCTGAGCGGAGAAGTCAGGGGCGGGAGCAGCCACGGGGGCGGCAGGAACGGCCTGGTCGGCGGTATCCCGAGCCTGGGCAAGCTGAGCCTGTGCATCGGCAAGCTGCTGCTCGGTAGCAGTCAGACGACCCTTAAGGTCAACGATCTTAGCGAGCATAGCGTCAACCTCGGAGGACAGCGTCTCCAAGAAGACGTCGACCTCAGCAGGATCGTAGCCACGCTTGGCCTCAGAGAAAGTCTGAGCCTGGATGTCTGCAGGGGTAATAGCCATAACAAGTCTCCTTTTTCATCGCCTCGGCGCTACACGCCCGACGTAAGTTACTAAGTCAGTTCTACACGAGTATACCTATAAGAAGCTGCAGAACCAGCCTCTGCACCAACTGCAACGCAATAATCGCAACGACCGGCGAAAAATCGATACCGCCCATCGGCGGGATGAAACGACGGAACAGGTTGAGCCACGGACCGCACACGCTATCAAGCACCGCGGCAATATCCTGAAGCAAACCACCCTGCTTCATGGGAATCCACGTCATAAAGCAGTAGACGACAATGAGCGTGGAATAGAAGTTGAACAGCGTGTTGACCAGCTGGACGATAGTGTAGATGTTGATGGGAATCTCCTCGTCTTGTCTTTACTTAAGGTAGCCGTCGGCACGAAGCTTCTTGAGATCGGAATCTTTGACCTCGCAACCGGCGGGCAGCACCATGAACACGCGGTCGCCCACCTCCTTGACCGTGGCGCCCAGACCGCAGGCAAAGCCGTAAGAGAAGTCCAAGACGCGCTTGGCAACTTCGGTGCGTACGCCCACAAAAATCAGTGCGACAGGCTGCTTGGTGCGAACGCGGCGCACCACGGTCTCCACGTCGTCATAGCTCTCGGGGCGCAGGACATAGGCCGGCAGCTGCGGTGTGGCGTTGATGATATTGCTCGCATAGGCCGAGGCATCGCTCGGTGCAGGCGCGGGCGCAGCGGCGGCACGGGCGCGGGTGTTCTCGGCGTAGCTCGACGGCGTGTCATAGGCACCGGGACGATAACCGCTCGCAACACTGTCCTGCGAGCGCGAAGGCGGGTTATACGTCGTGGCATGGCGAGAGTCATCGCCGACCAGCTGCCCGGAGCGTGTATACACGGCAACCGACTCAGCTTCACCACGGCGCGTCTGACCAAGCAGGCCGTTGCTCGGCTCGTCTTGGGTGTAGAAGCCCTCGCCCGAAGCTCCGCTGTAGCCGTTGCCCTGATAGCCATCGTCATAGCCGTCATCGTAGCCGTAGTCGTCGTCCTGGCCATAACCCTGGTCGTAACCCTGCTGGCCGCCCAGGTGCATCTTATTTTTAATCTCGTCAAGGAAGCCCATGGTTGTGTCCTCTCGCGGTTTAGTGCAGGCGCTCCGATAATCAGTGCGCACTTCAGAGCCTTATTTTACTGCAAACTCCGGGCTAAATACTACCCTGCCCAGGCGAACGAGCGTAGAGCCCTCCTCAAGGGCAGGCTCAAAGTCTTCGCTCATGCCGCAGGAAAGCTCAGGCAGGTTCAAATCGGGATGCGCCGCCTCCAGCTCATCCCTCAGCTCACGAAGCCCCGCAAAGGTGCGGCGTGCCACATCCTTATTCCCCCGGGGCGCCATAGTCATAAGCCCCTGTACGCAAATTCCCTCAAGTTCCGCAAGCTCACCCGCGGCGGCGCGAATCTCATCGGGCGAAAAGCCTCCCTTCGACTCCTCACCACTTACATTGACCTCAATGAGCACACGCTGGGGGCCGGCGAGCTCGCCTGCCTCAATCTTGCGGACAGCACGGCTCGAGATCGCCTGCGCCAGATGCAGCGAACCCACCGAGTGGATCAGCTCGGCTGAGCCCAGCACCGCATTAATCTTATTGGTCTGCAGGTTGCCGATCATATCGAAGCGCACCTCGGGCAGCTCCGGATGCTCCGCCAGACCTGTGAGCTTGCGAACCAGCTCCTGCGGGCGGTTCTCGGCAAAATGGCGATACCCCGCCTGGATGGCGGCAACGGTCTCATCGACACCAACGGTCTTGGACACGGCAATGAGGCGCGCGGCGTCATGGGGACGGCCCGCGCGATCGAGCGCCGCATAAAAACGTTCCAGAATCTGCTCGCGGCGAGCGCGCATCAAGTCCAAATAGTTATCCATTGCCAATCGCCTCCGCTGACAGCCAAACAAGTAGTCCCATGCTAACGCAAGAGCGCGGCCCCGCATGTGCAAGGCCGCGCTCACTTAAGTATTTACAATCTTTCGACGAACGGGATTACTTACTCCTCGGCGTCCTCGCCATCGTCCTCATCCTCAAGATGATCGAGCAGATAGCGAAGACCCTCGCCGACCTCGTTAACGGGCACCTTGGCAACGTAGCGAGCGTCGACGGCGGGCCTCATGATAACGCCCTCGCCCGAAGGCACGCGCATGCTCTCGAGCTCATCCTCATCAGTGCGGGCGATATCGCCGGCATTCATACGCTGACCAGTCAACAGGAAAGTCAGACGGCAAGCGGCATCGATGGAAATCGAGGCGATGCGATCGAGGTAGCGCGAAACCATGATGGCGCGGCGCAGGTCGTCATAGTTGCTGTCGTGGTCCATAAAGTCGCCCGTATCCATACGGTTAAAGGTGCGGAAGAACTTCTCGTAAGCGGCGTGCACCGGCTCGTCCTCGACGGCCAGGTTGCAGATGATGGACATGTCGTTGGTGACGAGCGCAGAAAGCGAAGAGCCCAGCACCTGGTAGACGGCCTCAGCCTCGGCCTCGACCGTGCCGACAAGCTCCTTGGGCAGCGAGATATCGGCCTTGACCATGTGACGCGTAGCGCGGCAGATCTGGCGAACCTTATCGGTCATGCGCTGCAGGTTAAAGTCGACGTAGATAATCGTCTGCAGCAAGCGGAAGTCGGAGGCGACCGGCGACTGCGTGGCGATCAGGTTGTAGCAGACGGCCTCCAGGTTGGCGCAGCGCGCGTCAATCGAAAGCGTGCGCTTCTTGGTCTTGGTGGCGAGCTTGCGGTCGTCGGTCACATAGGCCTTCACGGCATCGTGGAGGGCCAGATCGACGGCCTCATAGATGCTCAGCATCTCGTGACGGGCCTCGACGAGCTGACGGGAAAACAGTTTGCGCATGGTTCACTCCAATCAGTTGGGTGCGGTCATGCCGCCCGCACAGTGAATACACACCGGACCAGGTCCGATCAGCTTGGGACTAGTCGCACCGATCAGCCAAAGCGGCCGGTGATATAGTCTTCCGTCCGCGAGTCCACCGGACTGGTGAAGATCGCGTCGGTTTGACCATACTCGATGAGCGTGGCGGGCTCGCCGGCAACTTCCTGCAAGAAGAATGCGGTGTAGTCGCTAATACGAGCTGCCTGCTGCATTGAATGCGTGACGATGATGATCGTCATCTCGGGCGCCAGCTCGGCCATCAGATCCTCGACCTTAGAGACGGACGTGGGGTCGATGGCGGAGCAGGGCTCGTCCATCAGGAGGACATCGGGTTGCACCGCGAGCACGCGCGCGATGCACAGACGCTGCTGCTGACCGCCCGAGAGCGCCAAACCATCCTTGTTGAGCTGATTGGATACCTCTTTCCAGAGGTTGGCGCGCTTGAGCGATTCTTCCACGATATCATCGAGGTCGCTTTTGCTAGTCACGCCCTGCAGACGAGGGCCAAAGGCGACATTCTCGTAGATGGATTTGGGAAACGGGTTGGGCTGCTGAAAGATCATGCCCACGCGACGACGGAGGTCGACCGGGTCGACACCCTCGGCATAGATATCGTTGCCGTCGAGCGTCATGGTGCCCTCGACGCGCGTACCCTCGATCAGGTCATTCATGCGGTTGATGCAGCGCAAAAACGTCGACTTTCCGCAACCCGAAGGGCCAATGAAGGAGGTGATGGCGTTTTTGGCGATGTTGAGGTCGAGCCCCGTCAGCGCATGAAAGTCACCGTACCAAAAGTTGAAATCCTTGGCCGTAATGGCCGCTTGCTCCAGCGTGGGAGCGGACTGATAAACGGACATGGGACTCCTTAACTAGCGACGCTTGCGCGACAGGAAGCGCGCAAACAGGTTGAAGGCCAGAATGATCACCATCAGCAAGAGCGCGGTGCCGTAGGCTGCGTTCATGTTGATGCCGTCGTTGGCAAGCAGGTACAGATGGACCGTCATGGGGCGGCCGGAATCGAGCGGCGAGATAGGTAGATTGATGGCCTGGCCCATGGTGTAGAGCACCACCGCGGTCTCGCCGATGGCACGGCCGATGGCGAGGACGATGCCCGTGGCAATACGGCCAAAGGCAGAAGGAAGCACGATCTTGGAGACAACCTGCCACTTGGTGGCGCCCAGGCCGTACGCGCCCCAACGGATATAGCGCGGAACGGCGCGAATGGCCTCTTCGGTGGTGCGCATGACGATGGGGAGCATCAAGAGCGCGAGTGCCAGAGCGGCAGAGACCATCGAAAGGCCCAGGCCCATAGCCTCGACAAACAAGGCGTAGCCAAACAGGCCCATAACGATGGAGGGCACCGAGGCCAAAGCGTCAGCAGCGTAGCGAATGAGCTCGACGACCTTGCCCTGCTTGGCGTACTCGGCCAGATAGACGGCTGCCAGCACAGCGATCGGCGTGCAGATAAGCATGGCGAGCGCCGTCACGTAGACGGTCGAGACGATCGTGGGCCAAATTCCGCCCTCGGCGTTGACGCCCTGGGGCCAACCGAAGATAAAGTCGAGCGAGATGTGTGGCAGGCCGTTGATGACCACGTAGGCGATGATAGCGACCAGCACCAGCGTGGTGATGTAGGCAGCGGTACGAAACACGCCAAGCATGATCTTGTTGGACAGGTCCTTGTTGATGCGGCCCTTCTTGCCGTGGGAAAGGGCACGCTTGATGCGCTCGCGCGACGAGGTCGTATCGACCGTCGTGTCAACGGAATCGGACATAGCCTACCCCCTCTTCTTCTTGGAAATCAGACGGACGATGCCCACCAGCGTGGCGGAGATGATAAACAGGACCACACCCATGCCGAACAGCGCCGAGCGATGCAGACCCGAGGAATAGCTCATGTCGAGCGCAATCTGGCTCGTGAGCGTCGAGATGGGGCTCGCAATGCTGTCGGGAATAACCGGGGCGTTACCTACGACCATGAGCACGGCCATGGTCTCGCCGATGGCACGGCCCATACCCAGCACGATGGCATCAACGATACCCAGCTTCGCGGCAGGTAGCACGACCTTATAGATGGTCTGCCACTTGGTGGCGCCCATGGCATACGATGCCTCGCGAATGCCCATGGGAATGGAATTGAGAGCATCGATGGTGAGCGTGGTGATGGTAGGGACGATCATGATGGCGAGCACAAACCACGCCGTCAGCGCACCAAAACCAAGGCCGCCGGTCAGTTGTGCGATAAACGGGCGGATGATGATCATGCCAAAGAAGCCGTAGATGATGGAGGGTATGCCCGCCAGCAGGTCAACGGCGGGGCTGATGAGCTTGCGCACGCGCTTGCTGGCAATCTCGACCAGGTAAACGGCCGTACCCACGCCCAGCGGCACGCCCATGGCGAGCGCACCGACGGTCACCAGACCCGAGCCGGCAAGCAGCGACAAGATGCCGTAGTGGCCCTCGGAAGGCGCCCACGTAAAGCTAAAGAAGTCCGCCAGACCGATGTCAGTAAAGACGGGCAGCGCCGAGTACGTGGTAAAGACAAAAATCAGGATGACGGTAACGACCGCCAAGAACGCGCAGGCAAAGAAGATCCACTGCAGCGCCTTCTCCTTGATATAGGTACTGCGCGATACGAGCGCCAGCTCGCGCTTCTTGGGCGTCTGAACATTCTGCTCAGTCTGGGAGTTTTCCTGTGCTTCCATGCTACTCACTCCCCTTCTCGTCGTTGGTGACGGGAATAAAGCCCGCCTCGCGAATCTGCTTGTCCATCTTTTCGGACGTCACATAGTCGATGTAATCCTGCGCCTGCTGCGAAGGCGCACCCTTCACAAAGAAGTAAAGGTCGCGCGAGATGGGATAGCCGCCACTCGCGACCGTCTTCTCGGACGCCTCAACATGATTGACCGAGACGGCCTTGACCGAGGTATTGGCGTTGAGGCTATCGACGAAGCCCAGTGAAATGTAGCCGATGGCCCCACGCGAACGAGATACCACGTCGCGCACCTGGCCCGTACCCGAAAGAACAGCCGAGCGGCGATCGAACGGCGTGCCATCCATCACGATGGTACGGAAGGCCTCGCGCGTACCGGACGCCTCGTCTCGGTTGATGACCTGAATCCTCAGGTCCTCGCCACCGACCTCTTTCCAATTGGTAATCTTGCCGGCGTAGATATCGCGGAGCTGCTCGGTCGAGAGGTTATCGACGGGGTTGTCGTCGTTCACGATGACCGCGATACCGTCGTGGGCAATGACGATGGGGGTCAGGCCCAGATCCTGTTCGTCGGCATTGAGCCCACGGGAGGAGCTGGCGATATCGGCCGTTCCGGCGCTGACGGCCTCGATGCCAGCGGAAGAACCCAAACCGGAAACGAGCACGTCGATGCCGGTCTCCTCCTTAAAGCCCTCGGCCGCAATCTCGGCGATAGGAAGGCAGGTCGTGGAGCCAGCGACGGTAATGGAAGAGGTAGAAGATCCCGAAGAACAGGCACACAGCGTAAGTGTAAGCACAGCGGCGCTCAGGACCGATACGATCTTTCTCATAGCATCACGCCGATCGCAGCATGGCGCCCACAGGTGCCGTCCTCGTTACGGTAGGAATAAAAGCGGTCGTTCTGACGCACGGTCGAAAGCTGGGTATCCACGATATCATCCGCGTCGACACCGACATCTACCAGCGCCTCGCGAATGGCAGCGGAAAGATCGAGCATGCGAGAGGTACTCGCATCGATGCAAGAGAACTCGGCGGCAAAGCGATCCATGAGTTCCTGGGATACCTCATATTCGTCACCCAAGATATGGGGGCCGATATAGGCGGAAACGTCGCCCGCATCGCAGCCGGCAGCATCGCAAAGCGCCTGGCACGCCTTGGCAGAAATACGTGCAATCGTGCCCTTCCAACCGGAGTGCACCACGGCAAATCCGCCAGGGGCCACCAGCACCACGGGAACGCAGTCGGCAAAGCAGAGCAGCACGGGCACGTTATGCGCCGTACAGACGATGGCATCGCAGCCCGCGGCAATCTGCTCGCGAACGTCCTCAAGGTCATCGGCGCCGTTCGAGGTCACCGCAACGATATGATCACCATGGACCTGATTGGGAACGAGCAGGTTGTTCTCGCACTCGGCGGCACCCATAGCCTCGAGCGCACGACGACGATTTTCTTGAACAGCAAAGGGGTCATCGCCAACATGCGAGCCCAAGTTGAGTGAGGAGTACGCATCTTCGGAAACACCACCGGCGCGCTCGGTGAAGGCAAAGCGAACATCGGATGTCGCGCCTTCCACCAACGTAACTCCATCATGGTCGACACGCGAAACGTTGTCCGCACGTGCTGCCATACTAAAGCCTCCTAATAACACAAGTACCGCGGCATCGCCGCTACAGCCCGCGTTTATACGGCTGTCATACTTCTCTAAAAGGATACCTGCTGCGCTGGAGGCAATCGTAAAGGGAACGTAAAGAGATTGGAGGTTCTAGTTTACAAAGTCGAAATAAAAAGGGCGCGTCCATACGGACACGCCCCTGTGCACAACAATGCAAAGAATGACTTAGAAGCTGCCGCGCTTCAGGAAGTCGGGAAGCTCGAACTGATCGTTGCCGAAGTTAGGAAGCTCGGTGCCACCGACGTTGCGGGTCGGAGCGGCCTGAGCCGGACTGGTGGCCGGAGCGGTGCGCTGCGGCTCAGCGGAGGCATCTGCCTTGCTCTGAGACTGCTGAGCAGCAAAGAGCTCGTCCTGACGGTTGACGTTGGAGTCGGAGAAGCCCGTAGCGATGACGGTGATACGCACCTGATCGCCCAGGGACTCGTCGACAACGGTACCGAAGATGATGTTGGCCTCGGGGTCGACGGCGTTGGCGACAACGTCGGCGGCGTCGCTGATCTCCTGGATGCCCAGGTCCTTGGAACCGGCGATGGAGAGCAGCACGCGTGTGGCACCATCGATGGAGCTCTCGAGCAGCGGGCTGGAGATGGCCTGCTGGGCAGCATCGACGGCACGGGTGTCCCCAGAAGAGGTACCGATACCCATCATGGCGGTACCGGCCTGCTTCATGATGGTCTTAACATCGGCGAAGTCCAGGTTGATGATACCGGGGACGGTGATGAGGTCGGTGATGCCCTGGGTGCCCTGGGAAAGGACGCCATCGGCAATCGCGAAGGCCTCGAGCATGGTGGTCTTCTTCTCGGCGATGTCGAGCAGCTTATCGTTGGGGATGACGATCATGGTGTCGACGCAATCGGAGAGGGTCTTAATGCCCTCCTCGGCGCTCTTCTTGCGCTTACGGCCCTCGAAGGTGAAGGGCTTGGTCACGACGGCGACAGTCAGCGCACCGACCTCGTTCATCGCGATATCGGCAACGATGGGAGCGGCGCCGGTACCGGTGCCACCGCCCTCGCCGCAGGTGATGAACACCATGTCGGCGCCAGCGAGCGCCTCGGCAATGTCGTCGCGGGACTCATCGGCAGCCTTGCGGCCAACCTCGGGGTTGGCGCCGGCGCCCAGGCCGCGGGTAAGGTCGGTGCCGATGTGCACCTTGATATCGGCATCAGAGATCGCGAGTGCCTGAGCATCGGTGTTGATGGCAACAAACTCGACGCCGCGGATGCCCTCTTCGATCATTCGATTGACCGCGTTGGTACCGCCGCCGCCGACGCCGACCACCTTAATGACGGCAAGGTAGTTGTTGATCTCTGTCTCGTGCATGTCGGTCCTCCGAACAAAGGTTATAGCCATAGCATGGGTCGACCCCTGCGCACATTAACCTTCAGGTTGAAAGTAAATGCAAAGGTAAACCGTATTATGTTTGCACATTATGAACGTATCAGTCAAATAATTGACCGTGAAAACCAAACAAACCAGATAAACGGCGTGGTATGGCCCCTCAACAAAGCATCAACCAGCGCTACGAGGTCGGAGCGTTCCTAAATGTATAGTTACCCGGAGAGCGCACATTGATATACGTTACGCCCTCTACCTGCGAAAGCAGCTTGGTGACTACGCGCTCCTTCTTGACGATATCGTTCGAATCGCCCAGCGACACCTCAATGCCGTTATTGAGGTTTGCCGAGATGGCTTCGACCGAAGGCGTGGAAATATCCTTGACTTGTCCCAAGAACTCGCTCGAAAAACCACGCACATAATCCAAGCCAGCCTTAACGGCCTTGGAGCTCACCGCCTGGCCGGAAACCGGAGCGACATCCGCGGAGACATCAGTCAACAACACCGCGCCATAGTGCTTAGCGAGCGCCAGCGCGGCATCAATGCCGGTCAGGGTATTTGAGCCCTGCCCCGTCGTGATGACGTTGCCCTGATCGTCCACTTCGACCGACGTCGACAGCGGGGCGATCCAGGTGTCATCATCCCCGATGGCCCAAGCAAGGTCATCGGAGCTGATATAGGCAATTGCAATGACCTTGCGCTCCATAGGCGTAATGATGAGCGTATGCGGGAACTGACGCTGGACATCTACGCCCGAGACCCACGGGTTCTGCTTGAGGTCCTCGGTAATCTGGTCGGGATCGACGTTAAAAAGCGACGTTCCCTCGGGCAAATCGATCAGCTGGATAGCATCGTGCTTCGTCACATGCTCGCTGCCTTGAATCTGAATATCAGTGGCGGTAAACAATCCAGAGTTGATCACCACGACGGCAACGACGACGAGCACGGCCAAGGCGGCCAGAACTCCGCCCACGATTTTGCCTTTGCCTGCAACGACAGAAGCGGCGTCTGATGTTTTATTTGCCATCGCCCCAAGTGAAGACAACGGGTTTACGCCTTTTTTACTCAAAGGCTTCTTGGCGGTAGCCGGCACCGATGTCAGCGAGCGCGGTTTCGATGCGCCCAGTGTGCGACCTGGACGCGCCGCTTTAGTTCCCGTCGAGGGCTTAGGAGTTGCCATGGGGCGGGCAGGCTTGGCGCCCATAACAGGCTTTGAAGTCACCGAGGGACGCGAGGACTTTTTTGCAGCCGGACGATTACCGAGCTGCGAGCCGACGACCGGACGACTGGTCTGTCGAGCATGCCCGACAGGCTTAGAGTGCGCGACGGTATTGCGTTGAGGTTTGGCAGGCGCGCCGGAACGCCCTCCGGCGCGGCGGAAGGTGGGTTTCGATGCTCTAGAAGCCGAGGAATTTAACTTCCGGTCTGAGCTCGATGCCATACGCCTCCCTCACCTTTCCGTGCACATGTCTGATAACCGCGGCAACGTCATCGGCCGAGGCAGTTCCGTTATTAACGATAAAATTAGCGTGAACGGGCGAAACTTCCGCGCCGCCAATCGAAAAACCCTTTAATCCACAATCCTCGATAATCTTGCCCACACTCGCATCGGGCGGGTTACGAAAGACCGACCCGCAGGATGCGCGACCCATGGGCTGCGTACGCTTGCGCCTCGTCAGGTACCGTTCCATGCGCTCGCGAATGTCGGCCTTGGGCGCCGGTTTAAGCTTGAGCACGCACTCGAGGATGATCTCATTGCGGGGAAGGCTACATTCGCGGTAGCCCCAAGTGATCTCGGACCCCGCATAATGCTTGATACCGGATGCCGGGTCAAACGTTACGACATCCTCAACCAGCGAGCCAATCCACTCGGTCCGTGTGCCGGCATTCATAGATATCGCACCGCCAACCGAGCCAGGGATGCCAACGGCAAACTCAAGGCCCGAGAGGCTACGCGACAGGGCATCGTTGACCAGGCGCGCAAACATCACGCCCGCACCGACCGTCAGCGTACAACCGTCATCGGCAACAACCGTGCGCTGAAACTCACGTCCGAGCGAAATGACGGCGCCGCGATAACCGCCATCGGCAACCAGCAGATTGGAGCCCTTGCCGATGATGACCCACGGCACCTGCTCGCGATCGAGCACCGCCACGGCGCGGCGGAGGGCATGATAACTATGGCACGTCACAAAGAGGTCGGCCTTGCCGCCGATACGATAGCTCGTATGACGCGCAAGGCGCTCGTCCTCGATCACATCCGTGTCGATCATGCCCGAGAGCGCCATGACGGCGTTAAACAGACCCATTAGACTTAAGCGTCTTTCTTGGCAGTCAGATACTCGATGAACTCGGGACCGACGGTCGTAACGTCACCGGCACCCATAGTGAGCAGCAGGTCGCCCTCGCCCACCATTTGCTCGAGCTCCTGATTGAGCTCAAGACGGCTGGAGCAATACACGACCTCCTTGCCAGGATGCTTGGCGCGCACGGTATCGGCGAGCATCTTAGAGGTGACACCCGGAATGGGCATCTCGCCAGCCGAGAACACATCAATCAACAGCAGTTTATCGGCATTGGCAAATGCATCGGCAAAGTCGTCGCACAGGGCCTGCAGGCGCGAATAGCGGTGCGGCTGGAACACGACGTCGACGTGCTTGTAGCCCAGCGACGAAGCAGCAGCAAGCGTCGCCTTGATCTCGGTGGGGTGATGGCCGTAATCATCGACCACGGTGATGCCATCGATATCGCCCACGTGGGTAAAGCGACGGCGGACGCCCTCAAAGCTCGAGAGCGCCTTGGCGGCGGCGTCGATGTCAAGGCCCAGGACATGGGCGACGGTGAGCACCGCCGTGGCGTTGAGCATGTTGTGGCGACCGGGATTGCTCTTGATCTCCACAGCGTGCTCAGTGCCGTCCTCAAAGCGAACGATAAAGTCGCTCTGGATGCCCTTGACATCCGGGTGCATGCAGACGATGTCGTTGCTCTCGGCAAAGCCGTAGGAAAGCACGTGACGGCCCGTCGACTTGGCGAGCTCGACCAGATGCGGGTCCTCACCGCAGACGATGACGGTGCCGCCCTCGCCCACCAGGCTCATGAATTTGGCGAAAGTTGCCTCGATCTCCTCGATACCCGAGTAGTGATCGAGGTGGTCGGCCTCGACGTTGGTCACAATGACCACGTTGGGGTTCAGGAACAGGAAGGAGCTGTCGGACTCGTCGGCCTCGGCGACAAAGTAGTCGCCCGAGCCGTTCTTGCCGTTCGTGTCATAGCCCTCGACGATGCCGCCGATCAAGAAGCTCGGATCCAGGCCCATGCGGTCGAGCATGGTGGCGCACATCGAAGACGTGGTGGTCTTGCCATGCGTGCCGGCAACAGCGACGGTGGTGTAGCCGTGGCCCAAAGCAGAGAGCATCTTGGCACGGGGCCACACGGGAATACCAAGCTCGCGAGCGCGCACGAGTTCAGGGTTGGACTCCGGAATAGCGGTGGAGACAACAACCACGTCGGGCTTGACCTCGTCGATCGTGGCGGCCTCATGGCCCACATGCACCTTCACACCAGCGCGGGTAAGCTGGCGGATATAACGTGACGTCTTAAGGTCGGAGCCGGTAACGGCATAACCACGCTCGTGCAGAACGAGGGCGATGCCGCTCATGCCGGCGCCGCCGATACCGATAAAGTGGGCGCTCTTAAACTCGGGCGCGGAGGTTGCAGTCTGGGAATCAGCCATGTGCTCGTGTACTCCTTGCGTAAACACTGCCTGTAACCCGTTAACTGTACCGCACCTACCGCATCAGCGCGAGGGCGACCGACGATATCCCGTCTAACTAACGCAAACCCTCTACCGCATCGGCCAGAAGAGCGGCGGCCCTATCCTGAGCCAGACCACGCGCCGCCTGACGCATGGCGTCGCGCGCCGCCGCGTCATCGACCAGGTGCAGCAGCTCATCGGCAAAGGCAGAACCGTCGATATCGGCATCGGCGCAGAGCACGCCGGCCCCGGCGTCGACCAGATACCGGGCATTGGTGGTTTGGTGGTCGGCCGTCGCATGCGGATACGGCACGAGCACCGAGGGCACGGCGAGCGCCGCGATCTCGGCCACGCTCGATGCGCCCGAACGCGAGAGCACCAAATCGGCAGCAGCCAGCATATCGCCCATGTTGTCGATGTAAGGCTGGACGCGGTAACGCTTCGCCTCCTCAGGCGTCAGCGCCAAAGCACGCTCGGTCTCCTCAAAGCCGTCGGCACCCGTCGAATGCAACACATAGAGGTTCTTGCGCGAAAGCAGCTCGTTTTTGAGCGAAACCACACGCTCGTTGAGGTGCTGGGCGCCAAGTGAACCGCCAAAGACGAGCAGCAGCATAGCGTCCTCGGGAACGCCAAGTGCCTTACGGCCGCGAGCGCGATCGCCCTCGATCACCGAGCGACGTACGGGGTTGCCGGTCATGAGCACGTGGCCGGGGTCACCTTCGCGCTCAAAGACCGAGCGCGCTGCCGGCACCGAGATGCACACGCGGGCGGCGTGGGAGTTCATCATCTTGTTGGCCAGGCCCGGAACAGAGTTCTGCTCATGCAGCAGATACGGGACGCCTGCGCCCTTGCACCACCCCAGCAGCGGAACCTCGACATAGGCACCGAAACCGATGGCGGCATCGGGCTTGCCGACCTTTGAGAAATGACTGGCGAGCGCACGCTTGGCCTTGTTGACACGCCACAGCGAAGTCAGCGCCGTCCAAGGACGGGAGCGGTCGAAGCCCGTGACCGTAATGGGCACAAAATCAAAACCAGCCTCGGGGACCAGACGACCCTCGAGCTTGCGCGACTGGCCCACGAACACAACGTGGTGGCCACGGTCACGCAGCTCTTCGGCCAAGGCGAGCGCGGGGTTGATGTGTCCTGCCGTGCCGCCGGCTGCAATAGCAACGGTCATCTTATCGGTCATGGTAGTCCCTTCGTACACGCGGTCCCTGGTCGTCGGTGCGCAGACGCGCCGACGGGTCCGAGTTCAAATCGATTCGATTATATCCGCCGCCCGCGTTGCGAGAGCTGGGACGCTGCGGACGACCTTGCGGAGCCGTTCGCGGGCGTGGACGAGCTGCCGGCTCGGATGCAGAACCATCCAGAACGGTAAAGCCGCTACGCGAAGGTCGTTCACCGCGCACATGAGCTACGCCGGCGGTACTCTCATCCATAACGGCAAAGCTCTCGCGGCGACGGTCGTACTCATCGCGACGGGCGCTCTCGTACGAAACGCGCAGGATCAATCCGGCAAGCATAAGCGACACAATAATCGACGAACCGCCGTAGCTAATAAACGGCAACGGTTTGCCCGTCATGGGAAACACGTTGAGGATGCCCAACGCGTTAATCAAAAACTGCACCGCGAGAATGACCGCGGAGCCAGACGCCATGAGCGCGCCCCGACGATCGGTCGCCTGCTCGGCAATGCGAAACGCCGAGTAGATCAGCATCGCAAACACCAAGAAGAACAGCACGGTTCCGACAAAACCGACTTCCTCGCCAATGATGGCCAGGATGTAGTCGTTGTGCGCCTCGGGCAGATACGAGTACTTCATGGTTGAGTTGCCGATGCCACGGCCGAACAGACCGCCCGAGGCAAAGGCCATGATGGCAAGCGTGGCCTGATAGCCGTCACCATACTCGTCGGCCCAAGGGTTCAAGGCAACCTGAATACGCACCATACGGTACGGCTCTGCGACAAGCGCAATCACGATCACGAGAATGCCGAAGATTAGCACGCCGATGATAAATCTGGGGTCGAGACCCGCAAACAACGCCATGCACATGAGGGTCAACAGGATGATCAGGACAGTACCGAAATCGGGCTGGATAAAGATCAGAAAGAGTGAAATGCCCAGGTAGATGCCCATCTTGCGAAGGAATTCGTTGATGTTGCCACCGGGCGAAAAAAAGCGATCAAGCATGATGGCCGAATAAGCAATGGCAAATGGCTTTAAAAACTCGGAAGGCTGGAACTGAATGCCGGCGATGTTGAGCCAGCGCGTGGCGCCACGGCTGCCGCTGCCCACCAAGAACACCAGAAACAGTAGCCCTATCATGCCTATGAGGAAGATCCTGAGCACATCCTCCCCAAACCAGCTGTCCGGCAAAACGCGCACGATGGCAATCAGCGCCAGAACACCGACCACGGCAAACGCGGCCTGTCGACCCAGAAAAAACGTCGCCGAGCCATTCTCGTGCAGCGCCTCGACCGAAGACGCCGAGTACACCATCAGCAGGCCAAAGCATACCAAGGTAAACAAGCAGGCCATGAATATCAAACGGGGGCGCATGATGCGGGCGGGAACGCCGGCAATATAGCGTTCGCTAAACGACTGCCCGCCGCGGCTGGAACGCGGTGTGCTGCGCCGTGAGGAAGCACGGTCCGAGTCGGGCCTCCTCATACCTTGTCGGGGGCTCTCCTCTCTCACCGCAACCCCTATTCCATTTGTGATTTCGCTGCAGCGGCAAGCTGGGCCACGTAGTCCTTAAACACGCGGCCGCGCTCCTCATAGCCCGAGAACTCATCGAACGAAGAGCAGGCAGGAGAAAGTAAGATCACGTCACCACGGCTCGACAGCGAACGGGCGACGTCCACGGCGTCGCGTAGGTCATCCGCCTGGGCGATATCCACATCGCCATCGACATCGGCCTCGTCCATAGCGGCGGTGAAGCGCTCGCGCGCATCGCCAAAGCAGACGACCGAGCGCACGTTGTCCATAACGACGCGCGCGAAGTCCGTGAGCGGCGTGCCCTTATCGTGGCCGCCGAGCAGCAAGATCACGTCGTCATCGGGAAATGCCGTCAGTGCCTTCTCGACCGCATCGGTGTTGGTCGCCTTGGAATCGTTGACGTAGCGCACGCCGTCAATCTCGCCACACGGCTCCACGCGGTGCTCGAGCGGCTGGAACGAGGCAAGACCGCGGCAGACACCATCGACATCGGCACCGACCGCCAAGGCAGCCGTGGCGGCGCACAGGGCATTGATAACATTGTGATGGCCCGAGATCTTGAGCTCGGATGTAGCGATGAGCGGGGTCTCGACGCCCTTCAGGCGCACGACCATCTTGCCGTCGCGCACAAAGGCGGCATCCTCGCCCTCAGGCTCGTCAAAGGCAACCTTGCAGATGCGACGACCCGGCGTGTAGATGTACTCATCGAACTCGTGAATGCCGGCGTCTTCGACGTCGACAACCGCCAGATCGTCATCGACCATATTGTCAAACAGTTTGATCTTGGCAAGCGCGTAGTTCTTATGGCTCTTATGCCAGCCCAAGTGGTCGGGAGTGATGTTGAGCAGCACCGCCACGCGAGGGTGGAGCTCGGTAGTCGTAGCAATCTGATAGCTCGAGAGCTCAGCCACAAACCACTCGTTGTGGACTCGGCCGTCAATCTCGTTGACCGGCGGCTCGCCGATGTTGCCGACAGCAACGCTGGCCTCGCCGGCAGCCTTGAGCAGATAATCAGTCAGCGACGTGGTGGTCGTCTTGCCGTTGGTGCCCGTGATGGCAATCCAGTTATCGGGCGACAGGCGATAGGCAAACTCGGGCTCACCCATAATCTGGGCGGCATGCTCGCGCCCGGCCTTAAAGAAACCCGAGAACTCCGAGATGCCCGGGCACGTCACGCATACGTCATAGGCGCCCTCGACCTGTTCGGTCCCATAGACAAACGACGCGCCAGCAGCCTCGAGCGCACGCGTGGCGTCATTGGGCTCAGAGGTGCCGCCGCCATACACGGTAACGGCGCTTACGCGCTCGGGATGCGCCAGCGCCCAGCGGGCGACATCGAGACCGGATTTGCCCTGACCCAAAACGAGCAGGCTAAAGACATCAGCAAGAGGCATGAAAGACCACTATCCCAACTGGAAGAACAGGGCAAGGCCAACGGCACCAAAGGCCGCAGCGATAATCCAAAAACGGATGACGACCTTGGTCTCGGCCCAGCCCTTCTTTTCGAAATGATGATGGATGGGCGCCATAAGGAAGACGCGCTTGTGCGTAAAGTGGAAGTAGACAACCTGAATCATGACCGACAGGGTCTCAACGATAAACAGGCCGCCGATGATGAGGGAGACGACCTCGGTGTTGGTCATGATGGACGTGCAGGCAAACGCGGCGCCCAGGGCAAGCGAGCCGGTATCGCCCATAAAGATGCTCGCCGGATAGCAGTTGAACCACAGAAAGCCCAAGCAGGCACCGGCACACGCGGTGCAGAAGATGGACAGGTTCACGTCTCCGTGCAAAAACGCCATGGCGGCCATGGCGAGCATGGCAATCATGGAGGTGCCGCCAGCAAGACCGTCAAGGCCATCGGTCAGGTTCACGGCATTAGAAAGACCGGCGATCATCAGCCAGCAAAAGACAATGTAGAGCCACGGGAACGAAAGGCCACAGATGGTGGTCGAAAGAACACCGAGGTCAATCGTCAGGCCGCCGGGAAAACGAATCTCGGGGGCGACGCCGCACCAGTTGACGGCAAGTACCGTAAAGGTGACACAGATAATGGTTAGGCCGATCATCTTGGCATGGGGCGTCAGACCGAGCGAGCGCCCATGCGTAACGGAGGTCAGGTCGTCGATCAGGCCCAGCACGCCGGTCGCCAGCGTGGCGAGCAGCACGAGCACGAGCTCGGTGGTGAGCTTGCCCATCAGCAGGCAGGTCAGCGAGATCGCGACGAGGATGACAACGCCACCCATGGTGGGCGTTCCCTGCTTAACCAAATGACGCTTGGGGCCGTCGGCACGAACCTGCTGGCCGATACCCTCGACCTTGAGTAGCTTGATCCACCACGGCATGAGCAGCAGCGCAATGGCGGCGGCGATGCCAAGCCCCAAAAAAGCCTGATACGTTGGATACGAGGGATTGCCGAACATGGGCTAGCACACACCTTCCACAAAGCGGTCGAGCTCAACAAAGCGGGAACCCTTGACCAGTACAACATCATGTTTTTCAAGCGCGCCGCCCATGCGGTCGAGCACCTGCTGATAATCGGAGAACACTTGGATGCGGTCCTCGTCCATGCCCATCATTCGCGCGGCATCGGCCATAAGCTGGGCCAGCTCACCACCCACGCACGCCAGCATGTCGAGCTTCTTGGCGGCGGCATAGGCGCCCACGAGCTCATGCATGCGAGGAGCCTCATCGCCCATCTCGCCCATCTCGCCCAGGATAGCCATGCGAGACCCCGTGCACGAAAGCGAGCACAGCAGATCGAGGCCAGCAGCCATCGATTCGGCACTGGCGTTATAGGAGTCATCGACGATGCGTGCACCGCTCTTGGCGCGCTTGATCTCCTGGCGGTGACCGGTGATCGTGAGGCCCCTAAAGGCAGCATCGATCTGCTCGGGCGTCACGCCCAAGCGATAGGCAACCGCGGCGGCCTTAACGGCATTAGGAACGGACTGCACGCCGGGGATGGCAAGCATGGTATCGATTGTCTCACCCTGGCCAAAATCGAGCGTAAAGACCGGACGGCCCTCGTCATCAACACGAATGTCGCGGGCACGGACCTCATCATCGTCCGAGACGCCGGCCAGCATCACGTCGATACCAGCAGGCTGGGCGAACGTATCGCGAATGAACGGCGTAAAGTCGTCCTCGCCGCCCAAAACCAGCAGCGGCAAGAAGTCGCCAGCGGCGCACATACCCTGGACAATCTCGGCCTTAGCGCGGGCGATGTTCTCGCGGCTACCCAAAATGCCGATATGAGAGGTACCAATCTTGCTCACGATGGCAAGGTTGGGATTGGCGGACTGGGACAGGCGCTCGATCTCGTGGAAATGGTTCATGCCCATCTCGAGTACCAGGACCTCGGTATCGGCCGGAGCGGAAAGCACCGTGAGCGGCATGCCGATCAGGTTATTGAAATTGCCCTTGGTGGCCCAGACACGATAGCGCTTGGCGAGCACGGCGGCGAGCACGTCCT
Source organism: uncultured Collinsella sp. (assembly GCA_900540095.1). Taxonomy (GTDB): domain Bacteria; phylum Actinomycetota; class Coriobacteriia; order Coriobacteriales; family Coriobacteriaceae; genus Collinsella. Next base: position 58,798 of record UQEO01000001.1, read on the forward strand.
TGGTCGTCGTCTTGCCAATGGAACCGGTAATACCAACGACCAGGCAGCCGAGCTCCAGACGGTACGTGTGCGCCAAACGCAGCAGAAAGTCCTCGGGATCATCGGTCAGCAGGATGGCACAGCCCTTGTCCTGCGCCAGCGAGACCAGCTCGGCCTCGGGCTCACGCGTCATTACGACGGCGCCGGCACCCGACTGGACGGCACGGGAAGCAAAATCATTGCCGTCGACGTTTTCACCGGGAAAGGCGACGAAAATCGTCCCTTCCTCGACCTGACGCGAGTCGATAACGCACCCGCGGCATACCCGATCGGCTTCTCCCGTCACGGTTCGGGCCCCTGTTGCGGCCGCGAGGTTGTTGACGGCGATCTCTATCATTGCAGCTCCCCTGTAAACCTAATAATGCTATCGGCGTATTGTATCCCAGCGCCGCGCATGCGTGGTGCAGGGCATGTGAACACCCCTCATATGGGACAACAAACCACGCCCCAAAGATTGTAACCCCCTACCTCGTGTGCGGAATACCCAGCACGTCGAGTGCGTTGGCCATAATGGACTGGAACGGCACCGCAGCGGCATCTGAGCCGCTCGGCGTTCCGTCGAGCGTGATATAGCACAGCACCTTGGGCGATTGTGCCGGTGCAAAGCCCATAAAGGACGACATGTAGTTCTCCTTGAGGTAGCCGCCGTTCTCGTCGGCTCGTTCGGCCGTACCGGTCTTACCCGCCACGTCATAGCCGTCAACTGCGCCGCCAACGCCCGTGCCTTCGGACACGACCGTCTGCATGCATGATGTCACCTGGGATGCGGCGTCCTCAGAAATCGCGCGCGCGCCTTCGCCCCAGTCCTTCTCATCGCCTTTGCTGGACTTATAGAAGTGCGGGGTCATCATCACGCCGCCGTTGGCGATGCCGCCCACGGCACGTGCGATCTCAATCGGCGAGACGGACAGCGCCTGTCCAAAGCTCATCGATCCCAGCGTGGCGCCGTCATACTGGTCACGCTCCTTGACGATGCCCAGGCTCTCGCCCGGAAAATCGACACCCGAGCTGTGACCGATGCCCCACTTGTCCACATAGGCGGCAAAGTCGTCGGCACCGATCTTGCGCCCCACCAGGACAAAGCCCACATTGGACGAACGGCGCATCATCTCGCGCACATCCATGGTCATGGCATAGTCGCGCTTGTCGGCATCGGTAACGGTATCGTCGCCCACCTTGATACTCGCCGGCACCTCAAACGACGTACTCGATCGCACGACGCCCAAGTCGAAGCCGGCGCCCGCCACGAGCGTCTTAAAGACCGAGCCGGGCTCGTAGGCGTCGGTGACCAGGCGCAGGTTCATATCCTCGGTCTTGGCGTTCTCCAGATCGGTCTGGTCGTAGGTCGGGTACGAGCAGGCTGCGAGAATTTCACCGGTCGTGGGGTCGGTGACCAGCGCCGAGCCGTTCTTGGCCTTTGTCTTCTCGACAGCCTCTGCCAGGGCATCCTCGGCCGCACGCTGGATATTGACGTCGAGCGTCGTCACGATATCAACGCCGTCGACCGCGGCCACCTTTTTATAGGCACCGCCCGCGATATAGCTGCCGTCCCTCGCGCGCTCGCGTACGAGAGAACCGTTCGTGCCAGTCAGAAGCTTGTTGTATTGCTTTTCGAGACCCGTCAAGCCGTCGTTGTCCACATTCACTACACCCAGCACCTGCGATGCCAGATTGCCGTATGGATATACGCGCTTCATGGCCTGCTCAAAAAGCACGCCGGGCAGGTTCTTCTTCTCCAGCGCCGCAACATCGTCTTCGTCCACCTGGCGCTTGATATACACCCAGGTTCCATCGGACTCAACGAGCTTGCGGCAGGTCTTTTTATCGATTCCAGTTGCCTTGACCAGCGCCGACACCGTCTTGTCAACATCCTCGACAAGCTGCGGGTTCACGGCGATGTTGCGACATTCGACCGACGACGCCAACACGTTGCCGTTGCGGTCGTAGATGGTGCCGCGTTTGGCATAGAGGGTCTGCGCAAGCAGGCGGCGCGCATCGGCACGCTCGCGCAGTTTATCGGCTTCGACAATTTGATAGTCGGCAAGGCGAAAGACGCCCAAGCCCAAGCCAAGCCCGATGAAGCCCATGACGGCTTTGCGGCGAGGAAGAGGCGCGCCTGTGAGCCATTCGGTCGACGAACTCTTGCGCGACCTGGTGTTATGCACTTGAGGGCCGCCCGAGCCGCGAAGTCGCGACGCCGGGTCGTTGCCACGGGACTGCCCGGCGTTGTAAGATTGCCGACCCGTTCCTTGATAACCAGAACGTCCCCGCGACGAGGGACGTCCAGAACCGCGGCCCCCATCGGAACCGCGGCGATAGTCATTTGTCATACTCAGCTACCGTCTTGCTACTGAGCGGTCGCGGTCGCGTTGGCGCCCGCGGCTGCATCCTGCGAAAAGTCAAGTGTAACGCTCTCGCTGGGCTCCACCATGCCATAAGCGCCCGCAAGGTCGCGAATGCGCGTGTCGGCGCCATAGACCGAATGCATGACCTCCAGGTCGGAGCTCTCATCGGTCGCCTTTTCGAGCGTGCTGGTAAGCTCGGCGTTGCTGTTGAGCACCTGGGCCGTAACACCGGCGAGCGCCACGCGGGCGACGCCGATCGTCATGAAGATAGCCGCAATGATGCAAAACGTTTTAAGAACGCTCATGAAAACCGGGCTTACCGCCTGGTTTGCCTGACGGCCCGCGCCCGTGTAGACATCAAAGCGCGGCGCGCGCTGCTCACGGGGAGCAACGGGAGCCTGCGGCGTCTCACGATAGGCGGGCATGGCGTTCATATCATAGGCGAGTGCTGCGCTTGAAGTGTTGTAGCCCATGATATGCCGCCTCCCATCCCGAGTACGTTGGTAGTGTGTTTAAGCTTCGTTTATGGTGCGAGCGGGAGGTCCAATATCGCGCGGTCGCGCCTACAGACGCTGCGCCACGCGGATTTTGGCTGATCTCGCCCGAGGGTTGCGCTCAACCTCATCAGGCTGGGCAACCAAGGGTTTGCGGGTGATGACCTTGAGTATCGGCACGTTGCCGCACACGCACACCGGAATCTCCGGCGGACACGTGCACCCCTGGCTCATCTCCTTAAAGTGGTTCTTTACGATACGGTCCTCGAGCGAGTGATACGAGATGACGCAGATACGTCCGCCCGGGTTGAGCCACCTGGTGGCGGCATCAAGCCCTCGTTCGAGCACATCGAGCTCGTGATTGACCTCGATGCGAATGGCCTGGAAACTTTTCTTGGCCGGGTGTCCGCCATGCCGACGAGCGGCAGCCGGGATACCCGCCTTGATGATCTCGACAAATTGGCCGGTGGTTTCGATCGGTTCTTGCTCGCGGCGGCGCACGATCTCGCGCGCGATCTGCGAGGCGAACTTCTCTTCGCCGTAGACGCGTAGAATCCGGGCGAGGTCGTGTTCGTTATAGGTGTTGATGACCTCAGCTGCGTTTAAGGTGTTACTGCCCGGATCCATCCGCATGTCCAATGGGGCGTCCTCGTTATACGAAAAGCCCCTGCCAGGGATATCGAGTTGCGGTGACGAAACGCCCAAATCGAACAGGAAGCCATCGACCCCGGGCACCTCGGCCGAGCAAAGCAGCTCGTCCAAGTCGCCGAAGTTGCCCTTCAGCAGCTGGTGCGGAACGCCGGGAACCTCGCGGTCCAGACGGGCGCCAGCGGCCTCGAGGGCCATGTCGTCCTGATCGACGCCGAGCAAAAGGCCCGTCTCCCCCACCTGCGCGGCCATCTTTACCGAATGGCCGGCACCGCCAAGGGTGCAATCGCAGACAACGGAGCCGCTCTTTAGCCGCAGCGACTCAAGCACTTCGCCGAGCATGACAGGTTCATGCCGATATTCTTGTGTCAAGATCCCACGCTCCATCCGTTACCCGTGCCTTGCCCTTACGAGAAGAAGAGGTCCAGCAGGGCCTCATCGTCATCGTCCTCAACGGCCGCGGCGCGATCCCAAACCTCAAGGTGGTCGTAGTTGCCCACAACCGTGACCTCGCGGTCGAGGTTCGCCTGCTTGCGGAGAGACTCGGAAAGACCGATACGACCGGCGCTGTCCACGTCCATCGACGTGGTGCGCTTGTTGATCGCCCTCATGAGCTTCTGGTCATTAATGTCACGCGGGTTAAAACCCTCGTGACCCTCACGACCCGCGAAGAGTCCTTCGACCCACTTATCGAAGGCCTCGGCAGAGAACACGTACAGAGCATCGACATCCAGGGCTTTGAACACGCGAACGTGCTCTCCAAGCTCCTCGCGAAGGGGTGCAGGCAGGGACAGACGACCTTTTGCATCGAGATTGCGCTCGTATGCACCAGTCATTCCCATGTGCGCCCTCCCCTCGGTTACTCAGATGGCACGTACGCGGGGAACCACCCCGCCTGTCGACGTCATCAATAATATGGGGAACCGCCCCATTTTTCAACACCTTTCCCCACCCCTTCCCCCACCCCGCCCCACCACTCCACTCACCATATATTGCAAAACACCCCCAAGCATATGTTCGAAAACACAATATGTTGTGTTTTCAGCAAAGGCGTGATGCCACCTGTAGAACCACACCCGCGAACCTCAACCTTCAAGTTGACCTTGAGGCGATTTTTACGTCCCTTTACATGCCGTTCACATCGCCCCCAAACTCCCCCACCCAAGGCACGTGCGGCCCACCACCGCGACGCCAAGTGGCGAAAAATGGGACGGGCCCCAGATTGCCCATGCGCGCGCAAAAGCACGCCGCGGCAATCTGGAGCTCGTCCCCAAATACCTATAAATATGCAGGTCAGCGATGTGTTAACGATGTGCCAGCGGGTGCGCCGCCAAATAGACCTCGGTCAGTTGCGTACGATCGACATGCGTGTAGACCTGCGTGGTCGATATATCGGCATGTCCCAAGATCTCCTGTAGCACACGGAGGTCTGCGCCGCCCGCAAGCATATGGGTGGCAAAGGAGTGACGCAGCGTATGGGGATGGAGCCCCACCAGTCCCACCTGGCGCCCGTAGCGCTCACAGATGGCATGGATGCCCTGGCGCGACAGACGGCGGCCGTTCTTATTTAAAAAGACCGCCGAGGTCTCGGTTCCGCGGGCATGGGCCGCCAAGCGAGAACGCCCCTCAGTTACATAAAGCGTCAGAGCTCGCGCCGCGCTTCCTACCAGCGGGGACAGGCGTTCCTTCGAGCCCTTACCACGAACGAGCACAAAGCCATCGTCGATATGGATATCGCCCACATCGAGCCCCACCAACTCGCTCACACGCAAACCGCATCCGTAGAGCACTTCCAAGATGGCATGGTCACGCAAGCCCATCTCGCCCTCGGGGAAATCTTGATCGAGCAGCGCCGAGACATCCTCCACCGATAGATACTCCGGCAAACGCTCAGCCTTTTTAGGCAGGCGCAACGCCGCCGTTGGATTTTGGGCCACAGCCCCATCGCGCACCAAAAAGGCATGCAGGCCCTTCACGGCCGCAAGCGCACGCTCCACCGAGGCATCCGAATAGCCCCCATCGCGACGGTCGGCGACAAAGCCCTCCACGACCTGACGGGTCACCTCTTCAAAAGACACAATACCCGCCCGCTCCAGATAGGCGCAGTACGTCGTCAGGTCACGACGATAGGCCGCAATCGTGTTGCGCGCCAAACCCCGCTCGACCGCGAGGTAATCGAGATACTCCCCCGCCGCCACGGCGAGCGACGAGGGAGTAGCTTCGGTATGTTCCTTATTCGCCGGCACCCTTAGTCCGTAGCGAGGTTCATGGGCGTCACCTGCAGACGGTCGACACCCTCGTGCTGGCCGATCGAAGCGCGCACGAACTCGCGGAACAGCGGCTGCGGGTTGGTCGGGCGGCTCTTGAACTCGGGATGAGCCTGGGTTGCCACATACCACGGATGCACGTCGCGCGGCAGCTCGACCATCTCGACCAGGCGCTCGTCGGGCGACAGACCCGAGATAACCAAGCCGGCGTCCTCGAGCTGGTCACGGAAGGCGTTGTTGAACTCAAAGCGATGACGGTGACGCTCGTAGACGAGCTCCTCGCCATATGCCTCGCGAGCAAGGGTATCGGCGGCGAGCTTGCACGGATAGGCGCCCAGGCGCATGGTGCCGCCCTTCTCGGTCACGTCCTCCTGCGAGCTCATCAGATCGATGACGCTAAACGGGCCGTCCGGATCGAACTCGGAGGAGCTGGCGCCGGCAAGGCCGACGACGTTGCGGGCGAACTCGCACACGGCCACCTGCATACCCAGGCAAATGCCCAGATACGGAATCTTGTGCTCACGGGCAAACTCGGCCGCGAGGATCTTGCCCTCCAGGGCGCGCTTGCCAAAGCCGCCGGGGACCAGGATGCCCGAGGCGTCGCCCAGAACCTCGGAGACATTCTGCTCGTCGAGGCTCTCGCCATCGACCAGCTGCACGTCAACGTGGCGATCGTAGAACACACCAGCGTGGTGCAGGGCCTCGATAACCGACAGGTAGGCATCGGGCAGCTGCGTGTACTTGCCTACAACGGCGATCTTGACCTTGTCGGCGTGATGGTTGGCATGGTTCTGCTTACGCAGGAACTCATTCCAGTCACTCATGTCGCGCTCACGCGGGTCCAGACCCAAACGCTCGCAAATGCGCAGGTCAAAGTCCTGCTCGGCAAGCAACTGCGGAACATCGTAGATGCTCGCGCAGTCCTCGTTGGTAAAGACACAGTCGGTGTCGACGTCGCAGAAGCTTGCGATCTTGCCGCGGATGGCATCGTCGATATGGTGGTCGGAGCGCAGAACGATAATATCGGGCTGGATACCAAAGCTGCGGAGCTCCTTAACGGAGTGCTGCGTCGGCTTGGTCTTGACCTCGTGGGCGGCGGCGATATAGGGAACGAGCGACACGTGGATGTAGCAGACGTTCTCGGGGCCGGCCTCCTTGCGATACTGGCGAATGGCCTCGACAAACGGCTGCGACTCAATGTCGCCGATAGTGCCGCCCAGCTCAGTGATGACCACGTCGGAGCCGGTCTGCTCCTCAATACGACGGAACTTTTCCTTAATGGCGTTCGTGACGTGCGGAATCACCTGTACGGTGCCGCCCAAAAAGTCACCGCGACGTTCACGGGCGATCAGGCTCTTATAGATGGCACCAGTCGTAAAGTTGGAATCGCGGGTTAGGTTCTCGTCAATAAAGCGCTCGTAGTGGCCCAGGTCCAGATCGGACTCGTAGCCGTCCTCGGTCACAAAGACCTCGCCATGCTGGAACGGGCTCATGGTGCCGGGGTCGACGTTCAGATACGGGTCGGCCTTTTGCATCGTTACCTTGTACCCGCGCGACTTGAGCAGACGGCCCAGCGAGGCCGCGGTAATACCCTTGCCCAGAGACGAAACCACGCCGCCGGTCACGAACACATGCTTGGTCATATTGAGTTACCTGCGCTTCCCGTAGAAGTTGTCCATACACATCTTACGGGTCTTCATTGTAATACTCGCGACGCGCGCCGCACGCATTTTTTCTTACGCGCAATCGCATTTCTCCATCTCGAAACAAAACGCCGTCCGGTTGCCCAGGCGGCGTCGTTTCCACTATGAATGCACGCTGTTATCGATCGGCGGCTTCATCCTCGATCAAGTCCTTCACGAGCATACCGGCACGGATGCCCTCTAGATACCATTCGCCACGCTCCGTGAGACAAATACCATTTGCGAGCTGGCCGCCGTCGTCGCTGTAGCGCGAGACGACCTCGATGATGTCTTCGGATTCCAAGCGTTCAATTGCCGCGCGGGCGCGATACGGAGACACCCCCACACGCTCGGCAAGCGTCTTGCGCGAAAAGCCATAAAATCCGCCGTTGTCTTCGGACAGCTGTGCGATCTCCATCAGCACCTGCACCTCGACACGCTTCATATCGTTGACACTCGCACGACCCTTGCCAGCCATGGCAGCCTCCTCAAACCGAGCACGGGCATCACCTGCACCGTGCGCGACCGGCACACCCCATGATGGCCGGCAACATCCATCATGCGGCATCCCCGCAAAAGGATGAAACAGTTAGGGTTATTGTATACCGCCCAAATCGCTTATAGGCAGGTAAACGGGCTATTTTTAGGTTAAACGGTAGCTTTGTTGATAAAAGGGGCACACCGAATGCATACCCGATGCGCCCCTTTCAGACCAATTAATCCAGGCTTAGCGGTGGAAGAAACCACGGCGCTCGAACTTGGGCTCGCAGCACACGTTGATGCCCAGCTTGCGCAACACCGTCTCGTCCGTCGGCGAGATGATCACGCTAAAGAAGGCATCGCAGCCGCGCAGCTGCTCCAGGCCCGAAAGGACGCGGGCCGCCGTCTCGCTCGTTGCCGAGGTGATCGAGAGCGCCATAAGCGTCTCGTCGGTGTGCAGGCGCGGGTTCTTGCTACCCAGGAAATGCGTCTTGAGCTTGCTGATAGGCTCGATCGCCTCATCGCTAATGACCTCGAGCTCAAGGTCAACGCCCGAGACATGCTTAAGTGCATTCATGATGAGCGAGCTCGCGGCGCCCAGGCGCGTGGAAGTCTTGCCGGTCACCACGGAGCCATCGGGCATGACCATGGCGCCTACGGGGCCACCCGTCAGCTGCTCCCTGGTAAGGGCGGCCGAGCGTGCCGGCGAGTAGTTCTTGTCGATACCGGCCTTCTTCATAATGATCTTGAGACGATCAACCTGCTCATCGCCCACGCCGGTACGGCGCACATTTTCGACCGCGGTAAAGTAGCGGCGGACGATCTCCATCTTGGAAGCGTCGCGGCAGGCATCGTCATCGGTAATGGCAAAACCGACCATATTGACGCCCATGTCCGTGGGGCTCTGGTAGGGGCTCTTGCCCAGGATCTTTTCCATCAGAGCACGGACCACCGGGAAGGCCTCGACGTCGCGGTTGTAGTTGACCGTGGTCTTGTTGTAGGCCTCCAAGTGGAAGGAGTCGATGATATTGGCATCGTCAAGGTCGGCCGTGGCGGCCTCATAGGCGATGTTGACCGGATGCGTGAGGGGCAGATTCCAGACCGGGAAAGTCTCGAACTTGGCGTAGCCGGCGGCGGTGCCGTGCTTGTGCTCGTGATAGAGCTGAGACAGGCAGGTGGCGAGCTTGCCCGAGCCAGGGCCGGGAGCGGTGACCACAACGAGCGGACGAGTGGTCTCGACAAACTCGTTCTTGCCGTAGCCGTCGTCGGACACGATCAGGTCGACGTCGTGGGGATAGCCCTCGATGGGATAGTGCAGCTTGGCGGGAATGCCGAGCGCGTTTAGGCGATTACGGAAGACGTCAGCGGCGGGCTGGCCTGCATACTGGGTGATGACCACGGCCGCGACAGCAAAGCCGTTGCCGCGGAACAGGTCAACCAGGCGCAGCACATCCTCGTCATAGGTAATGCCCAGGTCACCACGAGCCTTGTTTTTCTCGATGTGGTTCGCGTTGATCGCGATGATAACCTCGACATCGTCGGCGATGCTCTTGAGCATGCGGAACTTGCTGTCCGGTTCAAAACCCGGTAGCACGCGGCTCGCATGATAGTCATCGAATAGCTTACCGCCAAACTCCAAATAGAGCTTGCCGCCAAACTGCGAGATGCGCTCCTTAATGTGAGCAGCCTGCAGCTCGATATACTTCGCGTTGTCGAAACCCTGGCGCATATATGGCTCCCGTCCCGTTTCCAATTAATGTTCTAGGCGATTATAACGGAGCAGACCCTCCCCAACGCCCAAGCAATCAACTGGCACCAACCAAACACGCCATCGATAAGTTGCGGTGGAATAGTTCCCGTTTAACCCCTCAAGACGGCCAAACGGGAACTATTCCA
>UQEO01000002.1 GCA_900540095.1 uncultured Collinsella sp.
AGAGGAATCGCGGGCCGGCGGCGCCCCCGTTTGCCTTGGGCGCCGAGGTGGCACGCCCCGTGCGATGGTAAGATGCTTTGGTGTGTAAAGAGGAGATTTGCCATGAGCAAGACAATAGTTAGGCCCACGCTTTCGCTGGGCAACCACATCTATCTGTATCGCCTGCTGCGCGATGCAATCGGATGCGGCAAGCAAACGTTTATGACGCAGGTCGAGGAGGCACTCGCCGCTGGTGACATGGCCGCTTATGACCTGGGCTTCGAGTCCACGCGCGAGCTGCTCGAGGAGCTCGACGACTGCATTAAGCTGACCGTCTTTAAGGGCGGTCGCCTGTATGCCACGGTCATCGCCAACGAGGCCTGGGATGCCGCCCTTGCCAAGGGCGAGGACAAGCCCAAGGCTGCCAAGGGTGCCAAGCAGTCCTACAAAAAGAAAAAACGCGGCGAGAAGGACCTCAAGGCCGTGCGTCCCAAGCACGTTAAGCGCGCCGAGCCCGAAGCCATGGTTGAAGCCGTGCCGGAATCCGAGCCCGAGACAGAGACCGAAGTCGCTTTTGAGGTAACAGCAGAAGCCGAAACCGAAATCGCCGCCACGACCGATCCCGAAGTCATATCCGAGCAGGAAGCCACTGCCGAGTTCAACGAGGCTCCCAAGTCGACAACCGAAGAAGCCGCTGACCGGCCCGAAACGCCTGCGTTCCAAAACAGCGATGTCTTTGGCGACGAAGCCGAGGACGATCAGCCCGACGAGCCCGACGATCAAGACGCTACCGAGTCGACATCGGAGCCCGAGACGCCGCAGCCCGCCATCTCGCTCACGGTCGTCTATGACCCCGAGAACGCCAACGCCGGCATCACCACCATGGCATCCACGCCCATCGAGGCAAAGTCGAGTGTCGAGAACGAGAACGCGACGCAGGTTGAGGTTGAAACCGCAGCTGTAGACGCGCCCGTCACCGAGGAGCCCGCAGATTCCACGATCAAGCCGGAAGCGACGCTGGAGCCCGCACCCGCCATCGAATCCGTGCCCGCCGCTGCTTGCGACCAAATTCCCGCACCGGCACCGGCTTCGGTACCCGCAGCGGCCCCAACCCCCGCACCCGTAGCGCCCGCCATCCCCGAGGACTTCCCCGTCGATTTCGCAACCGAGGTCTTCTGCCCCGGTCCGCTACTGCACCAGTTGTCGACCTATCTCCCCTACGGCGCCGACACCCTCGGCATTGTCGGCGAGTACTACTGGATCGCCCGCGAGCGCGGTACCATCGAGGCCGCGCGAAACCGCGCAATCTTCCCCCTGCGCTACACGCAGGCCGGCGAGCGCCACGAGGTTGCCGTGCGCATCCGCCGCAACACCACCGGCGGTCTCGGAGCCGCCTGGGCCATCGACAAAGTCGAAGAACCCGAGCAGTAACGACAAACGGCTCAAATCCAAATCGCCAACCGCACCGTTTTTATTTGTTGATGTTCCGTGACCCACAGCGAGCGGGCCGCAAGTGCCCCAGGTTGCCGTGAAAGAGGAGCGGCACGTACTTCGGTACGCGAGCGACGGTTTGAACGGCAAGATGGGGTGCTTGCGGCCCGCGCAGCGTCGAGCAGTTACGCGGTTTGGTAAAACCGCGTAACAAATTAGTCACGCGTCAGCTTGCGGTGGATACGATGCGGCTGGGCTGCGTCCTCGCCCAGGCGCTCGATGCGGTTGGCCTGATAGGCCTCGAAGTTGCCCTCAAACCAATACCAGTTGCCCGGATTCTCGTCGGTGCCCTCCCACGCCAGGATGTGCGTGGCAACGCGGTCCAGGAACATACGGTCGTGGCTAATGACCACCGAACAGCCCGGGAACTCGAGCAGCGCCGCCTCGAGCGAAGACAGCGTCTCGACGTCGAGGTCGTTCGTGGGCTCGTCGAGGAGCAGCAGGTTGCCGCCCTGCTTGAGCGTAAGCGCCAAGTTCAGACGGTTGCGCTCGCCACCGGAGAGTACGCCAGCGCGCTTCTGCTGGTCCTGGCCCTTAAAGCCGAAGCTCGCCACATAAGCACGGCTCGGGACCTCGGTCTCGCCGACCATCATGTGGTCCAGGCCGTCCGAGACGACCTCCCACAGATTCTTATCGGGGTCGATGCCGGAACGGTTCTGGTCGACGTAGGAGATCTTGACGGTCTCGCCCACCTCGAGCTCGCCCGAAGTCAGCGGCTCCAGGCCCACGATGGTCTTGAAGAGCGTAGTCTTGCCCACGCCGTTGGGGCCGATGACGCCCACGATGCCGTTGCGCGGCAGGGTGAACGAAAGGTCATCGATGAGTACACGGCCATCGAACTCCTTGTGCAGGTGATGGGCCTCGAGCACCTTGTTGCCCAAACGCGGGCCCACGGGGATGCGGATGTCGGTCCAGTCGAGTTTCTGGCTTGCGCGGGCCTCGGCCTCCATCTCCTCGTAGCGAGCCAGACGGGCCTTGTTCTTGGCCTGGCGAGCCTTGGGCGAGCTGCGTACCCACTCGAGCTCGGCCTCCATGCGCTTGGCGAGCTTGGCATCGCGGTTGCCCTGTGCCTCGATACGCGCGGCCTTAGTCTCCAGATACGTGGAGTAGTTGCCCTTGTAGGGATAAAGGTGACCGCGGTCGACCTCGCAGATCCACTCGGCAACGTTGTCCAGGAAGTAGCGATCGTGCGTGACGGCAAGCACAGCGCCCTGGTAGTTGTGCAGGAAGTGCTCGAGCCACAGGATCGACTCGGCGTCCAGGTGGTTCGTGGGCTCGTCGAGCAGCAGCAGGTCGGGAGCCTCGAGCAGCAGCTTGCACAGGGCCACGCGACGACGCTCGCCACCGGAAAGCACGTTGACCGGCATGTCGGAATCGGGCAGCTGCAGGGCGTCCATGGCCTGGCCGAGCTTGGAATCGATATCCCAGCCGTCGGCGGCGTCGATCTCGTCCTGGAGCTTGCCCATCTCGGCCATGAGGGCGTCCATGTCGCAATCCGGGTCGCACATCTCCTCGCCGATCTTATTGAAGCGATCGACCTTGGCGATCATATCGCCAAATGCCATGCGCACGTTCTCGATGACGGTCTTGTCGTCGTCGAGCGGCGGCTCCTGCTGCAGGATACCCACGGTGTAGCCGGGGGTAAGCCTGGCATCGCCGTTGGAGACCTCCTCGATGCCGGCCATGATCTTGAGCAGGGTCGACTTGCCCATACCGTTGGGGCCCACGACGCCGATCTTGGCACCGGGGTAGAAGCTCAGGGTCACGTCGTCAAGGATTACCTTGTCGCCATGGGCCTTGCGAGCCTGATACATCTGGTAGATAAACTCTGCCATTTGTCTATTTTATCCTTTCTACCTGCTGTTTCCCTATTCTTGATTCGCTTTAGTGGAAACGAAATAAGGAAATCAGCTCTGAAACGTAACGAAAAAGGGGCATGGTTGCCCACACCCCCTAATACTACCTGGGAAAAGTCCCCCGGAACATACTATGAACTGCGTACGCTAGTTTTCCGCAACCTTAGCGAACGGCCCGCTGCGATTTGCGCCACAGCAGATACGAGTAGGCGTAGACGGCTCCGACCGAACCAAACGCCAGAACCGCAATCACCGCGGCGACGACTTCACTCGAAAGCACGCTGCCTGCCACGCCCATCACAATCAGGCCAATACCCAGCACCATAAAGCAGGCGCCACCAAAACGCTGCGTACGGCGCCAGTTCTCGGGATCGGCAAGCGCCCAAGGTGTCTTGATACCGAGCGTATAGTTCTGCTTCACACGCGGCAAGTAGTTGCCTACGCCGATGAACAGCAAACCGACAACACTGGAAATCAGCACGTTAACCGAACCGACCGCCGGCACCACGCCCCAGACCGTAAGCTCTCCCAGCCAGCTTATGGCGCACATGAACAAGGTGAAGGCGATTACGAAGCCCTGGTAGAACTTGCCCGAGGTTCGATATGCCTCACCTTTGGGGTCGATGCGAGGCACCACGCAGAACATTACGAGAAGCGCCAGAGGCAGCACGCCGAGCGCGGAGGCCATCCAGCTAGGACCCCAACCGTCGACGGCGCCGTTCGCGCCCCAGTGCGTGGGAATCTGCGCAGGCAAGCTCGGCATCACCATGAGGTGCGCTACGACATTGGCGACGCACAGAGCGACCAGCGCAATCCACACGCGCGACGATACCCCCGTGGGGTGAATGCCCTTGTTTTCGTTATTCATCCTTATCACCTTCCGTGTTTGTAAAGCCCATAAACCAGCCAATTAAATCCTGCATGACGGTGGTGTTTAAGCTGTATACGATGTTTTGGCCATGGCGCTCGTCGGTCACCAACCCGGCGTTTTTGAGCGTCGCCAAGTGATGGCTCAGCGACGGCTTACTGATATCGAAATGCTCGGCAAGCTCCCCCGCCGTGCAATTGCCCTCGCGCAGCAACTCCAAAATGCGCCGTCGCGTTGGATCGGCGAGCGCCTTAAAACCCTCTCCCGGCATAAGACCTCCTCTCATCATCTCTCATGACGTGCACACTATACTCGTTATTTAGATGTTTGTCTAACAGTCTAATACAGTAACATCTATAGAACATTCGTTCGTGTTTAGTTACAATGGAAGTTGAAGCAGATGGGCCAGCTCCCTCTACCCAAGAAGGAGATGGACTATGAGTATTGACGATGTCCTGACGTTGTTATTGCTTGTAATCGCGGCTGTGGAGCTCGGCATCCACATTGGAGGTCGAATGAAATAGCCGTCCCCGCGTAATGCGAAGACGGCCACTTCTCACGCCATAAACGTGTTTCGGAGTTGGCCAACCCGCTGCAACGGGTGCCATCTGCTTCAATCTTATGCGAATCCCGATCCCATTTCAACAAACCCCAAGGGCTCAAATGAAATCGCGATAATACCTATAATGACGATAGCTAAAACACGATTCGCTTCCCCATCGGAGGATGTCTATGACCGAAAACGCTACTGCTCTCGTCGAGACGCGCGATACCAAGCTCGAAATCATCATGGGCCGCGAGGCACTCGACAAGCTCGCCGATGCTACGGTACTGATGCTCGGCTGCGGAGGCGTGGGCTCCAGCTGCTGCGAGGCACTTGCCCGCGGCGGCATCGGACATTTCATCATTCTGGATAAGGACATCATCGCGCCCAGCAATATCAATCGCCAGGCCATCGCCTTTCACAGCACCGTCGGCAAGCGCAAGGTTGACGTGATGGAGGCCATGATCCACGATATCAATCCTGCCGCCACCGTCATCAAGCGAACTGAATACCTGTTGAGCGATAACATCGACGAGTTCTTTGCGAGCGTTTTGGAGCAGACGGGCGGCAAGCTCGACTACGTCGTCGACGCCATCGACACCATCTCGGCCAAGCTCACCATTGCCAAATATGCTCAGGACCACGACATCCGTTTGGTTAGCTCCATGGGCGGGGCCAACAAGCTCCATCCCGAGTGCCTCCGCTTTGCCGACATCTTCGATACGGTACGTGACCCCATGAGCCGCATCATGCGCAAAGAATGCAAGAAGCGCGGAATCAAGAGCCTGCACGTGCTGTTTAGCTGCGAGGAATCGGTTAAGACCCAACCCCGCGACCCGTCCAATATCCACGAGCGTACCGAGTTGGGCACCGCCAGCTTTATGCCGCCCATCATGGGCCAGATGATCGCCGGCGAGGTTATCCGCCAGATCAGTGGGCGTGGTACCGAACGCGTGCGCGCCGATGGCCAGCGCCTAGACTAGTGGAGCGCGCCGAGATGGGGCCCCAGTTAATTGATGCACACTGCCATCTTGATTTAATGGCTCACCCGGACGCCGTTGCCGATGAGGCGACGGCACTGGGCTTGGGCCTATTTGATTGCGGCGTCGATCCACGCGACTTTTCGGCCGCAAACGAGCGTGCCCGTCGCCAACCAGGCATCATCGCCGGCATTGGGCTTCACCCCTGGTGGCTCGCCGACGGCCGCTGTGGTTCTACCGAAGTCGATCTGCTTTGCGAAGTTGCCGCCCAAGAGCGCCACATCGGCGAAGTCGGACTCGACTTTTCCGAGCGCTTTGCCGGAAGCGAGTCGCTGCAAATACAGGCACTTGACCGGCTCTGCGATGTGCTCGTGCAGCGTCCTCTTGCCGGGCGCCTGATATCAATTCACGCCGTTCGTTCGGCAGGAACTGCGCTGGACGCCCTAGAATCGCACGGGCTACTCATCCCAAACCCCGACTCCCCCGCTATCATCTTCCACTGGTTTAGCGGCACCTCAGACGAGCTCGTCCGCGCGCGTAATGCGGGCTGCTATTTTTCTGTCAACGAACGCATGCTCGCGTCCAAACGAGGACGCGAATACGCACGACAGATTCCACTCGACCGTTTACTGCTCGAAACCGATACACCAGCCGAACCAAACACAGAGATAAGCGCGCAGTCGCTCATCAAATCGCTCACATGGACCTCAGAACGCATCGCCTCACTCAAAAACTGCGACGCAAAGCACATTGAGTCGGCAGTTTTAGCAAATGCGCACTCTGTTTTTGACCTTCGTTAGCTCCGGTGGGCAAAAAACGCCAAATATGAGTACTGTTACCGAAATGGATACAGTACTCATATTTGGCGTTTTCTGCACACGAGGTCCCGGGGAGTCGACAATTCGACTCCCCGGCACTGCTCACCTATTCGGAAATCGGCGCTCCATGGCCCCAAGAACCTTCCATGCCGCACACGGTCGAGGCAAACCCGGCAGCAAAGTCGAGCGCGCGCTCGATGGCCTCGGCGCCATCCTCACCACGCTTGGCGGAATCGAGATAGCACATCAAAAACGAGGTGAGGAACGAGTCGCCCGCCCCCATGGTGTCCTTCATATCCGTTACCGGTTTAGCCAGCTGGCGGTAATAACGCTCGCCGTCGTAAGCAATGCAGCCCTCGGCGCCCGCCGTAGCCGACACAAAACGCGGACCCAGGCCCTCCCTGCGGGCAACGCGCTCGCGAATCTCGTCCTCACTCGCGGCATCCGCCGCACTAAAGAAAGCGAAATCGACGAAGGGCGCAATCTGCTCGTAGTACTCGTCGGTGGAGTCGTCCGAAAAGTCAAAAGAGACTGTGACGCCCGCAGCCTTCAGCTTGGGCAGCTCGCGCTCGGTAAAGCAATAGTTGCCCGAATGAACCACATCGAACTGCTTCATGTACGAAAGGTCAAAGCGATCGAGGACATAGCGCGCATCGCCACGGATACCGCCCTCGTTGGAGCCAAGGAAGACACGGTCACCGTCAACGACGGTCACGCGAGCCGCTCCGTTCTCGCCAATCATCTGCTCGCACTTGTCAAGCTCGATACCCTCATCCTCGAGGCTTGCAATGACATGCTCGGCAGCGGCGTCATTGCCAAAAATGCCCATGTATGCGGAGCGTGCGGCACCGCATTTCTTGGCATAAACGGCAAAGTTCACCGCATTGCCGCCAGGATACATGGTGTGGATATGCTCGTAGCGATCGACGACGTTGTCGCCAAATCCGAGCGCGTTAACGTTAAATGCCATGGCCTTTGTCCCTTCTAGTACTCGACAACACCCATATAGCGGCGGAAATCGGGATCGTGATCAAACACCTTGCCGCGTGCAGCACGCAGCTCACAGTTCATGGCGTAGAACAGCACCGGGTCCAGATAGGCACGGACGCTCGCCGGCACGGCTTCCATACCGTACTCCTTGGCATCGAGCACCATCAGCGTATCGGTATGCGTCTTAAGGAACGCCAGGGCGCGCTCGTCCATAGCACGGCACTCGCTGGAGCCCATCTGCAGGAAGTAAAAAACGCCATCCTGAGTAGCCTCGAAGGGGCCGTGGAAGTACTCGGCAGAGTGGATGTAGCTGCAGTGCTGCCACTGCATCTCCATAAGAGAGCAGATAGCGAAACCGTAGGTCTGGCTAAAGTTGGGACCGCTGCCCAGAATATAGAAGAACTCGTGCTCCTGGCAAAGCTTGGCAAAGCGATCGCCCAGCTCGGCATTTACCTTCTCGCGTGCCGGGGGAAGAATCTTATCCATCTCGGCGATACCGGCATACATATCGGCAAGATCGGCGTAGCCCTCCTGCTGATCGAGCAGCTCTGCCGCAAGCGACAGCGAAATGCCAGCGGGGACCTCGGCCTGCGGCACACCCTCGCCCCATGGGTAGACCCACGTGGTCCACTTGCCGGAGTCGATCTTGGATCCAGCGTTGTCGGTCTGGGCGATCACCGTAGCGCCGGCGGCAAGGGCAATCTCGCAGCCCTCGACGACCTCCGGGGTGTTGCCACTGTGGCTGCAAGCAATGACCAGGGATTTCTCACCCAAGCGGCGCGGGCGCATGATATCGAACTCGCGAGCCGTATAGATATACGAAGTGAAGGTGGTTGCCTCGCACTGCAGAAGCTCATGAGCCGGGATCAAATCGATCATGGAGCCACCGCAGGCAATCCAGTAGACGCTGTCGAACTTGCCCTTCTCGGCAATTGCCTCTTTGATCAGATCGTGTGCGTTCATATCCAGTTCCTTTCTTATTTGACCCGCAATCAATGACGTTGGTTGCGTAGCCGATAGTTGTTTTAGTCAATCAGATATTTCTCGAATGCAGCCATGTTCTTGGCATCTGCCGCGGCCGGGTCATCGTAGTAACGACCGTCCGTGATTTCCTGGCCCAGCATGCCGTCAAAACCATGGGCGTTGAGTGTGGCGACGAAGGCGTCCATATCGTGCTTGCCATCGCCCCACACCAGATGGCCATACGGGTCACCGTCGATAAAGTGCATCTCGTGAATTGCCCCATCACCAAAGGCGGCAAACCAGTCCTCGAGCGTCTCGCCTGCAACGCCCATCGCGGTTGTATCAACCATGGGCTGTAAGTACGGGCTCGCGACCTCGTCAATCATGCGCTTCGCATCGGAAACCGTCGTCACAAGGTTGCTCTCCTCGGGACGCAGGCTTTCCATCGTAAGCACCAGACCGTGCTCGCCGGCATACTCCGCAAGAATGGACAAGTGCTCGCGGCTGCGCTTCCAGGCTTCTTCGCGGTCCTCGTCCCAGTCGCCCCAGCCCGAGTTGACGGACATACGGTCGCACCCAAGTACCTCGGCAAGCTCAATGCCGTGCTTAAAGTACGCCAGGCTGCGCTGTTCATGCAACGGTTTGCGTGCGCAGTACTGCCAAGGATAGACAACATTCTCGGGGCACAGAGTACGATACCTAAGCCCACGGTCTGCAGCTTTTTTCGCCAGGACCTCAGCCTCAAAGTAGCCCGTGTGGTCGAGCGTCACATGCGGCTCCGCGCACCACAGCTCAATGGACTCAAAGCCCAAACGCTGCTGCACATCAAGGAAGTAATCGAGCGACCACATGATGTAGTGGATATTCATGCCCGCAATCTGTTCGCGGCGCAGCGTCGGTTTGGATTCAGACATCTTATGCCTCCTTATTTCGATCGAACACGATTTGTCCGTCCGACATCGTCATGTCAACCGCAAGATCACGTGCGTCGCGATAATCGAGGTCGAACACATCCCGATCGAGCACGCAGATATCGGCAAGCTTGCCAACCTCGAGCGTACCCAGCTCGTCTTCGCGCATCAGGTCGTACGCGCCCCCGGCAGTCCAAGCGCACAAGAGCTCGACAAGCGTCAGCGTGTTGACCTCATTCACGGGCAGTCCGTCGGCGAAGAATCCGCCGCACGCGCTGTAGATTGACTCGCCCAGGCTCGGAATCAGCAGCGGCAGATCCGTGCCGCAGCACACTGTGCATCCGGAATCTTCCATGCCGCGGCGATTCCAGCTGTGCAAAAGTCGCGTCTCGCCAATTTGTCGACGCATCATCGACAGGCAATCCTCGCGCCGGTCCAGCGTCAGAATCTGCGGATAGACCTCGCAAATTCCACCCAACTTGCCAAACTCGACAAGATCGGTCGGGTCAGAGTTCTCGAGATCGGTAATCGCATGGCGGCGAAGCATCCGTCCATGCTCGTCTCGAGGCAGCGAGGCATAGAGCGCCACGGTGCGACGAACGGCGCCATCGCCCTGGCAATGCAAGGAATATCGGAAGCCGTCAGCATCAATTGCACGCAGCTCGTTCTCAATCAGATTCCACTCTGGCTCCTCGACGACCGTCTTGCCGGCAGCGCCCGCATCGGCCGTGTCCTCATAGGGGTCAATCATCTCGGCAAGCCCCGCCCATACGCCGCGATCGGTCATACGGTTGAAGCCAGAAAAACGAACGAACGGTCCCCGGAAGCGCTCTCGCGCCTCGCGGGCATATGCCAGATTTGCACCAGCACCCACCGGCTGCGACATCATGGAGACGCGAACCGTCAGCTCACCAGATTCCTCACGGCGAGCCATTTCGTCGGCAAAGCCGTAGTAGTCATCAAACGCCATCTCCTTGATGGCGGTAACGCCGCGCTCGTTGAGCATGCTCATGTAGTCCGAATACCCCGCACGCACCTCGGGCAGCGCGAGAAAATCGCTCATCATGCGCCAGATCTTCTCGGCATAGCACGCCTGGGGTGTGAAGCCGTATCGCGCACTGGCGGCAGCATTGAGAACACAGGTCTCCGCGCCCGGCGTAAAGCAGACGACGGGGATATCGCCAAAACACTCGTCAAACACAGCTGCTGTATTTGCGTTCTCGGCATCCGATGCCAACGTTTCGGGTAGGTTGTGGCCAAAAGCCGCCGCGCAATCCGGACGATCTTCTTTCCATGCACGCAAGAGCGACACGGCCTCTTTGGCATCGGCGATGCCGGACAGATCAGACCCCAACGTCCGCAGCGCCCAACCTGTATAGAAGGTATGCACATCGATCAGGCCAGGCATGATGGTGCGGTCGCCCAGGTCAACTACCTCGTCCGCCTGGGTCAAATACGAAGCCGCCTCGCGCTTGGCGCCAACCGCCTCAATTCGATTGCCACGGACCGCTACGAAACCTTCAAACGGCAGGTCCCCCGTACCGGTAAAGACGCTCTTAGACGTCAGTACCGTCAAACGATCAGACATCACAACCACCTACGCCGGAAGCATGCCGGAAATGGCAGTAACGACCAAGCCAAACACGACCATGAAGATGAAGAACTTCCAAATGGTCTTCCACCATTGGCCAAACGAAATCTTAGCCACGGCAAGGCCGGCGACCGTCATGCCCGCCACGGGGCTGATGGTGTTGATGGTCTGGTTGGCAAACTGGAGCGCGGTGACGGCCGCCTCGGGATTGAGGCCCATGAGCTCGGTCAGGGAGCCCATAACGGGCATGGTGAGCGCCGCCAGGCCAGAACTCGAGGGAACCAGCAAAGAGAGCAGGCCAAGGACGATATACATAAACGTGGTGTAGACGGCGGCTGGTGCACCGGCGAGCGCAGTAGCGAGCGCCTGGAGGATGGTGTCGATGATCATGCCACCCTCGGCGATGACCAGAATACCGCGAGCGATACCGATAACGATGGCAGCGTACGCAAAGTCGGCGAGACCCTTAACGAACTCCTCAGCGATCGTCTGCTGGTCAAGACCGCCCAGGATACCGGCAAGCAAGCCCATGCCAAGGAACACGGCGGAAATCTCATTCATGTACCAGCCCTGGGTAACAAGACCCCAGACGATAATGCCCATACCGCAGGCAAAATCGATAAGCACGAGCTTCTGACGGATAGTGAACTCTTCCTCGATGGAGGCATCGGTCACGGAAAACTCAATACGCTTGAGCTTATCGTCCTCGTACACAATGGACGACTCGGGGTTTTTCTTGACGCGCATGGCGTAGCGCATGGCCCATGCGATACCGACGGCAGTGAAGATGACCCAAGAAACGGCGCGCAGCCACAGTTGCGGATTGCCCTCGATGCCAATGATGCCTTGGGCGATCAAAACATTAAACGGGTCGATGGTCGAAGCACAATATCCCAGGTTGGGACCAAGGAAGCAGATGATGAATGCCGTCATCGAGTCATAGCCGATACCCATCATGATGGGAATGAAGATGGCATAGAACGGCAGGGCTTCCTCAGACATACCAAACGTAGTGCCGCAAATGGACAGCAGCGTCATCGTGATGGGAATGATGAGGATGTCCTTGTTCTTGAGCTTTTTAACCACACGGCTCATGCCGGCATTCAAAGCGTTGGTCTTGGTGATGATTGCGAACGATCCGCCAATCAATAAAACGAACGCAACGACGTCGGCAGCCTCCTGGATACCCTTGGTGGGCGCTTGCAGAACCGCGAAGATATCCTGGCCCAGATTGATGGTCTCGCCGGTCTCGGAATCGGTGTAGTTCTTATCGACCTGTTCATAGGTTCCAGCAACGGCGACTTCACGCTCGCCCGCCGCTGTCGAAATCGTCTTGCGCTGATACTGGCCAGAGGGAACGATCCAAGTCAGGACCGCAAAGACAACGATCAGCAAGAACATAATCGTATAGACATGCGGTAATTTGAACTTAAAACGTCTGTTTGTCTTCTTCGCCTTCGTATCTGACATAGATACCCCCAAAGAACTCGAGACTGCATCGCATCTCGCTTCAACGTTTGCACAATGCAAACGTTCTATAACGTCCCATAGATTACCAGCAGCTTTTTCCTTCATCAAGATAATTTCAAACTGATTGCCGCAACGTGGTTGAACGGTTGCGTTTGCGCCGTGAACGGTATGGAAACGCCCGGTGAGATGATCCACCGGGCGCTTCCATTCGCAATGTCCTAGATGTCAAAAACGTAGCGAGACCCAACGATTCGCTGACGACCGATGATAAACGGCCGCCGCTGCTCATCGAAAAAGAAGGCTTCCATATAAAACAAGGGTTCGCCAACGGGAACTGCCAACAGTCGAGCGACCTCGGGCGACGCGCACGCGATCTCGAGTGTGCACGGGCCGGTAAACGCGGGCGTGCGGCCCGTCCGGTTGTGCACGAACTCAAAAATGGATTGGTTAGATAGAGGTGCCGTTGATAGATAGGCGTTGTCCTCGTAAACGTATATGTTGTTCTCGAGCATGACAGGGACGCCATCGGCAGTACGCACGCGCTCAACGCAAATCAAGTCAGTTCCAACGGGAACACCAAAGAACTGTGCTTCGGTGGAATCCGCCGGCAGTATCTTCCTCGAAATGACACACGCCCCCGGTTCCATTCCATTAACGCGGCATGCGTCCGAAAAACTCTGGACGTCATCCTTCTGGCGAATCTTGCGCTTGAGCTTGGGGGCATTGACAAACGTGCCTTTCCCCTGTCGCTTCGTTAGATAGCCCTGCTGGACGAGCTCCTCAATAGCGCGTCGCACGGTAACGCGGCCAACTTTATAGCTCTCAGCCAATTCGAATTCGTTGGGTATCCGCGCGCCTGCCTTGTAGGCGCCGGAGTTGATTTCGTTTTTAATGATATCAATGACCTGTTGGTACAGCGGTATCGCTGCTTTACCGTCAGTTGGCCCTTCAGTCGGTGGCATATACCCTCTCCCAGCACAATTAATTCTAAAACGGGCTTAAGGGCATTCAACAAGCCCTTAAGCCCGCATTAGCTTAAAGTATGCTAGGTGTCGCACCAAAATGTTGGCTATTTACTCATCAGACCCGAAAAACGCGCAACTACCGCACTCCTAAGAAAGCGTGAGCAGCTCCGGCAGCTGGTCGATAATCTTGTCCGCGGCATCCTGGCTAAAGCCAAAGCGTTCCTCGCGCTTGGCAATGACTGTCAGGCCGGCTCGCTTGCCGGCAGTGATGCCAGGCACCGAATCCTCAACGCAGCAGCAGCGATTCGCAGGCAGCCCCAGCAGGTCCAGCGCATGCAGGTAGATGTCGGGCTCGGGCTTGCTCTCCTTAAACTGCTCGCCGCTCACCACATACTCAAAGGCATCCGACAGCCCGCACGCATTGAGCACTTCATTGATGCTAACCATGGGAGACGAGCTGGCAAGCGCCACGCGAACGCCACGGCGCGGCAGCTCTCGAATCGTATCCACGGCGCCTGGGTTAATCAAAGCCTGATAGTCGCGCGGACGCTTATGCGCCCATTCGTCCCAACGGGCCAACGCTTCCTCACCAGTAAAATGCCCCTTACCGGCGCGCTCAAACCAATCGACCAGCATATGCAGGAAGAACTGATGCGAGGTACCGACCTGCCCATTCAACTCCTCTTGAGTCAGATTAAGCCCAAGTTCCTTGGCAAACGCGGCAGTCTCGCCCAGGTAGTAATACTCGGTATCGACAATCACGCCGTCCATGTCAAAGATAACGGCGTCGAACGGAAATGCGGACACGGCACCCTCCCTAACAAAAGGGCGCCTGTAAGCAGGCGCCCGAACCATGCATTATCGGCGATTCTAACCCAGCAGCTTATCCAGCGCCACCGCAATACCGTCTTCGTTGTTATTGGCGGTCACCATCTGGGCCACAGCCTTGACCTCGTCGACGGCGTTACCCATGGCAACACCGGTACCCGCCCACTCAATCATGGACTTGTCGTTCTGGCCGTCGCCAAACGATACGACCTCGCTGGCATCGATGCCGAGCTTGGGCAGGGCACCCTCAAGCGCACGGGCCTTGTCGATACCGGGCGCCGTGTACTCAAAGTACCAGTCAGCCGTAAACATGCCCGAAAGCGTCTGCTTAAAGGGCGCATACATCTCCTCGTAATGCGCCTGCAGGTATGCCGGGTCGCCTGCCGTCAGCAGCTTGTCTACGGGATAAGTGTCCACGACCTCATGCAAGCTCTCGACCTCGCGGATCTTAAGGTCGCAGGCATCGCGCTCGTATTTGACGATGTTTTTCTGCGAGCCATCCGGCAGCGTAATCATGCAGTGATACGAGTCCTCGACATGCAAGTCGCGACCGAGCGAGATCATGGGAATCACATCATAGTTTTGCAGATGATCAATCAGACGGTGCAGCTCGTCGGCAGGCATAGCCTGATCGAACAGCACTTCGTCGGTCTGAGCGTCGACCACATGTGCGCCATTGAAAGCGACTAGCAGACCGTCATGGTTTTGAAGGTCGAGCTCCTGCGCCAAGGCGTGCAGCCCCCATGCGGGACGACCCGAAGCCAAGATGAGCTTAATGCCCGACTCCTGCGCCACGAGCAGCTTCTCGCGCGTACGCGGGCTAATCACCTTCTGATCGTTGGTAAGCGTACCGTCAATATCCATCGCGATGGCTTTGATTGCCATATGTGCCTCCTTGCATCGTTTTTATCGCGCACTATCTTATCCGAGCCGGGGCACGTTCGCACAGCGCGCGTATGACGGTTGCAAAACCACCCCATTTGAAACAAAGGCAAAAAAGTACTTGCAAAGACGCGTTCCGACATATAAGTTGATAAAAGACCGCCGTTGCGGTTTTAAGTAGATCGAGCATATGAAGTTTGAGTTTTAGCGTGTAAGAGAAGGAAGATCGGCAAAGTACAACCCCAAACGCAATGACAACTTAATGAGGTAACTGCCACATGTGAGGCACCCAGGGCATTGCTGTCTCGATTTTGAGCACGATGCCTTCCGCCTTGCATGGGCCGTTCCATCCCGCCCCTGCAGCAACTGCCTCACGGGCTCATTGAAAACCGCATAGCACCCCAACGTCAGCACATCACCCACGGCAAGCACATCACTCACGACAACCAACACATCAACAAACAGCACGAACATCAACCGATTGGAGAAGCTATGACAAACCACCACGCTGAAGACGGCGATAAGAAAAGCATTCTGGATGCCCGCATTGAGCGAGCATATGCAAACGAATATGACGCCGCCTTTGCCGCCGCGACCATAAAGAACTACGCGTCGCTACCGCTCGCGACGATCTTGGCCGACCACCCTCAACTGCTGAAGCGCTGCACAAAGATCATGGGCGACCCCGACATTCGCAAGCTGACAGACCCCTATGCCCCAAAACGCGACAACGATTCGTACGTTCTTACCGTAGGCTGCCTAGCCCATATGCTTACGGCGCTCGACACGAAACTCAAGCTCGAATGGGAACCCGACGAGCGTCATGAACTCGAAAGTAAGCGGAACACCCTGCGCACCGCACTGTTCCTTCCGTTGGACGGCCTCAAGCGCTGCAACGTCGAGCTCAATACACAGGCGCGGCAAAAGCCCGGGACCACGGGGCAGAAAACTCCAAGACCCCATGCGGCCATCGTCGACCGCAACCGATATAACCGCATGACCGCGCACTTTTCCGCCGAGGGAGCAGCCATAAGGACGCTGATCGACCTGCTGTGCCTTCTGAGCATCAACGAGCTATTTGAGGGCTATCTCGCCCTTGTTCCCGCGACGGCACCCAAGTCGGTAGCAAAGATCATCGAAACCTGCAGACGCCAGTTTGAGCGCCATCGCAATGGCAGCGAGATGAACGCCAGCATCGCGCAGTACTACGCGGCTCATTACAAAAATGACGGATGTGCCCCTGTCGAGCATCAGCTGCGGCTCGCCTACACCACGCCCGTCGCAACGCTCCATCGCTTTGGAGTCCTTGGCGCTTGCGAGCCGCACGAACAGGCAGCCTGCCCCACAACCGAGCTCGATCTCAGGCTCGGACGAACCCTGTAGCCCGCCAGCCCCTCCGCGGGCAACAATCCTATTCCACAACACAACCAACAGAAAGGAGTCCTCATGGACACCAATCATTCCCCCATCATCAGCCCCCTCACCATGCGTGAATCCGCCCGAGGTATCACGCTCACCAGCATTTACGATGAGATGCTCGCCCGTCGCGAGCTCTCCGTCATGGGAAACATCGAAACCCCGATGGCCCACGACCTATGCCAGCAGATTCGTCTGCTCGATGCCACCGACCCCAGCCGCCCCATCACCATATTTGTCGCCAGCGCCGGCGGAAGCGTGCGATCGGGTCTTGCGATCTATGACGCCATGCGCCTCGCATCGTGCCCCATCCGCACCGTCTGCCTGGAATTCGCCGCGTCCATGGGCGCCGTGATCTTTATGGGCGGTGACGATCGCCGTATGGCGCCCCATGCAGAGCTCATGATTCATGACCCGCTGATCCCCCAGGGGGCAGGCGGCTCGGCACTTGCGTTGCAGGAAACCAGCCGGCGTCTCATGCAGACCCGCAAGACCCTCACGCAAATCCTCTCGGACCGCAGCGGCCTCACGCCCAAGCGCATCCAGTCCCTCACTGCAAAAGACACCTACCTTTCGGCCGAGCGCGCCGTCGAGCTCGGCTTTGCCCACGAAATTCTCTCGACCACCAAGGAGGTCGCCCATGTCTAACCTCGCCAGCCGCCTCGCCGCATCTGAGTCCGCATCGTCCACCATCCTCGCCAAGGATCGAACGCTCTCCTGCGACACCCGCCAAACGGGACTCAACAACAACGCACTTGTGATCGGCCCCTCGGGAGCCGGCAAGACCCGAAACGTCCTCAAGCCCAACCTGCTGCAAATGAACGCAAGCTACATCGTGCTCGACACCAAAGGCACGCTCTGTCGCGAAGTGGGACCCGTGCTGGCAGCCCACGGTTACCGCGTGCAATGCCTCAACTTCGCCGACCTCAACACCGTCCCGGCCCTTGCGCCCGGCATCGAGCGCTGCGGCTACAACCCCCTGAGGCACATTCGCCGCAAGGCGGACGGCAGGCCCAACCAGCAGGACATCCTCTCGGTGGCAAAGGCCATCTGCCCCATCGAGGACAACAACCAGCCTTTTTGGGATCATGCGGCGGCAAACCTGCTGTCGTGTCTTATCGCCTACGTCACCGAACAGCTACCCGCCGACGAGCAGACGATCAGCTCGGTCATCAAGCTGATCGAGCACCTGCAGGACGGTGCCACGGGTCGATTGTTTGACGACCTGATCACGACCGACCCCCAAAGCTATGCCCTCTCGCTATGGCGGCGCTACGCCATTACGCAAAATGCCGAGCGCATGCACGCGAGCATCGTCGGCATCCTTGCCGAAAAGGTCATGTGTCTGGGATTCGACGGTGCGGCACAGCTCTATCGTGAGTGCCATCAGGTGAACTTCGCTTCCATGGGACACACCCCCTGCGTCCTGTTTGTAACCGTGAGCGATATTGACCGCAATCTCGATCCGCTGACCGGCCTCTTTATTTCGCAGGCGTTTATGGGCCTCATTCGTGAGGCCGATAGGCAGCCCGACGGCAGCCTGCCCGTGCCCGTGCGCTTTATGCTCGATGACTTCGCAAATCTGCAGATCCCCCAGATCGACAACGTGCTCTCGATTATCCGAAGCCGCAACATCTGGGCAACGCTGCTGCTGCAGTCGACCAACCAGCTCGATGCGCTCTATGGCGAGGCACGCGCACGCTCCATCATGGGCAACTGCGACACGCATCTGGTGCTGGCGTTCCAGGATCCCGAGAGTGCCCGGGTGTTTTCCGACCGCGCCGACGCGCTGCCCAGCACGCTCATGGCGACGCCGATCGATCGCTCGTGGCTCTTTGTGCGCGGTCGCACTCCCGAACAGGTCGAGCGCTTTAGGCTCGAAGACCATCCGCTCTACGGGGAGCTGCCCGAGGCGCAGCGAGACCATGCGGAGGCCGAGATCTAGGCGCAGGGTTCTCGCGGCGCGCGGCGCCCCAGCGATGTTCCACAAAGGCCGTGCGCCCCGGGACTACGGCAAAGCAAAGGGGCCCGCATCCGATAGGATACGGGCCCCTGACTATAAGGCGCGATGCGTTAACAGCAGCGACTACTTGCGATGCGCGCGATAGAACTCGATGAGCGCCTGGGTCGAAGCGTCCTGCTCGGCCTTGGCGGCGTCATCGTGGAAGGCCGGGGTAATCTGCTTGGCAAGCTGCTTGCCCCGCTCGACGCCCCCCTGGGCGTAGGAGTCGATGCCCCAGACCGTGCCCTCGACAAACGTGATGTGCTCGTACAGGGCGATGAGCTCGCCGAGTGCGAACGGGGTCAGCGTGTCGCCGAAGATCGAGGTCGTCGGGCGATTGCCCTCAAAGCAACGGGCCGGGACGATCTGCTCGGGCGTGCCCTCGGCACGAACCTCATCGGCCGTCTTACCAAAGGCGAGCGCCTTGGTCTGGGCCAGGAAGTTGCCCAGGAACAGCTCGTGGACATCCTGGCCGCCGTCGGTCGCAGGGTTGGCGGTATTGGCGAAGGCGATGAAGTCGGCCGGAACCACCACAGTGCCCTGGTGCAGCAGCTGGTAGAAGGCATGCTGGCCGTTGGTGCCGGGCTCGCCCCAGAAAATCTCGCCGGTATCGGAGGTCACAGCGCTGCCGTCCCAGCGGACGTGCTTGCCGTTGGACTCCATGGTGAGCTGCTGCAGGTAGGCCGGGAAGCGGTGCAGATACTGGCAGTACGGAAGCACGGCGTGGCTCTTGGAGCCGAAGAAGTTGACGTACCAGACGTTGAGCAGGCCCATCAGCGCGACGGCGTTGTTCTCGAGCGGCGTGTTGCAGAAGTACTCGTCGATGGCGTGGAAGCCCTCGAGGAACTGCTGGAAGCGCTCGGGGCCGAGCACGACAATCAGCGACAGGCCCACGGCGGAGTCGACGGAGTAACGGCCGCCGACCCAGTTCCAGAAGCCGAAGGCGTTGGCGGGGTCGATACCAAAGGCCTCAACCTTCTCGAGTGCGGTGGAAACGGCGACGAAGTGCTTTGCCACGGCCTCGGCGTTCTGCTCATCGGAGCCATCGATGGCACCCTGAGCCTTGAGCTGCTCGAGCATCCAGGTCTTGACCTCGCGGGCGTTGGTGAGGGTCTCGAGCGTGGTGAAAGTCTTGGAGACGATGATCACGAGCGTGGTCTCAGGATCGAGGCCTTTGAGCTTCTCGGCCTGATCGTTGGGGTCGATGTTGGAGATGTAGCGGCAGTCGATACCGGCGTCGGCGTAGGGACGCAGGGCCTCGTAGGCCATGACCGGGCCCAGATCGGAGCCACCGATGCCGATGGACACCAGGTGCTCGATCTTCTTGCCGGTAACGCCCTTCCACTCACCGGAGCGCACGCGCTCGGCGAAGGCATACATGCGGTCGAGGACCTCGTGCACGTCGGCGACGACATCCTGGCCGTCAACGATGAGCTGGCCCTTCTCGCTTGCCGGACGGCGAAGCGCGGTGTGCAGAACAGCGCGGTCCTCGGTGGTGTTGATGTGCTCGCCGGAGAACATGGCGTCGCGGCGCTCCTCGAGCTTCACCTCGCGGGCAAGATCGCACAGCAGCTTGACGGTCTCATCGGTCACCAGGTTCTTGGACAGGTCAAAGTGCAGGTCACCAGCGTCAAAGCTCAGCTTGTTCACACGCTCGGGATCGGCAGCGAACCAGGCCTTGAGGTCGATGCCCTCGGCCTCGAGCTTCTCCTGATGGGCCTCGAGCGCCTTCCAAGCGGCGGTCGACGTAGCGTCGATAGGTGCGGCAACAGTTGCCATAAAGTCCTCCTCAGCATACGGGCGCATACCTCCATGCGCCCGGATAATCAGATGCCCCTATTCTAGCGCAGGTCAAGACTACAATCAGCGAGCGTTGCCAATCCGCCCCCAAACGGCGACCCGCCAAAAAGGGACAGGTTTATTTTGGCAGGTCAAACGCTTTACCTACCATAATTAACCTGTCCCTTCCTGGCAGGTACTAGGCCGCGGCGCAGACGCTACCGAGCAACTCTCGCAGAGGAGACCCAATGCCCTCAAGCAGTTCGGGAGCGATAATGGCAAAAACGGGAACCTCGCCGGCTCCCACGACGGCAGGCACTTTGCCCTCCGAGACAATACATCCATAAGGGACAAAACCGTCTTCGCCGGCATCGAGCACCGCCATTCGACGCGCGAGTTCGCGCGCAAAGCCGGCAGTATCGGCATCGCCAATCGCCAGGACAAAGTCCACGCCTTCGTCGGTCACCAGGGCCACGGCTTCGTCGATCAGCTCGTCTCCCCCGTCGCTCTCAACCGAGTCGCAGCGAAAAAGCACGCGTTCGAGCAGGGCGCGATCAAGCGAGCCGAGTGCCGCCGAGACAAGCTCATCGCGCGTATGCTTGTCGCCGCCCAGCACGACCAGCGCCTTGGTGCCACCGTAGTGAGCGACCAATCGCCCGCACCAGCGAGCCACGTCTCCATCCGCAACAAGGCGCGTCGGCATACCAAACCCATAGTTGACCATTGTCCCCACAACCCTTCCGTGCTTTATGGTGGTATCGATCGTTAGGCTCATGCTACGAAGCGAGCTTTTCCGAGCTGTTTCGCGCTCTTTAGGGCTGCGTTAAAATCAGATTCGATCCGACATGGCGTCCAGTTGCGACAATTAGGCGGTCAAAATCCAAGGGCCAAGACGCACGAACAGGATGAGCCAGACAAAAGACAGGCAAAACCCGCCCAGCACATCCGAAACGTAGTGCACGCCCAGATAGACACGGCTGACACCCACCGCAAGGATGACGCACGCAAGTGCAACCTCGATGGCGGCGCCGAACGGAAGGCCACACACGCCACACCGCACCAACCATATGCCATAGCCATAAAACGCCATGGCCGCCATCGAGTGGCCCGAGGGGAAGCTCAGCCCCGGTGCCTCGACAAGCCGAAATCCCTGTGGACGAGGTCGACGCACAAGTACCTTTAACAGCTGGTCGATTGCGCTGATAGCACCGACATTGAAGGCGGCCCAGACAACATGGGCCCAATTGGGCGCCCACAGCATCGCCGCGGCTAGCACACCGACGACAAACGGCAGCGACGCCAAACTCGAGGCGGCTTTCATCGCGGCCGTCAACACCGGCGACCGAAGCCTCTCGACAAGCAGCAAGTATCCCACCTCATCGATTCTTATAGCCCGTCCTTTGAGGACCTTGATCAGCAGGTAAACAAAGATCGCAAGGCACAGCACGAACAGTATCAAAAGTGCAAGATCACCCATACCTATGGTCATCCATACCCCCTCAGCGTATTTAACACATTAAGGCTACCGACCCACCGTAAGCACTCGGTAAACCGACCAAAAAAACCTGTCCCTTTTTGGTAGGTTTTGACGGTGTCCGGTCGAGCGGGTATTATCGAACAGGTATTCGATAAGAACATGTGTTTGATGAAAGGGCACAGATGGCGCACGAGCAGCACACCTACATCTGTATCGACCTCAAGACGTTTTATGCCAGCGTCGAGTGCGTCGATCGTGGGCTCGATCCGCTCACCACCAACCTGGTCGTTGCCGACGAATCGCGCGGACGCACGACCATCTGTCTCGCTATCACGCAGGCCATGAAGGACCTAGGGATTCACAATCGCTGTCGCCTGTTCGAAATACCCGATGGCATCGACTACATCAAGGCCGTACCGCGCATGCAGCACTACATGGAGGTGTCGGCGCAGATCTACGGTATCTACCTGAAATACGTCAGTCCGCAAGACGTTCACGTCTACTCAATTGACGAGTGCTTTATCGACGTGACGCCCTATCTGGACCTCTATCACACCGATGCGGAAGGCTTCGCCTGCATACTGCGCGACGAGGTCCTGGCGCGCACCGGCATCACGGCGACGGTCGGCATCGGCCCCAACCTATTCCAGGCCAAGGTTGCACTCGATATTACCGCCAAGCACGTGCCCAGCCGTATCGGCATACTCGACGACGAGACCTTTCGCAAGGAGATCTGGCCCCATCGCCCCATCACCGACATCTGGGGCATCGGCCCCGGCGTGGCGGCCCGTCTCGAGAAATACGGCGTCTACGACCTAATGGGCGTCGCCGCACTCGACGAGAACCTGCTCTACGACGAGCTCGGCGTCAATGCCGAATATCTTATCGACCACGCCTTCGGGCGTGAGCCGACAACCATCGCCGATATCCAAGCTTATCGCCCACAAGCGACCTCGACCACCACGGGGCAGGTGCTCTCGAAGGGCTATGCCTACGAGCAGGCCTACACCGTCTTGCGCGAAATGGTCGATGCCGCCGTGCTGGATTTGATCGACAAGCACGTGGTGTGCAACAGCATCTCGCTCTTTGTGGGCTATGCAAGCGAGCACGCCGACATACGCCGGCTCAACGCCAGCGGCACGGCGCAGTATATAGACGGCTGCGGACATCTGCGCTCGAGCACTTCGGACATCGAGCCCGCAGCGACCGACGGCCCCGAGCTCGCGCACCGCGCACCGAAACCCGTCCAGCGAGATGACGAACGCCGACGTTTGGTGCGGGAGGCACAGGCGATTGACGGCATCTTTGTGGGCGAACACGGCGGCAAGCCGCGTGGTGGCTATGCCGCGCTCTTTGCGCACTCCAACGCCTCACGCAAGCTGCCCGAGAGCACTAATTCGTTTAAGAAGATCATGGGCTATTTCGATGACCTTTGGGCACAAACGGTCGACCCTAAGCGACCGGTCAAGCGTATCAATCTGGGCTTTGGCAATCTGGTACCCGAGGAATTTGCCACCATCGATCTGTTCAGCGACGTTAAGGCCGATGATCGCGAGCGCGACCTGGCACGCGCCATCTTGGCCGTGAAGGGCAAGTACGGCAAGAACGCGCTCGTCAAGGGATTAAGCTTTACCACCGGCGCCACCGCACGCGAACGCAACGATCAGGTAGGAGGACATCGTGCCTAAGTCCCAACAACAGCCGATGCGGCCACCGACGCCTTTTGAACGTCTAGCGGACCCCGAGGGAAGACGCCGATCCGCCGACCCCAGACTCACCGCCAACGGTGCCCTGCGTGCCAACCGCGCCGCACAGTTTATGCCCTTTGCCGCCCTCACGGGATACTACGAACTCGTGCGCAAGCAAGAGATCACCGTCGAACCAAAATGTGAGCTCACGGAAGAGAAAGCCCTCGAGCTTTCGCATAAGCTCGAGGGCCTCAAGCGTGGTGACCTGGTCCGCGTCACCTATTACGATACGTACGGCTATCGTAGCCGCACGGGCATCCTTGACGAGGTGCTCCCTGCCTTCAAGCTCCTCAAGCTCAAAGACATCGCCATCGACTTCGACGACATCCAAGACATCGAACTGCGCGGACGGGCCTAGCCAAGGAAGCGCATCCAGGGCGGCGCTTAGAGCGTCATGACGTAGTAACCCGCGTCCTTCACGGCGGCCACGAGAGCACCGCGATCGATCGGCTGCTTAGAGCGCACGCGCGCCGTGTGGTCCGCATACGTCACCGTTGCCCACACGCCATCCAGTGCATTCAGGGCATTGGCCACGTTCTGAGCGCAGCCGTCGCAACTCATGCCACCGATAAGCAACTCATCGCTATAGGGATAGTGAGACTCATCGGTATCCGTCACAACAACCTTTTTGGCCTTCTTGCCGCTCGCGCCATCGCTGCAACAACTCTTCCCGTGTGTCGAAGCGGCAATGCGGCGCAGTCCAAAAAACATGCCGACGGCAATGACGGCCAGCACGATGAGATTTGCAGGGTTGAGCAAGTCACTCATGCGCTCCCCTTTCAAGTAGCCCTATCTAGATACCCCCATGGGGTGTCCCCATCTTAACCCAAAATCATGTCCGTTCGGTCAATTAGTTTCCCTATTCAAACTTTTTTGTTGACCATGGCTTACTTTCGTGTATAAGTTTTCCTAGGCTAACAAGTGAGAGCTCGAAAGGGGCAACGTGACTCGAACCATTGACATCCCAACATACCAAACGGCTGTCGTGCGCAACTGCTCCCCTACGCTCGCAGGTATCAAGCCGGCTTCGCTCTTTACCTATCCCGGCGTTTACGCCAACCAAAACGGAAAACTCGGCGTCATTCAAATCGAAGAGCGACGCTCTCGCCTGCTCGCCGTCATAGCCCAATGCAACCGCGAGCTCCAGCCGCTCGGAATCCATATGAGCGTTTTGGTCTGGCGCCCCTGCGGAGCGCTCATCTATGTGTACAGCCCTGCGGACCTCATGCGATACCTCTCCGACCCCCGTGCCACGACGGCGCTAGCCGCCGAAGGCTACGATGTCCACGACCTGCCCGTATCTCTTGTACATCTTGCCGCGCGCATCACGCTGGCGAGCAGCAATGTCGCAGAAAGTGCATGCGCCAACGGACCGTGTGTACTCGCTCAGGGCGAGGCCTGCGATAACGGCTGCACCTGCGAGTTCCCTCACGAAATTGGGTATTTTTTGGGCTACCCCTACGAAGACGTGCATCAGTTTATCGCCCAGCATGGCGAAAACTACAAGGTCTTTGGCGCCTGGAAGGTGTACACGGACGTTGAGCAGGCGCTCACGACCTTCGATTCCTATCGCGCATGCACGCAATACCTCACCTATATCTATCAGCAGGGCTACACCCTTGGACAACTTGTCCAAGTAGCCCGATAGAACATGCAAGACGCGGCCGCGTGCCGCACAACCGAAAGGATCACACATGAGCAAGATCGCAGTCGTCTACTGGAGCGGTACAGGCAACACCGAGGCCATGGCAAACTTCGTTGCCGAGGGCGCAACCGGTGCCGGCGCCGAGGCAGAGGTCATCTCCTGCGCCGACTTCTCTGCCGACAAGGTCGCCGAATATGATGCCTTCGCCTTCGGCTGCCCCGCCATGGGTTCCGAGGAGCTTGAATACGATGAGTTCCAGCCCATGTGGGATGAGGTCAAGGAGACCCTCGGCGACAAGAAGGTCGTCCTCTTTGGCTCTTATTCGTGGGCCGAGGGCGAATGGATGGACAACTGGAAGGCGGACGCCGACGAGGCGGGCGTCAACGTCGTGGACTCCACCATCTGCTACGACGCGCCCGACGACGAGGGCGAGACCGCTTGCAAGGCCCTCGGAGCCGAGCTCGCGTAACGAACCCAGGGCCTCCAAGAGAGCCTGCATCAAAGCGCATCCCCATCCCTACAAAAGAGCGGGGCTGGATTCAAGTCCAGCCCCGCTCTTTTGCAACGGCAGTTACATCAACCGGCTACGAGATATTGCCCAAGAACGCCTTGGTGCGCTCGCTCTTGGGGTGGTCGAAGACCTCGCTCGGCGTGCCCTCTTCCACGATAACGCCGCCGTCCATAAAGACGACGCGATCGGCGACGTCGCGAGCAAAGCCCATCTCGTGGGTCACCACGATCATGGTCATACCGTCACGTGCCAGGTCGCGCATGACGCCCAATACATCGCGGACGAGCTCGGGGTCGAGCGCCGACGTGGCCTCGTCAAAGAGCATCACGTGCGGGTTCATCGACAGGGCGCGGGCGATGGCCACGCGCTGCTGCTGGCCGCCCGAAAGCTGACTCGGCATAAAATCGATGCGCTCGGCCAGGCCGACCTTGGTCAGCTCCTCGATGGCGATCTTCTCGGCCTCTTCCTTACTGCGCTTGAGCACCTTTTGCTGCGCAAGCATGACGTTCTTTTTAACCGACAGGTGCGGGAACAGGTTGAACTGCTGAAACACCATGCCCAAGTGCGTACGTACCTTATTGAGGTCGACGCCCTTGGCACACACATCCACGCCCTCAACGACAATCGAGCCGCTCGTGGGATGCTCCAGGCGATTGATGCAGCGAAGCATCGTCGACTTGCCCGAGCCCGAGGGGCCCAGGACCACAACGACCTCACCTTTGTGCACGTCCAGATCGATATCACGCAGGACCACGTTATCGCCAAAAGCCTTTTGGAGGTTCTTGATGCTGACAACGACCTCGTTGGAATTCGTTTCACTCATGACAGGACCTCCTTACAGACCGGCGATATGATCGGCGGGCGTCGCGACAACCTGTCCGGCGCTCTTGGTGGGACGCTTCTTCTTGGTCTCGGCCGTGCCCAAAAGCCTCGCCTCAAGACCGCTCACCAAGCGCGCAAGCGGCAGGGTAATGACCAGATAGAACAGAGCGGCAACCACATACGGCGTGATGGAGCCCGTCGTGGCCACGATGGTGCGGGCGTTGATGACGATCTCGACGACACCCACGGCGGCAAGCAGCGACGTGTCCTTGTAGAGCAGGATGAACTCGCTGGTCAGCGTAGGCAGGACATTGCGGAACGTCTGCGGAATCATGACATAGAGCAGCGTCTGGAAGGCATTCATGCCCAGCGAGCGAGCAGCCTCGTTTTGACCCTTGGGGATCGACTGAATACCGGCGCGGAAGATCTCGCACAGGTAGGCGGACGAGTTCATGGCCATGACGATGACGCCGAGCACATAGTCGTCAACCTTGACGCCGGCCAGCGGCAGACCGAAGAACGCGATGTAGATCTGCAGGAACGCCGGCGTACCACGGATGATATTCACATAGATACCGGCAAGGCAACGCAGGATGCGCGACTTGGAGATGCGCATGAGCGACAAGGCAAAGCCAAAGGGAATTGCCAGCGGAAACGCCACGAGCACGATCGAGAGCGACATGAGGAAGCCTTTGAAGACGATCGGCAGGCTCTGGACCAAAATGACCGGGTTCAGGAACAGGCGCAGGAACATGTTGGAATTCCATGCCTCGACCCACGGCTGCTCCTTAAGGTCGGCCAGGAAGTTATCGAATGCCGTCACGCCCTTGATCTCCACCGACGGAATCTTGGAGATCTTCTTGGTCGAACCATCGGCGAGCGTATAGGTGCCGCTAAAGGCCTCATCGCCGCCCTCGACGGGGAACGTCACGCCGTAGACCTCGACGCGGAAATAGCCGCCGGCCGGAGCCGTCTCGCCAAAATCGATCTTGAGCGTCTGGCCGTCGACCTTGCACGTAGGCTTCATGGGCGTACGGTCCATAAGGTCATCGCCCGAGAGCATCGTCAGACGCGTGTCGTCCGCACCAAAGGTCGTGCCATCGGCAAACGTCAGCGAAAGACCGCTCAGTTCCTCGTCGGCATCGGCCTGGACCTCCCAGGTGATACGAGTCTCGGTGCCACCGACTACGTCGCTACCCGAACCGGTATTGGGTCGGGCGGTGATCTTTGCGGTCTCAAGCGCCTGAGCGGTCGTGGGCGCATATGCCCCCGCGCACACCAGCGCGAGCGCCACGGCCATGACGCAGGCTAGCTTTTGGAGCAAGGCGGACAGTGGAAAACGCTGCTCCGCGGCCCCTTTGTTCAGTCGAGACAAGGTGGCTCCTATCATAGAAGTTGCCGGCAAAACGAGACGGAAACGCTCTCCGTCAAGAGAAGCGCAAAGGCCCTCTCCGCAAAACGGAAAGGGCCCGCGCGCAATCAAGTAGTTATTTTACTTGATATTGTACTTAGCCATGAGGGCGTCGACGGTACCGTCGTCGGTCAGGTCCTTGATGGCCTGGTTGATGTCGTCCTTGAGCTTGGTGTTGCCCTGGTTGATGGCGATGGCGTACTCCTCGCCGGTGCTGATCTGCTTGATGGTCTGGCAGGTGTTGAACTGCTCGGCGGTCAGCTGGCTGGCAACGGAGCGGTTGGTGACCACGGCGTCGCCCTTATCGGACTGCAGAGCGCTGAAGCACTCGGTGGCGTCCTTGTAGGGGACGATCTTGGCCTTCGGGAAGTTCTCCTGGGCAAAAGCCTCGGCGGTCGAGCCAGACTGGACGATGATGGTAGCGTCGGCGTTGTTGAGCTTCTCGCTGAAGTTATCGGCCGTGATGTCGGTGTTATCGACCTTGGTCACGATAGCCTGATCGTCCATGTAGTAGGAATCAGAGAAAGTGACTTCCTTCTCACGCTCGGGCGTGTCGGTGATAGCCGCGATGGAAACGTCATACTTGGCGCCCGAAGCGACGCCCGGAACCAGCGTGTCAAAGTCATTGTTGACATACTCGACATCCAGACCCAGCTTGTCACCGATAGCCTTGATGAGCTCAAGGTCAAAGCCCTGGTAGTCGCCGTTGTCATCCTTGTACTCAAACGGCGCGTACTCGGCAGAGGTGCCGACGGTCAGCGTGCCGTCCTTGACGAGCGCGTACTCCTTGGAGCCGTCGACCTTCTCGACCTTAGCGTCGTCAGAGCTGCTGGAACCGGCATCAGAACCAGAGGTGGCGTTGGACGAGCCGCAGCCCGTCAGAGCAAGGGCGAGCGCCATAGCACCCGTGACGGCAAATGCGCCAAGCTTCTTCAGCTTCATAATCAGTCTCCTTCCGGTGACCTCGTTTGATTCAGAGGTCTGCAAAAACTGTTGGCTATTATGCACCCGGAATTACGAATCTGCAATGAGAAAACTGATTGAAACAAACCCATAACGTGAATGGAATACTCTACTTTGTGACAGTCATTACTGCTGCAATGACCTTAATAGTCTAATTTCAGCTGCATAACCTGCAAGTTCGTTCGGAGTCTCCAAAATAAACGGCAGCGAACGCAAACGGCCATTCGATACAATATTCTGCATAACCTGCATACCGCCACCAAATTCCTCGCTGCCAAGGTATCCCTTGCCGATGCACTCGTGACGATCTTTATGGGCGCCACAAGGGTTCTTCGAATCGTTGATATGTACGGCATGCAAGCGATCGATACCCACCACGCGGTCGAACTCGTCGAGTACGCCGTCCAGATCATGGATGATGTCGTAGCCGGCATCGCTCACATGGCAGGTGTCCAAACAAACGCCCAGCTTATCGGACAGCTCTGGGCGCTTGGCGGCAACGCCCTCGATAATGCACGCCAGTTCTTCAAAGCTACGGCCCACCTCGGTGCCCTTGCCTGCCATGGTCTCGAGTAATACCGTCGTCTGCTGCCCCTCAAACATCACCTGGCACAGCGTGTCGACAATCATCTGAATGCCGACGTCGGAGCCCTGTCCCACATGCGCACCGGGATGGAAGTTGTAGTAGTTGCCGGGCAGTGCTTCCAGACGCTGCAAGTCCTCGGCCATTGCCTCCAAGGCAAACTCGCGTGCCCGCTCTTTGGCAGAACAGGGGTTGTAGGTATACGGGGCATGCGCCACCAGCGGTCCAAAGTCGTTTTGCGCCATAAGCTCGCGCAGAGCCGCCACGTCATCCATGTCAAGTTCTTTTGCCTTGCCACCGCGCGGGTTGCGCGTAAAGAACGAAAAGGTATTGGCGCCAATGGACAGCGCCGTCTCCCCCATTGCCCGATAGCCCTTCGTCGTCGAAAGATGACACCCGATCGTCAGCATCTCCAACTCCCTCTTCATCAGTTGCGGTGAAATACGGTCTATTGGTGCCCTATTTTGGCGCAAACAGACCGTATTCCACCGCAAGTTATAAAAGGGGCATCAGGGGCAAAGGCCTCCAAGGCATTCCAGGCGTTGGCGCCATGCCCCCACGCCCTAAAGTTTCAAGCGAATCGCATCGAT
Source organism: uncultured Collinsella sp. (assembly GCA_900540095.1). Lineage (GTDB taxonomy): Bacteria > Actinomycetota > Coriobacteriia > Coriobacteriales > Coriobacteriaceae > Collinsella. Next base: position 30,084 of record UQEO01000002.1, read on the forward strand.
GATGCGTGCGCAGCGCCGTGTGGCGGCTAGGGACATGACGGGGCTTTCGAGTTTCCCCGCCTGAATGAGCTGCGTCGCATGCGATGTCTCACCGTAAAAATCATCGACCTCAAATGGTGCATCGATTTCGAGTACTCGACCGTCGGAGTACTTCACATGGGCGAGCTCGGGGCGATGGAGACGCTCGATTTCCAACGAGCCCCGCTCACAGGCAATCGTTAAGCGGCTTTCATATGTTGCTTTGCCGTCGCACACCATATGAATGGGTATACCGCCGACGCTCATATGGATCTCGTCGGCCCAATCGACGCGACCGCCCGATACGTCACGCCAGCGAACTTCACGGGACGAAACCTCGCACGCGCCCGCGAGCAAATCCTCAAACCAACCGACCGCATAACAGCCCATGTCATATAGACAGCCGCCCTGCAACGGATCAAGCAGATAGCCCGAAGGAGACTCGCCGTAATCGAGCTTTTGCACGCTTTCAATCGAGACAATACGGCCAAGCTCACCCGACGCAAGCAAGTCTTTCACGCGAGCGCGCATCGGGCAAAACCGATTCTTCATCGCCTCCATAAACAGCACGCCGCGCTCGCGAGAGGTGGAGGCAATCGAGAGAGCCTCTTCCTCGCTCAAAACGGCCGGCTTTTCGCACAGCACAGCCTTTCCGGCGCGCAGCGCGCGACAGGCCCAACGCGTATGCATGCCATGCGGAAGAGCCAAGTAGATTGCGTCGACATCGGGGTCGGCAATCAGCGCGTCATAAGCCGCATCGCCGTTATCGTCGGCCGAGGCATGGCCATGCGCAGCATCGATCGAAAACGCTCGGCAAAATTCCTCGACATGTGCAGGAGTGCGACCGGCCGCAGCCACCAGCCGTGCCCCGTCGACCTTCTTGAGCGACGATGCAAATCGATGAGAAATGTGCCCAGCGCCCAAAATGCCCCAACGAACCCCACGCGAATCATTACATGAATCCCGATGGCCCACGACAGCCCCCTTCAGTTGCGGTGGAATAGTCCCTGTTTAAGCCCTATTCTGCCGCAAACAGGAACTATTCCACCGCAAGTTATAAAAGGGTCACGAGGAGCGCGTTTTGCCGAAGGCCTTAAGCACTGCCGTCACGGGTCCAGGCTGGAAGCGTCGGCGCACGTCATCGAGACGCTCGGGGATATCGATATGCTGTGGGCAGTGGCGCGCGCATTTGCCGCACTTGACGCAATTGCTCACCAGCTTGGCCTCGCTCGTCCGCACCGCGCTCGCCGTAAAATACTGCGACAGGCCCGTAAACCAGCTGTGCGCATAGCTTGCGTTGTAGGCGGCGAAACACCCAGGGATGTTGATGCCTTTAGGACACGGCATACAGTAGCCGCATCCCGTGCAGGGCACGCGATTCGATTTCTCAAACTCCGTCAGCACGTGCGCGATGGCATCGAGCTGAGTAGCTGTCATCGAATCCGGCAGGGCCCGATCGGCCAACACCGCGTTCTCATCAACCTGCGCGGTATCGGTCATACCAGAAAGCAACATGGTCACCTGGGGATGATTCCACACCCACGAAAGACCCCAGGCGGCAGGAGTGCGCAAATGCGGGTCACGGGCACTATCGAGCACAGCGCGGGCCCGTGGCGGCAGCTTGCCCGCTAAACGCCCGCCCAGCAGCGGCTCCATCACAAACACCGCGAGGCCTCGCTCGGCGGCGGCCATGAGCCCCGCTGTTCCCGCCTGATATCGCTCTCCAGCGTAATTGTACTGGATCTGGCAAAAGTCCCACTCATATGCATCGAGCATCGTCAGGAAGTCCGCTGCGCTGCCGTGGTACGAAAAACCAATCTGGCGAATACGCCCCGCCGCCTTTTGACGCGCGATCCAGTCCTCGATGCCCAACGCCACCACACGTTCCCACTGGGCGGGCGAGGTAATGTTGTGCATGAGGTAATAGTCGATATGGTCAGTCCGTAGGCGGCGCAGTTGCTCGTCGAAGAACCGGTCGAAATCCTCCGCGCATTTGCACGAAGCATGCGGCAGCTTGGTTGCGAGCAAAACCTGGTCGCGCAAGCCCAGGCGCTCAAGCGACGCACCCACGCACGCCTCGTTGCCGGGATAGAGATAGGCCGTGTCCAGGTAGTTAATCCCCTGCTCCACCGCACGGGAGATGATGGCATCGGCTGTCTTCGCATCCGGACGTCCCGGCGCACCGGGAAACCTCATGCAGCCCAGACCCAGAGCGGATATTCGGTTACCACTTTTAGGGTCAACGCGGTATTGCACGGCCCCTCCCCTCCCATCGAAGCCCTGACAAGGCGAAACAAACCCGTCACGTCATCGAAACACATCGGAATCGCAATTGAGAACGTATCGTAACGCAGCAAAAATCGAGCCGTCACGGCACCGCTTTAACATCAGCAAAAAGCCCGATGAAAGGAGACGAGCGTGACCACACGTGAGGACGCCTACCCCTACCCCGGCGAGCAATACATCCTCTCTGTCGACCGCTATCAGATCGAAGTCATGGACCATCTGGACGAGCTTCCCGCCACGGGTTCCGTCATCTTCTGCACCTTCCCCAAGGTCCGCGATGGCGTCGGATACCCCGCCCGCGTCTTTGCGGTCTGCCCCGCGGCATAAGCGCACAGCGCAACAGTTTCTTTTTCATAACAGCCGCCCCGCGCACCCACCAATCACCCTGGCAGCATACAATCCATCAGGCGCCCCTTACGCGGGCGCCTTTTATATGGGGAGATGATTCACATGCAGATCAACAAGGTCGCTTTAATCGGCAAGGGCGGCGTCGGCCTGCTCTACGGCAGCATGATTGCCAAGGCCCTCGGCAATGACGCCGTCGAATACGTCATGGATGATGCCCGTTTTGAGCGTCATGCGAACGACGCACTCACCGTCAACGGCAAGCCCTGCGATCTCACGTCCGTCCGTGCCAGCGAGGCGACGCCCGCCGATCTGGTCATCCTGACAGTCAAGACCACCGGTCTCGACCAAGCACTCAAGACTATGGAGCGCGTCGTGGGACCCAACACGCTCATCGCCTCGCTGTGCAACGGCATTACGAGCGAGCAAAAGATTGCCGAACGCTTTGGCTGGGAGCATACCGTTCTTGGTATCTGCCAGGGCATGGACGCCGTGTTTCTCAACGGCGCGCTCACCTTTACCAATGCGGGCGAAATCCGCTTTGGCGCGGCAGCGGGCACCGAGCCCGCAGCCGTCACCGCGATCGACGAGCTCTATACGCGCTGCGGCATCGCCCATACCGTCGAGGACGACATCGCCCACCGCATGTGGGCCAAACTCATGCTCAACGACGGCATCAACCAGACCTGCATGGCCTACGGCGGGACCTACGGAAGCGCCACGGAGCCGGGCTCCGAGCAGCGTCGCTGCTTTGTTTCCGCCATGCGCGAAACGCTTGCGGTCGCCAACGCCGAGGGCGTTGAACTGACCGAGGCAGACCTGACGCAAATGGTGCACCTCATCGAGGGAATCGACCCCGCCGGTATGCCCTCGATGGCTCAAGACCGCATTGCAAGGCGCAAAACCGAGGTTGATGAGTTCGCGGGCACCATCTGCCGCCTCGCAGCCAAACACGATATCCAGGCACCGCAAAACGAGTGGCTCTATCGGCGCATCCGCGATATCGAGAAAAGCTGGTAGCGCCGACGCGCCGCATTCAACAGCCTTGACAGCAAAACCGCCGCAAGGGAACCTTTCCCCTGCGGCGGCCTTCATCTTCGTCTATGACCGGCGGCCGATCTCACAACAGTTAGCGTTGCGACCCCGGCACCTCGTCCTCATCGTCGCGGCAAAGAACCACGCCTGCGCTTCCCAGCAGCGTGGCCGCGATCAGCGCGCCGACCACGATAGGAGCAGCCCCGCATGTCCCCTGCATGCCCGCGACGAGCGCGGCCGTGGGACCAAGGCAGCCAAGCATCAACGCGACGGCGGCAACGGCAATATCTCGAACATTCACAAGACCACTTCCTCCAAGAGAAAGACCTTATTTCTCATGAACTAGTGTGCCCCGCGCCCATATGCGCGACGTACCGTCACGGTAAGGGCTCTGTTAGCTCAGGCGCATACATAGAACGGACGTCTTTACGTTGCCCTAAAGCTCGGTAAAGACACCCGTCCGCCAAATATCCGTGATGCAGAAAAATTACCAACCGGTGTAGTAGTCGGTGGTTCCGGCAGCGCAGCCGGAGTCATAGACCTTGCAATCACCCTTGGAGCCCGTAAAGGTCGAGCCCTGGGCCATATCGCCCGCGGCAACAACGTAATAGCCGTCGGAATCGCGCCAGAAGCCCTCAGAATCCTGAGTCCATTCGCCCGTGCGATAGTGATAAAGCACATTGCTGCTGTAATAGGTCTCGCGGCGCCCGTTGTAGTTATTGACACCCGCAGAGCGCGTCAGGCCCGATCCGTTCGTGCAGGATGCGGCAGACGCGTAGGACGGAGTGTAACCGGCGTTGTAGTACGAAGCCTCGGCAGCCTCCGCCTCGGCGGCAGCCTCGAGCGCTTCGCGCTTGGCATCCTCAAGCGCAGTGCGCAGCTCATCGAGCTCGGTCGACTTCGCGTCGCCCTCCCCCATCGTCAACAGGCTACCCGCACCGTCGATACAGCCCTGCAGCACAGCGCGCTCGTCATCGGTGGCATAGTCGCCATACATATTCATGATGATCTGAGCGCGCATCTCCAGGGAATCGCGCTTGGCCTCCATCGAGGCGTTCCACTCCTGCATGGAACCATAACCATCGCCGCGATAGTCAACGGGCTGTACCAGCGTCGTCTCGGACGGCGTAGATCCAACCGTATCGGACAATGTTGCGGCGTGGGCATCAGTTGCACCGGCGCCCGCCAAAAGCGCCACGGTCAGAGCGGCGGAAAGGGCGGCGGCTTTCGGTTTTCGTGAATCGATCCTCATGTAGCTGGAAACCTCCGTAGTGCGTTTTTGCTGCGTTTGAGCTGCGTATGATTCGATCGCGCTGCATAGTACCCCGAGCAAATCGCGACCTGCGGTTTTACTCAAAAGGCGCACGTCAATTGCGTAAAACTCACATCCTCTCAACAGGAGTTTTCCACAACTCGAATGCATAAAGCATGTCAAAAACCCTGTTTTTGCGCCCTCTCTATGCAAAAAAGACGCCTGTGCAACCATTGTTCGCACAGGCGCCTTGAGCAGGCATTTTATGCAGTTATACCTATCGAGTCGCAAGGGGTCCTTGCACAAGTCGCCTTACTCGTCCAGCGCGGCGAAAGCCTGCTTCAGATCCCAAATGATATCCTCGGCGTTCTCGGTACCGATGGAAAGACGGATCGTGGAGGACGTGATGTTCTGCTCGGCGAGCTCCTCGGCAGAGAGCTGGGAGTGCGTGGTGGTAGCCGGGTGCACGACGAGCGACTTGACGTCGGCCACGTTGGCGAGCAGCGAGAACACCTGCAGATGATCAATGAACTTCCAGGCGGCCTCCTGGCCACCCTTAATCTCAAAGGTAAAGATCGAGGCACCGCCGTTGGGGAAATATTGCTTGTAGAGCTCATGGTCGGGGTGCTCAGGCAGGCTCGGGTGGTTCACCTTGGCAACATGGGTGTCACCGGTCAGGAACTCAACGACCTTCTTGGTGTTCTCGACATGACGGTCAACGCGCAGCGACAGAGTCTCTGTGCCCTGGAGCAGGACCCAGGCGTTGAACGGGCTGATGCAGGCACCCTCGTCACGCAGAAGGATAGCGCGGACATAGGTTGCGAAGGCGGCGGGACCGGCAGCCTCGGCAAACGAAACGCCGTGGTAGGAGGGGTTGGGCTCAGCGATCTGGGCGTACTTACCGCTCGCCTTCCAATCGAAGTTACCGCCGTCGACGATCACACCGCCCAGCGAGGTGCCGTGGCCGCCGATGAACTTGGTTGCGGAGTGGACGACGATGTTGGCACCATGCTCCAGCGGACGGAACAGATACGGGGTGCCAAAGGTGTTGTCGACGACAACCGGCAGACCGTGCTTCTTGGCTATCTCGGAGATGGCGTCGATGTTGGGGATGTCGGAGTTGGGGTTGCCGAGCGTCTCGAGATAGATGACCGTGGTGTTGTCCTTGATGGCCCCCTCGACCTCTTCCAGGTTATGAGCGTCGACAAACGTGGTCTCGACACCAAACTGGGAGAGCGTATGCTCCAGCAGGTTGTAGGAGCCACCGTAGATGGTCTTCTGAGCCACCACGTGGTCACCGGCCTGGGCAAGAGCCTGCAGGGTATAGGTGATGGCAGCAGCACCGGAGGCGACGGCGAGACCTGCCACGCCACCCTCGAGTGCGGCGATACGGTCCTCGAAGACGCCCTGGGTGGAGTTGGTCAGACGGCCGTAGATGTTACCGGCGTCGGCAAGACCAAAGCGGTCGGCGGCGTGCTGGGAGTTGCGGAACACATAGCTCGTGGTCTGGTAGATAGGCACGGCGCGGGAGTCGGATGCAGGATCGGCACTCTCCTGGCCAACGTGAAGCTGCAGGGTATCGAAACCAAAGGTGTGCTCGGGGTTGTTGATGAACTGGCTCATGATGATCTCCTTGATCGAACAAAAGTAAATAAAAAGAGAGAAGTAAGTCGCTGTCTCCTGATCACGCCGACGGGCGCAAACAGGAGCCCGGCATTCGTCTTGGTAAGCAATTCATATGCGGGCCTCCTTTCGCATCCCGGTTCTGTGGTCGGTTTAATTACCTACCGCCTTTGTGTGTTTTGAATAGTACGAGCATTGTTTCGCTCGGTCAATCACTTAAAAGCGCTAACCTGTTATCGGTTTTATAGATAGCAATCGAAAGGATGGCGTCGATGACCCTTCAGCAGCTTCGTTTTCTGATTGCCGTGGCAGAGTCCGGCTCAATTAACGCCGCAGCTCAGCGCCTCTATACCGCTCAGTCCAACATCTCAAACGCCGTCAAAAGCCTGGAACAGGAGCTCCACCTGAAGATCTTTACGCGCTCCAGCCGCGGCGTCACGCTCACCAACGACGGCACCGAGCTTTTGGGCTATGCGCGCCAGGTCGTAGAGCAGGCCGATATGCTCGAGGCGCGCTACGAGGACGGCGGCACCCCGCAAGCCCGCCTCGCCATCTCCGCCCAGCACTACGCCTTTTCGGTCGAGGCCTTTGTCAACGTGGTCGAGCGCTGCCGCGACAGCAAGTTCGAGTTCATCATGCGCGAGACCACCACATCGCAGATCATCGATGACGTCCGTGCGTTTCGCAGCGACATCGGCATCCTCTATCTGGATGACTTTAACGCCCGCGTTCTGCAGAAGGCCTTTGCCGATGCCCGTACAAGCTTCCATCCCCTATTCGACGCGACGGTCCACGTCTTCGTCAGCGAGCGCCACCCGCTCGCACGCCGCCCTCAGCTGTCCCTTGCCGACCTCACGCCCTATACGCGCTACAGCTTTGAGCAGGGAACCTCAAACTCCTTCTATTACGCCGAGGAACCTTTTAGCTATATCCCTTGCGACCGCAACATACGAATCTCGGACCGCGGAACACTTACTAACTTACTTATCACGTCGAACGGTTACACCCTGTCGACCGGCGTCCTCTCCAATGAAATGCAACGGGGCATGGCATCGATCCCGTTAGCAGACGCCCCAACGATGCGCGTAGGCTATATCATGCACGACGAGCGCAAGCCCTCTCCCCTCTTGCAGCAATACCTCGACGAGCTCAACCGCATCATCCATGCCAACTAACTGTCGGAAGACGGGGTAGAAATCGTAGATTGCTAGCCCCCGGCAGGCATGGCGCTACAATGGTCACTCACACGAAACGTACCCAACGAAAGGAACCATGTGAAGGCCATCATCTACACCGACGGCTCGGCTCGATCAAATCCGGGACGTGGCGGCTACGGCGCCGTGCTCAAATACACCAACCCCGCCGGCAAGACCTTCACCTCCGAGCTTTCACGCGGCTACGCCAAGACCACCAACAACCGCATGGAGCTCATGGCGGTCATCGTGGCACTCGAGGCGCTCAACCGCCCCTGCGACGTCGAAGTCCATTCCGATTCGCAGTACGTCGTCAACGCCTTCAACAAGCACTGGATTGACGGATGGAAAAAGCGCGGGTGGAAAACTGCCAACAAGCAGCCTGTCAAGAACCGCGATCTGTGGGAGCGCCTGCTCACCGCAAAGAGCAAACACAAAGTGGAGTTCATCTGGGTTAAGGGGCATGCCGGCCACGAGCTCAATGAGCGCTGCGACGAGCTTGCCACCACGGCGGCCGACGGCAGCAACCTCGATATCGACGCCGGCTTTAACGAGAGCGACCTGTAACGGCGTTTTCGCACGCTTTTGTGTCCTCCCGCGCTACACTCGTCCTGTAAGCCAAACAACGCAAGGGGGACACATGTTGCGTATCGCAACCATCGGCACATCCATGATTACCGACGACTTTATCCAGGTCGTCAACGCCAACGACCAAGCCGCGTTTGTGGGCACGCTTTCACGCGACGCCAATCGCGGTACTGCCTTTACCGCCGAGCGCGGTGGTGAGCGAAACTTTACGTCACTCGATGAGCTTGCGGTAGCCGCCGACGTCGACGCCGTCTATATCGGCAGCCCTAACGCACTTCACTACGAGCAGGCCCTTGCCTGCATCGCCGGTGGCAAGCACGTCATCGTCGAGAAACCCTTCTGCGCCACCGAAGCGCAGGCGCTGGAAGTCTTCCGCGCTGCCGAGGCAGCAGGTGTCGTGGCCCTCGAGGCCATGCGCCCCCTCCACGATCCCGCCTTCCACGCCATCGAGGACGCCCTGGGCGAGATCGCCCCCATCCGCCGCGCCTCATTGCGCTTTGGCAAGTATTCCTCGCGCTACAACGAGATTCTCGCGGGACGCGCCACCAATATCTTCGACTGCAATATGGCATCGGGTTCCCTCATGGATATTGGCGTCTACACCGTCGAGCCCATGGTCGAGATTTTCGGCATGCCCTCCGGCCTTACGAGCATGGCTACTCTGCTCGACCCCGCCACGCGACAGCTCACGCACGGCCCCATCGATGGCTGCGGTTCCATCCTCGCCAGCTACGGCGGTGGCCGTATCTCCGTCGAGCTCGCGCACTCCAAAATTACGAATGACCTGCTGCCCTCGCAGATCGAAGGCGAGCACGGCACTATCCAGATCGACCATCTGTCCACGCCCCGCAACGTCCGCATCGACTATCGCGGCGACGTCGTACGCGGCTCGGCGACCGAGGCACCGCGCGAACAGGGCGACAACGGCCGCGTGCTCGACCTGCCCAAATCGAGCAACACCATGGAATACGAACTCGCAGACTTTATCACCGCCATCGGCGGCATCGATAACGTTAAGGAAGAGATTTGGGAGACCCCGGCGGGACGCCACGAGCTCGGCCACTACCGCGATGTCACGCTCGTCTCACTGCGCATCATGGATGCCGTGCGCCAGCAGGCCGGCATTACCTTCCCGGCCGACGCAGGCAAGCAGGCATAGCGATGGGCCTCTTCGATACGTTCTTCTCCAGCGTCACCGGCGGCAGTCGAGAGCCTCAAAAACCATCAAACGTCGAGCTCGAGCTGCGCCGCAGGCTTGCTGTGCTCGCAAGCGACGAGGCCACTCAAGACACTCCCCTGCGTTATTTCCTGCGCTGGGAGGGGCAAGTCCAAGGCGTTGGTTTTCGCTTCACCAACACCAACCTCGCACAGGCACGCGCACTCACCGGCTGGGTGAGTAACAAGGAAGACGGGTCAGTCGAGATGGAGATACAGGGAGCTCCGGCAAACATCCTATCTCATCTCGAGGCGCTTCATGCCTCCTATGAGCGCATGGGGACGCGTTTTCGCCTCATAGACGCTCAGGTCCGAGCCCCACTTGCCAATGAAGACGGTTTCACTCCTCATTATTAGTATTGTGTGCTAAATACGGTATCATTTACCTACGACCGTTAATAGAAAAGAGGCGAGGCGCATGGCGGTGCAAAGAAGGAATACCAGGCAGCGAAAGCTGGTTCTTGACGCCGTGCGCCAAAGCTATAACCATCCCACCGCCGACGAAATCTACAACGTCGTGCGCGCGCAGGATGACAAAATCAGCCGCGGTACGGTCTACCGCAACCTCAATCTCTTGGCCGACGCCGGCGAGATTCTCTCCATCAAGACGCCGGGCGGAAGTCGTTTCGATCGCACCATCGAGCCGCACGCACATATCATCTGCACCTCGTGCAGCCGCGTCATCGACGTGCCGCTCCCCTTCGATGCCCAGCTCGACGCCAGGGCATCCGAACAAATCGGATGGAGCGTCAGCTCGCACTACACCATCTTTGAGGGACTCTGCCCCGACTGCCGGTAGCCTTTGGGGCATGCCTGCAAATCTACTTTCCCATCCGTTACAGCAAACAGTACATTTCTAGGCATGTCCCGAAAACCTACTCGGCGAGCAGGCGGCGCAGTTCTTCTTCGACCGTGTGCACGTAACGGACGCGATCGTTGATACCGCGCATGGTGGGGTTGCAGCTCTCCATCAGATAGGGATGGCCCACGACGTTGAGCATGTCGCGATCGTTCTCATTGTCGCCAAATGCCATCATCTCATCGGGCGAAATCCCCAGGACACGACCGTAATCGACAAGCGCGGAGCCCTTGCCCGAACCGAAACCGATAAGGTCCGTCCATGCGGTTCCTGACGTCATCACATCGACACGGTCGCCAAAGAGGCGCTCGAAATACTCCCGGGCCGCCGGATAATCCACCTCGGGCGTCTGGAAGCCAATCTTAATGACATCCTCGTCGATGTCCTCGGGACGGTCGACCACCGCCACATCGCAGTGGACCACATAGCGCAAATGGTCGACGAACGCATCGTTGCCGCTCATGGTGTAGATGTGCCCCTCACACGAAAGGGTCATGTCGGTATGGGGATACGCAACCACGGTATTCGCGATAACCATAGCAAGGCTACGCTCCATGGAACGCTTGACGACGGCACGCCCCTCGCTCATCACCAGGGTTCCGTTTTCGCATACATAGGCGAGCTCATCGGCCACCGGGGCAAACAGGTAGCGCAAGCTCGCATATTGACGGCCACTCGCCGGCATAAACACGATACCACGACGATGCAGCTCATCGATAAGCTCAAAGGCCTCGGAACGCAGCTCGCGCTCCCCCGGATGCAGCAACGTGCCGTCCAAATCGCATGCAATCAGTTTGATTCCCTCAAGACCCATATGCTTCCCCCAAAGCCTCATATCAACAGCAAGACGGACCTTGATCGGTCGCCCCTCAAAGCCCGTCTTGCGCATACGCGCGCTTAGCCGCGCGCCTTTTTTACGATCGTAAAGTCTGGAGCCATACTCACAACGGCATCCGCCGCACTCGACGCAAAGCGCCGGTCCGAATCGAGTTCACGGGTAACCGTCGAGAGCCGAACGCCCTCGACGCCCCGGAGCATGCGGCCCAAAACAGGCTGCACCGGCGTATACATGCGCACGGTATGCTCGTCCGAATCGCCTCGAAAAAGCGGCGCATGCATATTGCCGATCTCCCAGCACGCATGCGCGAGCGCAATCGGGTCCATGCGGTCAACTTCGACCAAATAAACCTCGGCGCTGCGCAGGCGCACGACAACCGCCACGGGCACCACGCCCGAACGGTCGACGGCGAGCACGTCGCCGTCGACAAGACGACCGCTGTCGGCAGTATCCAGCCGAACATCGACCGTGCGCCCCAGCTCCGTCACGCCCACAAACGCGTATACATCAGCCTGGTCCCAATCGAGCAGCAGCTCGTCAACTTCAAAGACGCCGCCCAGCTTCCGGCGAAGCAGGAGTTCATAGGACGGATCGTTGAGATTTCCCAAGCATGTCGTCGAAACCAAGCGCTCGAGCATACTCTAACCCTCGACCTCGACGAGCTCGATATCAAAGTTGAGGTCCTTACCGGCCAGCTCGTGGTTGGCGTCGAGCGTCACGGCCTCGGGCGTTACGTCGATGACCACGGCGGGGACGGGCATGCCGCTCGGCGTGGACAGGAAGAGCTTCATGCCCTTCTCGATCTGCTCGATGTTGGGAACCTGTTCGGCCGGGAAGGTAATAACCATCTCGGGATTGTGCTCGCCGTAGGCATCGGCAGCAGGAATGTGCACGGTCTTCTTCTCGCCCACCTGCATGTCGACAACGGCGGCGTCGAAGCCCTTGATCATCTGACCGGCACCACAGGTGAACTCCAGCGGCTCGCCGCGATCGTAGGAGCTATCGAACTGCGTGCCGTCGTCGAGCGTGCCGCGATAATGGGTCTTGACCTTCTTGCCCTGGTTGGACATGGTAACCTCCGTGATAAGGGCGGCGCACAACGCGGGCCGCCGTGAACATATGGCGCTAACTATACCCTAGTCATACAATTCAAGGACAGTTTGCAAAGAAACGCTGCATCCGGAGGAACCATGGCATATCCCGTATTTGACCTACATTGCGACACCGCCGACCGCATCGGCTGGGCCACGCTCGATCTCGACCTGCGCTTTACCGCCGGCACCGACGGTTATTTCCCCGGCGACGAAACGCATCCGCAAGATTTCGACCTCATCGAGGGCAACGCCTGCGCCATCTCGCTCGCAAAGATCGGCAACACGCCATGGGCACAGTGCTTCGCCACGTTTGTCCCCGACGAGATTCCCACCGCCCACGCCGCGCGCTTCCAGGCGCAGATCATGGCGCATATGAGCGGCCAGGCAATGCTCAACCACGACCGCATGGTCAACGTACGCAGCGCGGCAGACATTCGCCCCGCGCTCAAAGACGGCAAGGTCGCCTGCATCCACACCATCGAAAACGCCACGTTCTTTGCCGAGGACCCCGCGCTGATCGAGGTGCTCAAGAGCTTGGGCGTACTCATGTCATCGCTCAGCTGGAATGCGCAGGGACCGCTCGCGAGCGGACACGATACCCACGCCGGCCTCACCGCCGCCGGCATCGAGGCACTTACGCAGATGGAGCACGCCGGCATGGTACTCGATGTCTCCCACCTCAACGACGAGTGCTTTGACGAGGTTGTCGCCCACGCCACGCGTCCCTTCGTCGCCAGCCACTCCAACTCCCGTGCGGTTTGCGGCGCCAAGCGCAACCTCACCGACGACCAGTTCCGCACCATTCGCGACATGGGCGGTATCGTCGGCCTCAACTACTGCAGCGAGTTCCTTTCCAACGACGCAACCGATAAGACAGCCGCAGACGTCACCTTCGACCAGCTGGCGGCACATATCGAGCACTGGCTCGACCTGGGCGGCGAGGACGTCATCGCACTCGGCGGCGACTGGGACGGAGCCACCGTGCCCGCTTTCCTCTCCGATGCCAGCAAGATGCCCGAATTCCAGAACATGCTCTCCAAGCACTTTGGCAAGACCGTGATGCAGAAGCTCTGCAGCGATAACGCGTTTGCCTTCTTTGAGCGTTATTAATTTCACGTCCCTTGAGCGGGCCGGCATGCCGAACGGTCGACATGCCGGCCCGTCCCCAACCTGAAGGACCGCTTTTGACGCAGCAGTTTACGATTACCGTATCCCGACCGGATGGCACATCCATCCCCGTCGTCGTTACCAAAAAGCGCGTCAAGAACTTCAACCTACGCATCACATCGAGCGGTGAGGCCCACGCCAGCGCACCGCTCGGCGCCAGCCGCGAGCGTATCGAAGCGTTTGTGAAGCGCAACAGCGCCTGGATTATCAGCCGACTTGACCAGCGTGAGCAACATCAGGCGACAGCGCGAGAGCCGCTCAGCCCCTCGTCCATCATTGCACTTTGGGGCAAGCCCATCACGGTACAAGATGCGCTCGATCACAACTTTGCATCGCCCGCACCGCGACCCAAACAGGCCACCTTCGCAAATTTTATGGGTACCGATAAATCGGACGAAGGCCCACAGACCAAGCGGCACGCAATCCTCGACGGCCTAACGTCCGATGAGCTCCAAGCCCACATCGACCAGCTCTATACGTCCGAAGTCACATCGGCGCTGCGCGATATGGTGCACGCATACGAAATCGCAATGGGTGTCGCCGTTTCTCGCGTTTCCGTACGCAGCATGAAAACGCGTTGGGGCTCATGCACTCCCAAATCCGGCGCCATTCGCATCGCGCGCGAGCTCGCCGCCTACCCTGTCGAATGCCTCGACATGGTTGTCGCCCACGAGCTCGTCCACTTGCTCGAGCCAAGCCACAATCAGCGGTTTCACGCGCTGCTCGACACGTACTGCCCCAACAACAGGGCTCTGTCGCAGCGGCTCAAAAAACCGCCCGCCAACGAGCTCTAGAGTCGGTTAGCGCACGCGCTCGATCTCGACACCGCAGCTTGCCAGGGGAAGACCGACGGGAGCCCAAGGCTTATCGAGCTTAACGCGCACGCCAAGCAGCAAGGGGTAACGACGCAGCAGCATCTGGGCCACACCCTCGGCTGCCGCCTCGATGAGTTTAAACGTATGCTCGCGCAGATAGCCATCGACATCGTGGCACACCGAGCCGTAGTCAATCGAAGCGTCCAGGTTATCGTGCTCCCCCGCTGCACGCAGGTCGGCATAGAGCACCAAGGACACGATGAACTTCTGGCCCAGCGCGTTCTCTTCGGGATACACGCCGTGGTTGGCAAAGACCTCGAGACCGTCGATAGTAATGCGGTCAGCATGGCGCAGATCGTCATAGCTCACGTGGGGTACCGCCGTTGCGGTGGATATTTCGCCCCTTCCACGGCGGGCGAGCTCGGCGCCTTCAGTCTTGGTTGCATTCTCGGGCAGTTTCTTATTGCTCATCGCGATCGTCTCCTTCGTTTAGAACCCCGACCGCGCAAACTAACTACACGCGAATCGACAGGTTCTTTTTATCATCGCTCCAGTTGCAAGCATTGCGCGCGGGGCATGCAAAGCAGGCGCGCGACGCTTTGTCGGCTGCATAGAGCAGACGCTCAAGCGGTTGGCTGTTCACGCGCAGCTTTCGATGGCCCAGAATGGCCGTCTTAATGGCTGCGGCATCGGCCGGCTCAAACGCCACATCATCGGGCATGCCGCCGAGAATCGCATCAGCGACGCGTTCGCTTGCAACATCATGGGATATACCCGATTCATACTGTTCATCTTTGCCGATATCGTGAAGAAGTGCCGTGGCGTAGATGACCTCGCGGTCAAATTCGAGCCGCTCCTCGAGATTTTTGATCCACATAATGCGAGCGACATCGAGCAGATGGTCAATACCGTGGCGGCAGAAGATGCGCCCCGATTCCAACTGCGCAATGTTGCCCAGATGCCGCCGGAACAGCCCGTTGGCACAAATGTAATCAATGCGAGGCATGGCACCAAAGGGAGCCAAGCCCGAAGCCATAAAGCCGCGACCAGACGTCCCCTCATCGGTCCTCGATGCAAAGTCGTTGACGACCCTCATGTTAGCGGCCCAGCATCCTAAAGAAACGCTCCTCGAGCGCGGAATCGGTCTCAAAGACGCCGCGGCGAGCGAGCGTCACGGTCTTGGTGCCAGGCTTTTGCACGCCGCGCATGGTCATGCACATATGCTCGGCTTCCATGAGCACAATCGCTCCCTGGGGAGCGAGATAATCCATGAGAGCGTCGGCAACCTGCGCACACAGCTGCTCCTGCAGCTGCAGACGGCGGGCATAAACCTCAACCGTGCGGGCGAGCTTGGAAAGCCCAGCCACCCGACCGTTAGGGATATAGCCAATGGCGGCCTTGCCATAAAACGGCAGCAAATGGTGCTCGCACAGCGAGTAGAACGTGATGTCGCGCTCGATAACCAAATCGTTCGAAGCGACGGCAAAGGTTTTGGACAGGTGCTCCTCGGCACTCTGGTCCATACCGCCGGCGATCTCACCATACATACGGGCAACGCGCGCCGGGGTCTCCAGCAGGCCCTCACGAGTTGGGTCCTCGCCTATGCCCTCAAGCAACAGCTTAATGGCGGCCTCGACTTTTTCCTGATCGACCATCTGGGCCTCACTTTTCCGATTTTGCGTTCGCGCTATGGTACCACGCCCTTTGGCATCGGCCACAAGCTACATAGTATGGGTCGAATAGACCGGATCGTCCCGCCAAAGTTCAACCGCATCACAAAGCGCAACGCCCTCGCGCTCAGCACGGTCGCGCGTAGCGTTCATATCGATCACACGCTGGTTACTCGAGCCCCTAAAGCGCAATGAGATATCGTACAGATCCTGAACGAACGGGCCGTCCACCAACATGTCGAGGCAGGCCAGGATACGGTTCGTCGCCTCGGTATGATGACGGCCACCCGGCATAAGCTCCTCGAGCACGTCGCCGGTAAAGCACCAAATGGTCTTGCCCGACCCCGCGGGATAGGCCGCACGCACGCGTTCGATAAAGTCAACAAGCCCCGCCTGATTCTCGGGCTCCATAGGCTCGCCGCCCAGAATCGTCAGGCCATCGATAAAGGGATGGTCGAGACTCTCGATAATCTTGTCCTCGACGGCACGATCGAACGGCTCACCCGCAGCAAAGTCCCACGCGACAGAGTTAAAGCAATTCTTGCACCCACGACGGCACCCGCTCACAAACAGAGAAGTACGAACGCCTTCCCCATCAGCAATGTCGAAATACTTAATGTTCGCGTAGTTCATAAGTAACTCTCCCGGGAGGCCGGGACATATCATCCCGTCCTCAAACATTCTCGGTCTTCGGCCTGCGAAACTGCGGGCGGGACGATATGTCCCGGCCTCATGCAAAGGGTAACTCAATGAACGAAGCGAACATCGAGCATAGGGTTCGAGATCTAATAAAAACTGGGTTGCGGCTCAACCGCCATCGCAAGTAAATCGCAGCTGCAGCTCGAATTATCTCCGCTAAGAACTTCGAGGAGTGAGCAGACCGCATGCCGCATCTCAGCTACGTCAACTTGGCCGCCCCGTAGCGAGGCCCCGGACCTTTGCTCGATATGAGTTCCGCACGAACAGGAGGCGCCAGTGGCGCCTCCGTCGTGAGCCAGGACTGTCCGAAATAGCGAGTAAAGGTCCGGGGCCTCGCTACGGGGCGGCCTGGGATGGTTATTAGAGATGCAGCACGCGGTCGCGGATCTCCTCGGTTCGGCCCTGGTTCCAGAACTGGGTACCGATGTAGCCGCACGTACGACGAGCGACGTTCATCTTCTCCTGGTCACGATTGCCGCAGTTGGGGCACTCCCACACCAGCTTGCCGTCATCCTCGACAATCTTGATCTCACCGTCGTAGCCGCACACCTGGCAGTAGTCGCTCTTGGTGTTGAGCTCGGCGTACATGATGTTGTCGTAGATGTACTGCATCACGCGAATGACAGCCTTGAGGTTGTCCTGCATGTTGGGAACCTCGACGTAGGAGATGGCACCGCCCGGCGAAAGCTGCTGGAACATACCCTCGAACTTGAGCTTGTCGAATGCGTCGATCTCCTCGGACACGTGGACGTGGTAGCTGTTGGTGATGTAGCCCTTGTCCGTCACGCCCGGGATGATGCCAAAACGACGCTGCAGGCACTTGGCGAACTTGTAGGTCGTCGACTCAAGCGGGGTACCGTACAGCGAGAAGTCAATATCGCTTTCGGCCTTCCACTCGGCGCACTTGTCGTTCATGTGCTGCATGACGGCCATGGCAAAGGGCGTGCCCTCCTTCTCGGTGTGGCTGTGGCCCGTCATGTACTTGACGCACTCGTACAGGCCGGCATAACCCAGACTAATGGTGGAGTAACCGCCCACGAGCAGCTTGTCGATCGTCTCGCCCTTCTTCAGGCGGGCGAGGGCACCGTACTGCCACAGAATCGGTGCGGCGTCAGAAAGCGTACCCATCAGGCGCTCATGACGGCACAGCAGGGCACGGTGGCACAGCTCAAGGCGCTCATCGAAGATCTTCCAGAACTTGTCCATGTCCTGATGCGAGCTCAGTGCGACATCGGGCAGGTTGATGGTCACAACACCCTGGTTAAAGCGACCATAGTACTTAGGCTTGGCCGGGTCGTAGTTCAGCGCGTTGGCGACATTGTTAAAGCCGTTGCCCGAACGGTCAGGCGTCAGGAAACTGCGGCAACCCATGCAGGTGTAGCAATCGCCGTTGCCGGCGGTCTCGCCCTTAGACAGCTTGAGCTCGCGCATCTTCTTCTCGGAGATGTAATCGGGCACCATACGCTTGGCAGTGCACTTGGCAGCCAGCTGGGTCAGGTAGAAGTACGGGGAATCCTCGTGAACGTTATCGTCCTCGAGTACATAGATAAGCTTGGGGAATGCCGGGGTGATCCATACGCCGGCCTCGTTCTTAACGCCCTCGTAGCGCTGGCGAAGCGTCTCCTCCACGATCATGGCAAGGTCGTGCTTCTCCTGAGGCGTACGGGCCTCGTTAAGATACATAAAGACCGTCACGAACGGCGCCTGGCCATTGGTGGTCATAAGGGTCACGACCTGATACTGAATCGTCTGGACGCCGCGACGGATCTCGTCACGCAGACGGTCCTCAACGACCTCACGGACCTTCTCGGCAGACGCAGAGACGCCGAGCTCCTCAAGCTCGCGAGCGACCTCGCCGCGAATCTTTTGACGGCTCACCTCGACGAACGGAGCAAGATGAGTCAGCGAAATCGACTGGCCACCGTACTGGGAGGAAGCAACCTGGGCGATGATCTGCGTCGCGATGTTGCAGGCGGTCGAGAAGCTGTGCGGCTTCTCGATCAGCGTACCCGAGATAACAGTGCCGTTCTGGAGCATGTCCTCCAGGTTCACCAGATCGCAGTTGTGCATGTGCTGGGCAAAGTAATCCGAATCGTGGAAATGGATCAGACCCTCATTATGGGCATCCACGATCTCTTGAGGCAGCAGCACACGCTGAGTCAGGTCCTTGGAGATCTCGCCGGCCATGTAGTCACGCTGAACGGAATTGACGGTCGGGTTCTTGTTGGAGTTCTCCTGCTTGACCTCTTCGTTATTGCACTCGATCAGCGACAGGATCTTGTCATCGGTCGTGTTCTTCTGGCGCTTCAGGCTCTGAACATAGCGATAGATGATGTAGTGGCGGGCAACCTCGTAGCAGTCGAGACGCATGATCTCGTCCTCGACCAAATCCTGAATCTCCTCGACCGAAACAGTGTGGCCCGCGTTCTCGCATGCCTCGGCGACGTTTTGCGCCGCGTAAACCACCTGGCGGTCGGTTAGACGAGAGCTCTCCTCGACCTCCAAGTTGGCGGCGCGGATGGCATTGACGATCTTATCGATGTCAAAGACAACCTCGGTGCCGCTGCGCTTGATGATCTTCATCCTCTTGCCTCTTTCGCGTCGTAGCCTCATTGCGCTTCAGAGCCAAACGATGCCCGGCAGGGCTTGCCCCTGTCTTGCGGCGCCGTCGCGCAATCTGTGTTCTCGATAAACCATAAGCCTCCATGCGGACATTCCCTAGAGCCAATCAAGCGGCTCAAGGACACGTTCGAAAGAGGCAGTTAAGGTCTTCGTTCTCTGTCCGCCATCTATCATACGACAAAGACACATCTATATCCTGTATTCTTTTTTAGTTCAAACACAACATATAGTGTTTCAGCAGGTCAAAGCAATTGGTCATTTTCCAGACGCATTAATTATGAGGGGTTCTTGGCAAGTCGGTAAAACGTTACCAACACGGCTACCTGCATGGCAGTTATAAAACCCCCTTAGTCAAGCCGCTGACAAATCCTACCAAAACCAAGCCGCTCACGCCAAAAGAATCCAAAAGATTATGCTTGACCAACATGTTGCGGTCACGATCGGCCAGGACGTATGCAATCTGCCGGCACCTCTATGGGATGTGAAGACCATCGCGTACAGACCTTGGATCAATATTTGGTAGCTTATTTGCCGGCATGTTTGGCGGCATAAAACAAAACAGCCCAGAGGACATAGCCTCTGAGCTGCGAACATTTGGTGGGCGTTAGAAGATTTGAACTTCTGACCTCTTCCGTGTCAGGGAAGCGCTCTCCCCCTGAGCTAAACGCCCAAATGGAGCGGACAACGGGGCTCGAACCCGCGACCCCAACCTTGGCAAGGTTGTGCTCTACCAACTGAGCCATGTCCGCCTGCAAGGATTTAATATACGGGATGATCCACCCAAATGCAAGAACTTTTTTTAAAAAGTTTTGCGATGCCCTCGCGAACCTCGCGAGGGCATCAGCCACCACGGAAGGCGCAGGCAAACGTAAACTCGCCGCAAGAGGCCACTACATCTCGCCGAGCATGATCCAGGCAGAGCTGTCCTGCGTGAGCCTGCCGTCTGCAAGCGGTGATGAGGTGAGCAGGACCCTGCCCGCCGGCAGCTCCACGGGTGCTGCACCGAAGTTCGTCACACACGTCCAGCCGTTATCGCGGCGATAGGCGATGACGCCGCCCTCAGCGCCCTCGGCACCATCCGCAAGACCGGTGCGCCCGTCAAGATCGAGCCACGCAAGATCGTTGGCGCACCCGCGCAGCTTGCGCCGCAGCCAGAGGGCGTCACGATAGAGCGCAAGCATCGATGTCGGGTCCGCTTCTTCCTTATCGGCAGCATAATCGGAAAACCATGCAGGCTGCGGCAGATGGGGCGCTGCATCGGCGTCTGCCGGCGAAAACCCAAACGATCCGCCATGCGCGGGATCGTCCGCCGCCACCCACGGCAGGGGCACACGACAGCCGTCGCGCCCCTTCTCACGCTTCGGTCCGTGCGTATTGGTCGCAGTAGGGTCTTCGAGTGCAGCCCACGGGATATCAGCCACCTCAAAAAGGCCGAACTCCTCACCCTGATACACGTATGCCGAGCCCGGAAGCGCCAGTTCAAGCAAAAGGGCCGCCCGCGCGCGGCGCTCGCCGAGTTCACGGTCCTCGTCATAAGACGACCCGTCGCGCAAGAGCCAGTCGAGCGCAATCTGGTGGTAGCGCGTCGCCTTGATTTGCGGCAGGGCATAGCGTGTCGCCACGCGCGGCACGTCGTGGTTGGAGAGTACCCAGGTCGAGGCGGAATCGGATTCGACGGCTGCCTTCAAGCCCTTCTCGATTGCAGTGTGCATGTCATCATAGGTCCAAGTGGCCTTGGCAAACTCAAAGTTGAATGTCTGGCCAAGCTCGCTGGGACGCGCGTAGAGATACTGGCGCTCGGGCAGCACCCACGCCTCGGCAACGGCACTGCGCGGCGGATTATAGCGGTCGAACACGCGGCGCCACTCGCGATAGATCTCGTGGACCTCATTGCGGTCCCACAGCGGATGGGTGCCGTCGTCAACCATGTCATCGCCCTCGGCGAGATGCCACCGGTCGAGGTCATCGCGGTCGAGATCCTTGGCGAGACCCTGCGCCACATCAATGCGAAAGCCGTCGACGCCTCGATCGCTCCAAAACGCCAGGACGTCGCAAAAGAGCGCATGAACCTCGGGGCATGACCAGTCAAAGTCCGGTTGCTCGGGCGTAAACATGTGCAGATACCACTGACCGTCCGCAACACGCGTCCATGCGGGGCCGCCAAAGTTGGCATTCCAATTGGTGGGAGGCAGCTCGCCATGCTCGCCGCGACCATCGCGGAAGACATAACGGGCGCGCTCGGGCGATCCGGGGCCAGCGGCAAGAGCGGCTTTGAACCAGGGGTGCTGGTTGGATGAATGGTTGGGCACGATGTCGACGATGACCTTGATGCCGCGCGCGTGAGCCGCAGCGATCATGTCATCGAAGTCGTCAAGCGAGCCGAGACGCGGGTCGACATCGCAGTAGTCCGCCACATCATAGCCGCCATCGACAAGAGGCGATGGGTAAAACGGGCTCAGCCAGATGGCCTCGATACCCAGCCGCTCAAGATAGTCCATCTGCTGGGTAATGCCCGCGATATCGCCCAGACCCGAACCAGTCGAATCCTTAAACGAACGCGGGTAGATCTGATAGATCGCGGCATCGGACATCCATGAGCGCGAAGAAGACTTTTCTGTAGCCATGGGGCGTATCTCCCTTGCAACGAGGTTATGCGAGATGCCCACGATGATACGCCCAAAGCGGACATTCGCGACAAACAACGCCACAGCCACGCCCCAAAACGATCGCCCCCTCTCGGGTTCGAGCCCATGCGATGGATACAAAAAAGCCCGGCTACCGTGGTA
>UQEO01000003.1 GCA_900540095.1 uncultured Collinsella sp.
TGCCTCGACGCCGCCCCCTGCCCGCCCCTTGATGAGCACGGGCCAGCCGATGCGCTCGGCCTCGGCCGTCGCCTCCTCGGGGCTTTTGAGCAAATCGCAGCCCGGAACGATGGGCACGCCCGCCGCGGCAGCCGTTCGGCGTGCGGCGTCCTTGTCGCCCATGCTGTCGATGACCTCGGCCGAGGGACCAACAAACGCCAGGCCATACTTGTCGCAGTCGCGCACGAAGCTCGCCTTCTCGGAAAAGAAACCGTAGCCGGGATGGATCGCCTTTGCCCCCGACTTCACGGCACAGGTGAGCACGGCATCGTCGTTGAGGTAGCTCTCGGCAAGACGCGGGCCGCCGATGCAATACGCCTCGTCGGCGAGCTGCACGTGCAGCGCGTCCGCATCGGCCGTGGAATAAACGGCGACGGTCTTGATGCCCATATCGCGGCACGCGCGGATAACACGGACCGCAACCTCGCCGCGGTTGGCGATGAGCACTTTGTCGAACATGAAGCCTTCCTTAACTTTCGTGCATGAGTGCAAAAGACATATCGGCGCGGCAGCAAACCTCACCGTTGACGCTCGCAGTACCCGTCGCAAAGCGGAACGGCCCGCGCGCACGCGTGATGGAGCACACCAAATCCACCGTGTCGCCCGGGCGCACCGGACGCTTAAAGCGCACCTTGTCCAGACTCGTGTAGAACGGCGTCGCGACGCGCGCCTCCTCATCGCCCATCAGCAGCACGCAGCAGTTCTGGGCGAGCATCTCGCACTGGATCACGCCGGGGACGACCGGGTTTCCCGGAAAATGCCCCTGCAAAAAGTACTCGTCGCCCGTAATCGTGATCTTGCCGTGGGCCTCGTCGCCCACTAGCTCGGCTTCGTCGAGCAAAAGCATCGGCTCACGATGCGGCAACAGCTTCTTGAGCTCTTCTTTGTTCATGGATATCACCTATCCGATCCTCATGAGGCAGCTGCCAAACTCCACGAGGTCTCCGTCGGTCACGCAGACCTCGAGCACCTCGCCATCCGCCTCTGCCGTCACCTCGTTGAGAACCTTCATGGCCTCGATGATGCAGAGGGTCTCGCCGGCTTTGACCTTGGAGCCCACGTGCACAAACGGTTCGTCGCCCGGCGCCGGGGCAGCATAGAAAACGCCGACCATGGGAGCGGTCACCTCGGTGCCCTTGGGCTCCGGTGCGGCGGCAGGCGCCTGCGCGGCGGGCTCCGGTGCGGCGGCAGGCATGGCGACAGGAGCCACCGCCGGAGCAGTCACGGCGCCCGGTATAGGCATGGGCACAGCAACCGGCTGTGCGGCGCTCGCGCGCTCGAGTTCGACCGCGGTGCCATCAGGCTCCTCAACGCGCACGCGCGTGAGGCCGCGGTCCTCCATAACATCGGCTATCTCGGCAAGTCTTTTGGAATCCATGCTCTAGCTCCTCGTATATCTACGCAGCGCGATGGCGGCGTTATGCCCACCAAAGCCCAGGTTGGTCGAAAGCGCCCAGGTAAGGTCGGCGCGAACCGCGCGATTGGGCGTGTAGTCAAGATCGCAGGCGGGATCGGGTGTGTGGTAGTTAATGGTCGGCGGCACCACGCCCTGCTCGAGCGCCATGGCACAGGCCATGACCTCGATGGCACCCGTGGCACCGATCATATGGCCGGTCATCGACTTGGTCGACGAGACGTGCGCGGCTCGTGCCGCGTCCTCGCCGAGCGCACGCTTAATGCCCGCCGTCTCAGACGAATCGTTGAGCTTGGTCGAGGTGCCGTGAGCGTTGATGTAGAGGCCCTCGGAAGGCTTGACGTCGCCCTCGGCAACCGCCAGCGATATCGCGCGGGCAATGCCGGCAGCCTCGGGATCGGGGCTCGTGATGTGATAGGCATCATCGGTGTTGCCGTAGCCCACGATCTCTGCATAAATGTGCGCACCGCGCGCCTGCGCATGCTCCATGCCCTCGAGCACCAACACGCAGGCGCCCTCGCCCATCACAAAGCCGTCGCGGTCTGCATCAAACGGACGGCATGCCGTCGCGGGATCGGGGTTGGTGGTCAATGCGCGACAGGACGTAAAGCCCGCAACGGCATCGGGGATAATGGCCGCCTCGGCGCCGCCGGCGAGAATCGCATCGGCATAGCCATGCTTGATGGCGCGGAACGCCTCGCCCACGGCATGTGCCGAGGTCGCGCAGGCGGTCACCACGGGCAGGGTCGGGCCCTTTGCCTTGTGGCGGATTGCGATATTGCCCGAAGCCATATTGGGGATCATCATCGCAATCATATAGGGCGATGCACGGCGAGGCCCTCGATCGGCGATCGTGTGGACGTTGTCGACAAGTGTCTGCATGCCGCCCACGCCTGAACCCACGTAGACGCCCAGGCGTTCGCGATCGATGGCGCCTTCGACATCAAAGCCCGCATCGTGCATGGCCTCGTCCGACGCCGCCAGGGCAAACTGAACGCAGGGGTCCAGGTGCTTGGCGTCACGCTTACCAAAGTACTCGTTGCCGTCAAAACCCTTGACCTCGGCCGCCACCTTAACGGCAAACGCATCGGTATCGAAGTGCGTGATCGGGCCGATGCCGCACGTGCCGGCGCACATGGCCGCCCAGGTGGCAAGCGCCGTGTTACCGAGCGGCGATACGGCACCGATACCGGTGATTGCAACTCTCTGTTCCATCATGGTCTCCTCATTCAAGCCGTTGTTCGGCCCTGGTTTCTACATCGCCATTCCGCCGTCGACGCGCACGACCTCGCCCGTAATGTAGGCAGCCGCATCACTCGCCAAAAAGCGCACCACGCCGGCCACTTCCTCGGGGTGCGCCATGCGCTTTAGGGGAATCTGCTCCTCGGTTGCCGCGCGAACCTTATCCGATAGCTTTGCCGTCATATCGGTCTCGACAAACCCGGGGGCGACCGCGTTCACTCGTACGCCGCGGGGCGCAAGCTCGCGCGCCACCGCCTTGGTCAGACCGATCACGCCCGCCTTGGAGGCGGCGTAGTTGGCCTGCCCGGCATTGCCCATCAGGCCCACAACCGAGCTCATGTTGATGACGCAACCGCCGCGCTGGCGCATAAAGGTCTTGGTGAGCGCGCGCGTCGTGTTAAACGTTCCTTTAAGATTGACATCGAGCACGCGATCGAAGGCGTCATCGCCCATGCGCATGAGCAGGCCATCGCGGGTGATGCCAGCGTTGTTGACGAGCGCCCAAATGAAGCCAAAGTCGTTGAGGACCGCTTCCACGCACGCGTTGACGGCAGCGGGGTCGGCCACGTCACATTGATATGCGCGCGCCGTGGCGCCAGCCGCCTCACAGGCTTCGCACGTCTCGTGCGCCGCATCGACGCTACCGGCATAGACGACGGCGATATCAAAGCCGTCCTCCGCCAGGCCCACGGCACAAGCGCGACCGATGCCGCGCGAGCCGCCCGTGACAAGCGCCACGCGACGTGAGTCGTTGCGCTCGAGCGCGCCGTTGTTCAAATTGCCCATGTCATTCCTTTCGGGTTACAGCCCTGTGGACTATGCGAGCTCGTCGGCAATAGCTGCGACCTGCTCGGCCGTTTCGCACGAATACACGCGAACGTCGCTCAGCGTACGCTTTACCAGGCCCGACAGCGTTTTGCCGGGGCCGACCTCAATAAACGTGTCGATGCCTTGATCCTGCAGAGCATGCAGCGTGTCGACCCAGCGCACGGCATGACTCACCTGGTTGGCCAGCACGTCCGACGCCGCTAGCGGGTCGGCCGGATAGGGCGCCGCCGTCATATTTTCCATAACAGGAATGAGCAGCGGGGACGGCGCGTGGCCGGCTTGGATATACGTCGCCAGCCCTTCAGTCGCTTCGGCCATATAGGGGCTATGGAATGCACCCGACACCGCGACCTTCATGGCGCGACCGCCAGCCTCTTTTACCAGGACGTCGAGGGCCTGCAACGCATCGGGCGCTCCGGCCACAACCGTCTGCTGCGGACTGTTGTAGTTGACCGGCCAGCAGTCCTCGCCGGCCTGTTTTGCCAAGCCCTCGACCTGCGCCGCATCGAGTTTGATGACGGCGCGCATTCCGCCGGGGTGACGCTCGGCCGCTGTGGCCATCAATGCCGCGCGCTCACACACGAGCTCAAAACCCGCTCGCGTATCGAATGCCCCCGCAAAGGTGAGTGCAGCGACCTCGCCCAGCGAGAATCCCGCACAGGCGGCAGGCACCACGCCGCGCTCGCGCAGGGCGACGGCGACAGCCAAGTCGTGCACGAACACGCAAGGCTGCGTGTTCTCGGTCTGCGAGAGCTCCTCCTTGGAGGCGCTCCGGCACTGCTCGCTCGTCCCCGGGCGCACCTCATCGGCAATGGCGAACACCTCGGCGGCCGCCGGCGATGTCTCGATCAAGTCGACGCCCATCGCGGGGTGCTGGGCACCCTGGCCGGCAAACAAAAACGCTACGCTACCCATGCGGACGCACCTTTCAGGACATGCTCGGCGCCATCGACCAGATCGTCGACGATTTCGCGTGCGCTCTGGCGCTCGTTGACCATGCCAGCAATCTGTCCGCACAAATACGAACCCTCTTCGTAATTACCGTCCTTTGCGGCTTTACGAAGCGCGCCCGTGCCCATGGCCCCGAGCTCCTCGGGGCTTGCGCCCGCCGCCTCGTTCTTGGAATACGCGTTGGTGAAGGGGCTCTTGAGGGCGCGAACCGGATGTCCCGTCGAGCGACCGGTCGCACGCGTCGACGTGTCGCCCGCCTTGAGCACCAGCTCTTTGTACTGTTCGGATACGGTGCACTCGTTTGCGACCAGAAAGCGTGTTCCCACCTGGACGCCGGCGGCGCCGAGCATAAAGGCGGCCGCCACACCGCGGCCATCGGCGATGCCGCCAGCCGCAACCACGGGAATATCGACCGCATCGACAACCTGCGGCACTAGTGCCATCGTCGAGGTCTCTCCAATATGGCCGCCTGATTCGGTGCCCTCTGCAACCACGGCAGTTGCTCCGCGACGCGCCACGAGACGCGCCAGCGCCACCGAAGCCACGACGGGTATGACCTTGATGCCTGCATCGTTCCAGGCCTTCATGTACTTGGTGGGATTGCCGGCGCCGGTCACCACAACGGGCACCCGCTCATCAATCACCACTTGTGCGACCTCGTCGACAAACGGGCTCATGAGCATAACGTTGACGCCAAAGGGCTTATCCGTCTTGGCGCGCAGCTCGTGAATCTGATCGCGCAGCCAGTTTGCGTCGGCATTCATGGCCGCGATAATGCCTAAGCCGCCCGCCTCGGACACGGCAGATGCCAGCGAGGCGTCGGCAATCCAGGCCATGCCACCCTGGAATACGGGCTTTTCGATGCCGAGCAGATCGCAGAGAGGAGACTTGAGCATCACTACTTCTCCAATGCCGCCTCGACCGTATCGACGAACTCGCCGACCGTCTTGGGGTTCTCCTCGGTATCGAGCTCAATGCCAAACTCGTCCTCGACGGCAACGAGGATCTCGACGGTACCCAGACTGTCGAGGCCAATCTCCTCGAGCGTGGACTCGGGCTTCATCTCGACATCGTCAAGGCCGGCGGTCTCGCGGATAACGTCGCAAACCCGCTCGAAGGTCTTCTGATCTGCCATGGTACTTCTCCTTTGTTTGTGCCCCAGGGGCGTTTTCATTTCCTATGTGCAACTACTTCCAGCGAAGTAGATAGCCACCTACATCCAAGCCGGCGCCAAATCCGACCAGGGCGATGGTGTCGCCCGCGTGCAGCGCGCCGGTATTTGCCAGTCGATCGAGAGCAAGCGGAATACAGGCACTCGAGATGTTGCCGGTTTCACGCAACGTTCGGACCACACGGTCATCCGGCACACCCAGGCGCTTGACTGCCTGGCTCAAGATTCGTTCGTTAGCCTGATGGAATACAAAGTGGTCGATGTCCTCGACCGCGATGCTCGCGTCGCAGGCGAGCTTGTTGACCGTGTCGCAGATGGCATTGACGCCAAACTTGAAGACGCGACGGCCGTTCATGGAAAGCACGCTTTCGCAGTCCTGCGCCGTCTTATACGGCGAGGAGCCCGCCAATCCGGGGACGCGCAGTGTTTCGACGTCAGGCGACGTCGAAAGCTCAACAGCAAGGGGATTCTCTCCCCCAGCCTCTATGACCGCAGCACCCGCGCCATCGCCAAAGAGCACGCACGTGGCACGGTCGGTCCAATCGAGCGCGCGCGTCATCTGCTCGGCGGCAACGACCAGCACGTGCTTGGCGCGACCGCGGGCGATATAGCCCTCGGCGACATCGAGCGCAAATACGAAGCCGGCACAAGCCGCCGAAACGTCGAAGGCTGGACATGTGGCACCCAGGCGCTCAGCAACGGCGCACGCTTCGGCAGGAACGAGATGATCGCCCGTCGTCGTCGAGCAGACGATAAGATCCAGCTGGCTCGCATCGATTCCGGATACCTGAAGCGCCCGCTCGCTCGCCGCTACGGCAAGGTCGTCGAGTGACTCAGTGGTGCAGACGTGGCGGCTCTTGATACCGGTACGGGTAAAAATCCACTCATCCGAGGTATCGAGGAACTCGGACAGCTCGTCATTGGAAACACTGCGCGCAGGAAGCGCCGAGCCTGTTTCAAGAATCGTGAAACCCATCACTAACCTCCTTTGAGTTGTTGACGTGTTTACATCGACCAAGAGAGGATAGCGCATTTCAGTCGTTGTTGACGTGTTAACATTAAATTGTCCAAATGCGACAAAGGCTTCACATTGTGTCTGTCTCTCGACACCATTGCGTTATTCACTTATTCATTAAGGAGGTAGCAGCCGCTATGGATGCCCAATTAACGATAGTCGACGTAACCGGATCGACCAACGATGACCTGCTCGAAGCAGGAAAACAAGGAGCGCCGCACGGCACAGGACTTGCCGCCCGGGCGCAAACGGCAGGACGCGGCCGGCGCGGCCACAAGTGGGATTCAACCGCCGGCAACCTATTGCTTTCGATTGTCCTGCGTCCATGCGTTAATCCTGCAAAGTACTCCGGTCTTGCCGCCGTCAGCGGCCTAGCGGTGCTCGAGGCGCTCGAAAAGCAGGGTCTTGCAAACGAGATTGGCCTCAAATGGCCCAACGACCTGGTCGCGCGAGGACGCAAGCTCGGCGGCATTCTGGTCGAGGCGGCACGCGATAACGAAGGCAAACCTTTCGCCGTCTGCGGCATTGGCATCAATGTGAACTATGTGCCTTCGGAGGTTCCCGATGGCGGCCTGCCGGCAATCGGTCTCTCGGACCTCAACGAGAATGTTCCCGCCGTCGATGTGCTACTCAAGGAGGTCTATCACGCGGTCGTGAACGCTGTAGACACATGGGCAGAGCGTCTCAACGCCATGGAAGAAGACGCCGGACCGCTCGCGCCCGTCCACGGCGAATATGTCACTCACCTTAATTGGATTGGGGAGCACGTTATCGCCCGTTCCCCTGCCGGTGACGAGCTGGCACGCGGCATCTTTAAAACCGTCGATGCCTTTGGTCGCGCATGTATCGAAACGGAAGGCGGCTTGCGATCCTTCCATTTTGAGGAGGCATCGCTGCGTCCCTTGAGCGAATAGGGCGCTGCAGCCACCTACTCGGCAGCAATGCCCGGCAGTCCAAACCATTATTCAAAACAAAAGAGCCCCGCTACCAACATGGCAGCGGGGCTCTGTAAGCTATGAGCGATATCGCTTAGAGCTTGATGTCGATGTCGACGCCAGCAGGGAGGTCGAGACGCATGAGCGAATCAACGGTGCCCGAGGTGGGGTCGAGGATGTCGATGAGACGCTTGTGGGTGCGCATCTCGAACTGCTCACGGGAGTCCTTGTTCACGTGCGGCGAGCGGATAACCGTGTACAGGTTGCGCTCGGTGGGCAGGGGGACAGGACCGGAAACGCGAGCGCCGGTCTTCTGAGCGGTCTCGACGATGAGCTTCGCGGACTGATCGACGACCTCGTGATCATAGCCCTTGAGGCGAATGCGGATCTTCTGGGTAGCCAACTTAAACCTCCAAAGAGTGCGAGAGATGTTCTCGCGGATTACGTAACAGGGAGCTCGAACTTAGGCGTTCTTGCTCATGACCTCGTCCACGATGGACTTGGGCGCGGGCTCATAAGAGTCGAACTGCATCGTGTAGGATGCACGGCCCTGGGTCTGGGAGCGAAGGTCGGTAGCGTAACCGAACATCTCGCCCAGCGGCACCTTGGCACGGATGAGCTTGCTGTTCTTGCGATCCTCCATGCCCTCGATCTTGCCGCGGCGACCGGAGAGGTTGCCCATAACGTCGCCCATGTACTGCTCGGGGGTCTCGCCCTCGACAGCCATGATCGGCTCGAGCAGCTGCGGGTCGGACTTCTTAAGGGCGTCCTTGATGGCCATGGAACCGGCGATCTTGAAGGCGGCCTCGGAGGAGTCGACCTCGTGGTAAGAACCGTCGAACAGAGTGACCTTGACGTCGAGGACCGGGAAGCCGGCGATAACACCGGTGTTCAGGGCCTCCTGGATGCCCTTGTCGATGGACGGGATGTACTCCTTGGGCACGACGCCGCCGACGATAGCGTTGACGAACTCGTAGCCGAAGCCCTCCTCCATCTTCTCGAGCTTGATGACGGCGTGGCCGTACTGACCGCGACCACCGGACTGACGGACGAACTTGCCCTCAGCCTTCTCGACGTCGTGACCAGCGGTCTCGCGGTAGGCAACCTGGGGCTTACCCACGTTAGCGTCAACCTTGAACTCACGGAGCAGACGGTCGACGATGATCTCGAGGTGCAGCTCGCCCATGCCGGCGATGATGGTCTGGCCGGTCTCGTGGTTGGTGGACACCTGGAAGGTCGGGTCCTCCTCGGCGAGCTTGGTCAGAGCCAGGGACATCTTGTCCTGCTCGGCCTTGGTCTTGGGCTCGATGGCAACGTCGATAACGGGCTTAGCGAACTCGATCTTCTCGAGGACGATCTCCTTGCCCTCTTCGCACAGGGTGTCACCGGTGGTGGAGTTCTTGAAGCCGACGCAAGCGACGATGTCGCCGGCAGCGGCGTCGTCACGGTCGATACGCTCGGCGGCGTTCATCTCGAGGATGCGGCCGAGACGCTCGCGCTGACCGTTGGAAGCGTTGACAACGTAGGAGCCGGACTCGGCGCGGCCGGAGTAAACGCGGACGTAGGTGAGCTTACCGACGAACGGGTCGGTCATGATCTTGAAGACCAGGCCGGAGAAGGGCTCGTCGAAGGAAGGATGACGCTGGATCTCCTCGCCGGTGTCCGGATCGGTACCGGTGACGGCCTCAACGTCGAGCGGGCTGGGCAGGTAGTCGACGACAGCGTCGAGCAGCTCCTGAACGCCCTTGTTCTTGTAAGCGGAGCCCACGAAGACGAGGTTGAGCTCGTTGGCCAGAACACCCTTGCGCAGAGCAGCCTTGAGCTCCTCGACGGTGAAGTCCTCCTCCATGAGGATCTTCTCCATGAGCTCGTCGTCAAAGCTGGCAGCAGCGTCGAGGAGCTCCTCGCGCTTGGTGGCAGCGATGTCGGCAAACTCAGCCGGGATCTCGTCCATCGGCTCGGGGTAGGTCATGCCCTTCTCGTCGGCCTTGAAGTCCCATGCAGTCATGGTGACCAGGTCGATAACGCCCCAGAAGTTGTCCTCGGCGCCCATCGGGACCTGAGCGGCCACGGCGTTGGCGTCGAGACGATCCTTCATGGTCTCGATAGCGTTGAAGAAGTCAGCGCCCACGCGGTCATACTTGTTGATGAAGGCGATGCGGGGGACGTTGAAGGTGGAAGCCTGACGCCAAACGGTCTCAGACTGGGGCTGAACGCCGGCAACGGCGTCGAAGACGGCGACAGCGCCATCGAGGACGCGCAGGCAGCGCTCGACCTCGGCGGTGAAGTCAACGTGGCCCGGGGTGTCGATGATCTGGATGCGGTAGTCCTTACCGTCCTTGTTCCAGAAGCACGTGGTAGCAGCGGAGGTAATGGTTACGCCGCGCTCCTGCTCCTGAACCATCCAGTCCATGGTGGCAGCGCCCTCATGGACCTCACCGATCTTGTGGGTCTTACCGGTGTAGTAAAGAATACGCTCGGTCGTGGTGGTCTTACCGGCATCGATGTGGGCCATGATGCCGATGTTACGGGTATCGGAAAGCTTGTACTTAGGCTTAGCCATGTTAGTTCCTTACCTTAACTTACCAACGATAGTGAGAGAACGCGCGGTTGGCCTCGGCCATCTTGAAGACGTCCTCACGCTTCTTGACGGAAGCACCAAGACCGTTGGAGGCGTCGAGGATCTCGTTGGCGAGACGCTCGGCCATGGTCTTCTCCTTGCGAGCGCGGGAGAAGTTGACGATCCAGCGGATACCCAGAGCGGTGGAACGACGGGAGTTGACCTCCATCGGGACCTGATAGGTAGCGCCACCGACACGCTTGGGCTTAACCTCGAGCGTGGGCTTGACGTTGTCCATAGCCTTCTTGAAGGTAGCGAGAGCGTCGCCACCCTCGGACTTCTCGGCAACGATCTCGAAAGCGGTGTAAACGATGCGCTCAGCGGTGGCCTTCTTGCCGTCAAGAAGGACCTTGTTGATGAGCTGAGTCACCAGGCGGTTGTTGTAAACGGCGTCAGGCTGAACCTCACGACGATTAGCTGCTGCACGACGCGGCATGTGAAATCTCCTTAAGTGTCTACCGTGCGGCGCTTAGGCGGCACACGGCGAAAGTATCAAAACGTTATCTGGCTTATTTAGCCTTGGGGCGCTTAGCACCGTACTTGGAACGGGCCTGCATACGGTTCTGGACCGGAGCAGCGTCGTAGGCGCCACGGATGACGTGATAACGGACACCAGGGAGGTCACGGACACGACCGCCGCGGACGAGCACGATGGAGTGCTCCTGCAGGTTGTGGCCCTCACCCGGGATGTAAGCAGTAACTTCGATGCCGTTGACAAGGCGAACACGGGCAACCTTACGAAGAGCCGAGTTGGGCTTCTTGGGGCTCGTGGTGAAGACGCGGGTGCACACGCCGCGCTTCTGGGAGTTGTGCTGCAGAGCAGCGTTCTTGGACTTCTTGGGCACGGAACGACGGCCCTGGCGAACCAGCTGGTTAATAGTAGGCAAAGCGTACTCCTTCTCGAATGATTCCAGCTTTCTGTAAAGTGCAACGGCTTGAATCGAGGGGTCAGCATCCCCCTACGAAACACGCAGTTCGTTAGGATACGTGGCGTTAGCTGTGCCGTCAACAGACCACGCCGCCGGGCGTATCCCAAAATAGGCACATTTCCGCAAACCCTACACAAAAGGAATCTTCTTCTGTGCGCGGGGGCGGATCCCCGGCCCGGGCGGCCCAGGTTTTAAGTTTGCTGCTCTACAGTCCTGGCTCGCACGGAGGCCACATTAAGTGGCCTCCGGCTCGTGCGGAACTCGCGACAAACTTAACCCCCGCGCCGCCCGGGCCGGGAATCCGACGTGCTCGGCGGGGCAACGCCACCTGCCAAAAAGGGACAGGTTTATTTTGGTCGGTTTTATCCGGGGAAACGTCGCGCTCCAGCGGTGATCTGCTCTCATCTGTCGCATGGAAATCGGCGGCGTTTCCATTTAACGCAAAAGAGGCCGCTTCCCCTAGTAGGAAGCGACCCCAAATCTTACGAATAGACGATGGTAAAGGGCTCTTTCGTTTCGGTCTCCCCTGTTGATGTATACCTCACAATTTCAAGGGTTACCGAGACAACTTGATCGACATCAATCAACTTCGTTGGCACCCAGATGTTCTCTCCGCTATTGCGCCCATAAGAAAAATATAAGTTGAACACCCCTGCGTCGTCATCTTCGATAATCTGCTCCGATCCATCCTTGTAGCTGACGGTCAGCTTATTATCAACTGCTTCATAGCCCAAATCATCGATGTGCGTCTGGATGGAAAACGGGCTAATCTCAAGAGGCGAGTCACCGGAGCGGAGTTCCTTTGTATCGACGTACGCTCCAATATTGAACTCGGGTGTCGACGCCTCAAACCGCCTCGCACTCTCACCTTCACCCTCGGTCCAATGGATATTCCAGGTGACAGCATGTTGCAAATCTCGCTCGCGATCCATAGCGGCAAAGTACATCGTGCCATTAATGACAGTATCGCTTGATGTGTCCTTATCAATTGTGCTGCGTGTGTCAGGCCATTCCTCGCCGAACTTCATATCGGGCGTGCCGATGCCCTGCTCTTCTTCACCATAGAGAACAAGTTCGCCAATCTCTGCTGCTGGCTTGTAGTAGTTAACTCCATTTGGATTGGACAACGTAAACGTCACGGCTCCGCAGCCGTTTTGGTCGATTGCCATCTCATGGATATCAAGCGTATAGCCGTTGCCCTCGACGGACAGATTAACCTCCTGGACTGCGCCTTCCAGGCTTTGGGGCGCGATGCCATCGCCAAACTCTCTGGTGTAGGTATATTTAGTTCCCGATGAGCCGCCGTTGGTCCAGGTAATGGAATCCCCGTTGCCGTGGTTTCCCCAGGCAGAGGCAAAATAGCTGGAATTGACGACGGCGTAGGCGACCCCTCCGGTCGCCAGCACTCCGGCAAGGCATCCGATCACGGCAACATACAGAGGCTTCGCGTGACCCTTTCGGCGAAGCGGCTCACCAGCAGCGGCATAAAGAACACGGTCAGCAAGATCGCTATCGGCTTGGACGGACTCGAAGGCCTGCTTGATTTGATTGGATTTCACGGTCGCCCTCCTCTAGGATGAACTTGAGCTTCGATCTGCCGCGAGCCAAACGCGTTCGAACAGTCGCGGCTGGCACATGCAATAACTCGGCAATCTCTGAGGTCGAAAAGCCCAGATAGTAATAGAGCATGATGGGAACACGGAATCGTTCCGGAAGTCGCATAACGTCTGACAGGACCGCCTTGGTCTCCTCCTGCGCCGTCGAAAGCGAATCGGCCAGGTTCTCAATATCCTCCACACGCCTCCATGGCTTTCGAAAGAGAGATTTGCATTCATTGATCGTGACCCGGATAAGCCATCGACGAAGATGTTCCCAGCTTTCAAATTGCGCATCGCTTTTGAGTAACTTCAGAAAGACGTCTTGAGCGACATCGTCGGCATCGGCACGATCGCGCAGATACGTCAATGCGATTCGAAACACGACATCCCTGTGATCTTCGACCGCCTGTCTAAAAGCTTGTTCTTCCATAATCACCTCCCGGTGACGTTAATGATTCTTGATGAGGCCCTCACCATAGATACGCTCTTGCCGGACGAAATGTTTCAAATTCAAGCAGGAAAAACCTACCAAAATAAACCTGTCCCTTTTTGGCAGGTTTTCTTCAACAAAAAAGGCCCGCCCCCCTGTTGGGAAGCGAGCCTTTATAAGCGCGGTTAACGTACTTGGAAGTTACTCCTCGTCGTTGTCCTTGGCCTCTTCGGCGTCGTCGGTGTCCACGAGCTGGTTGAGCAGCTCGTCGAGGGAAGCCATGTCCTCGTTGATGGCACCGTTGGCGGGAGCCTTCTTGTCGCCGATCGGAGCGCCCAGGAGCTCCTCGTCGGCATCGGCGTGATGCGTCGGCGCGGCAGAGGTGCCCAGCAGGATGTCGTCCGGACCGTCGGGGCTAAAGACCATCTGCAGCAGCTGCGAGAGGTCTTCCTCGTCGGCAACGTCGTCATTGTTCTCGAGGATGTAGAGCAGGTCGTGGGCCTCAAGGCCGTCACGGAGCTCCTCGATCGCCTTGGCACCGATGCCGTCGATGCGCAGCAGATCCTCCTCGGACTTGCCGACCAGGTCGCCGACCGTCTCAATGCCGACCTCGCTGAACTTGTTGGTCCAGCGCTGCGACACGCCCAGGTCGTCGAACAGGTACAGGCGAGCCTTCTCGGCGGAGATGGTGTGGCCGTTGCGGGTGAACGAACCGTCAGCACCACCGAACTCGTCGTAGCCGGCCCAGTCGAGCTGCTGCGGAAGCTGCTCGTCCAGGTCCTTGAGCTCCACCGGAGCCCACTCGGGCAGCGACTTGGCATTGGGCGAAGCCGGGCCGTCGATGTCCACGTAGCCGTCGGCCGTGCGATACGTCAGCTTGGCGTTGGCGTACGGCTTGAGGCCGGTACCGGCAGGAATCTTCTTACCGACGATGACGTTGGACTTAAGGTCGAGCAGGTGGTCGACCTTGCCCTCAATGGCAGCCTCGGTAAGGACGCCGGCGGTACGGATGAACGAAGCGCTCGACAGCCAGGAGTCGATGTTGGACGCGACCTTGAGCGTACCCAGGATGACGGGCTCGGCCACGGGAGCCTGACCGCCCAGACGGGCAACGCGTTCGACCTCGTCGGCGAACTCGTAGCGGTCGACGTACTGACCAAGCAGGTACTTGGAGTCGCCGGGGTTGGTGATCTGAACGCGACGCAGCATCTGACGTGCGAGCACCTCGATGTGCTTGTCGTTCAGGTCGACGCCCTGGCTGGTGTAGACGTCCTTGACGCTCTCGACGAAGGTGTGCATCGTCGACTCGATGTCGGTCAGCTTGCGCAGGTTGCGGAAGTTGACGAAGCCCTTGGTGATCTGGTCGCCGGCGCGAACCTCGCAGCCGTCCTCGATCTCGGGCATAAAGCGAACCGAAGCGGGGACGCGACGCTCGTCGAGGACACGGGTGTGGTCCTCGGAGTCGGTGAGCGTCAGCACGTACTCGGACTTCTCGGGCTTAATCGAGAGGTGGCCGGAGTACGGAGCCAGCTCGGCCTCGCGACCCAGAATCTTCTCGTTGACGTTGCCGACGATATCGAACATACGGCTGACCGTAGGCAGACCCTGCGTAATATCGTCGACGCCAGCGACGCCGCCGGAGTGAATGGTACGCATCGTAAGCTGCGTACCGGGCTCGCCGATGGACTGGGCGGCAATAATGCCGACCGCGGTACCGATGGCGACCGGACGACGGGTGGAAAGATCCCAGCCGTAGCACTTCTGGCACACGCCGTA
Organism: uncultured Collinsella sp.; assembly: GCA_900540095.1. Lineage (GTDB taxonomy): Bacteria > Actinomycetota > Coriobacteriia > Coriobacteriales > Coriobacteriaceae > Collinsella. The sequence goes on from UQEO01000003.1 coordinate 14,949, forward strand.
CTTGGAGCGGCAAGTGAGCAGCGCGCGGAGCTTGACCTTCTTAAGGCCGGCATCGACCATCTTCTGAATGTCGGCAACCTTCTCGATGTAGCCGTCCTGCTCAAAGAGCACGGTGCCATCGGGAGCCACGACGTCCTCGATGAAGCAACGGCCGACGAGGTCGGTGTTGAGGTCGGTGGTGCCGGGGATGATGAGGTTGTAGGTGACGCCCTCGTGCGTGCCGCAGTCCTCCTCGCGGACGATGACGTCCTGGGCCACGTCGACCAGACGACGGGTCAGGTAACCAGAGTCCGAGGTGTGGGATGCGGTATCGACCAGGCCCTTACGGGCGCCGTAGGTCGAAATGAAGTACTCGAGCGGCAGCAGGCCCTCGCGGAAGTTCGCCTTAATGGGAAGGTCGATCGTCTCGCCGGACATGTCTGCCATCAGGCCACGCATGCCGCCGAGCTGACGCAGCTGGGTCTTAGAACCACGGGCGCCGGAGTCGGCCATCATGTACAGCGGGTTCTCCTCGTCGAACATGTCGAGCATGAGCGCTGCAACCTTATCGGTACAAGCGGTCCACTCGTTAACGACTTCGATGTGGCGCTCCGTCTCGTTGATGAAGCCCTCCTCGAAGTACTCGTTGATCTGGTCGACGTTGGCCTGGGCGCGATCGAGCAGCTCCTGCTTCTCGGCAGGGATGAGAGCGTCCCACACCGAGATGGTGAGGCCGGCGCGGGTAGCGTAGTGGAAGCCGGAGTACTTGATGGCGTCGAGAATCGGGCCGACCTTGGCCTCGGGATAGCGATCGCAGCAGTCCGCAACCAGCTTGGCCACATCGCCCTTGACCATCTTGTAGTTCATGAACTCATAGTCTTCGGGCAGGCACTGGCGGTTGAAAATGATGCGGCCGATGGAGGTCTCGAAGCGCGCGGTCTTGTTGCCGGTGACGTCGTAGTCGACAAACTCGTTCTTGCCGTTCTTGACGCGGAAGATACGAGTGCCGTCCTCGTTGATGACATTGGCGTCGGCAGCGGACACGCGGACCTGGATCTTGGCCTGCATGTCGACCTCGGAGCGGCAGTCATAGGCGTGCAGCGCGTCATCGAAGCTGGCGAACACGTGGTTCTCGCCCGGCAGACCGTCGCGGACCTGGGTCAGGTAGTACACACCGATGATCATGTCCTGCGAGGGGATGTTGACCGGCTTGCCGGATGCCGGCGAGCGCAGGTTGTTCGCAGAAAGCATGAGCACGCGGGCCTCGGCCTGAGCCTGGCTGGACAGCGGCACGTGGACAGACATCTGGTCGCCGTCGAAGTCGGCGTTGAAGGGCGAGCAGACCAGCGGGTGCAGGTGGATAGCCTTGCCCTCGACCAGCACCGGCTCAAAGGCCTGGATGGACAGGCGGTGCAGGGTCGGTGCACGGTTGAGCAGCACGACGCGGCCGTCGATGACCTCTTCGAGGATGTCCCACACAAAGGTGGCACCGCGGTCGATGGCGCGCTTGGCGCCCTTGATGTTCTCGACCTTGCCAAGCTCGATCAGGCGCTTCATGACGAAGGGCTTGAAGAGCTCCAGCGCCATGGTCTTGGGCAGACCGCACTGGTGCAGCAGCAGCTTGGGGTCGGTAACGATAACCGAACGGCCGGAGTAGTCGACACGCTTACCCAGCAGGTTCTGACGGAAACGACCCTGCTTGCCCTTGAGGGCCTCGGCAAGCGACTTGAGCGGGCGACCGCCACGGCCAGAGACCGGGCGACCACGACGGCCGTTGTCGAACAGGGCGTCCACGGACTCCTGGAGCATGCGCTTCTCGTTGTTCACGATAATCGCAGGGGCGTCCAGGTCGAGCAGGCGCTTGAGTCGGTTGTTACGGTTGATCACGCGACGATACAGGTCGTTGAGGTCGGACGCGGCGAAGCGGCCGCCATCGAGCTGGACCATCGGGCGCAGATCGGGCGGAATGACCGGGATGACGTCCAGGATCATGTTTGCGGGACTGTTGCCGCCCTTCAGGAAGGCGTCAACGACCTCGAGACGCTTAACGGCCTTCTCGCGCTTCTGCTTCTGGGAGTCCTCGTCGGCGATGATGGCCTTGAGCTTCTCGGCCTCGGAGGGGAGGTCGATGGCAGCGAGCAGGTCGCGAACGGCCTCGGCACCCATACCACCCTTGAAGTACATGGAGTAGTAACGGGTCATCTCACGGAACAGCGGCTCATCGGAGATGAGGTCGCGCTCGGTGAGCTTCATGAAGGCGTTGAAAGCGTCCGTGCGGAGCTGCTTCTCGTCCTTGCACTCTTCCTCGATGTCGACGATGCCGGAGGCGATCTCCTCGGGGGTCAGCGGCTCCTCGTCGGAGAACTCGTCAAAGTTCTCGGGGTCGCCCTGCTCCTTGAGGGACTCGATCTGGCGGGCGCACTCGGCATCGATCTCTTCCAGATCGGCGGCGAGCTCCTCGCGCAGGTCGTCGGCATCGGCCTCGCGAGCCTCGTAGTCAACCTCGGTGATGATGTAGCTGGCAAAGTACAGAACCTTCTCGAGGTCCTTGGACTTGATGTCGAGCATACGGCTCATCGGGAAGCTCGTGGGGCTCTTGAAGTACCAGATGTGGGACACGGGAGCGGCGAGCTCGATGTGGCCCATGCGGTCGCGACGCACCTTGGCCGAGGTGACCTCGACGCCGCAGCGCTCGCAAACGATGCCCTTAAAGCGGATGCCCTTGTACTTACCGCAGGAGCACTCCCAGTCCTTGGCGGGACCGAAAATCTTCTCGCAGAACAGGCCGTCCTTCTCGGGCTTGAGGGTACGGTAATTGATGGTCTCCGGCTTCTTGACCTCACCGTGCGACCAGGAACGGATCTGGTCGGCGGAGGCAAGGGAGATCTTTACCGAGTCAAAATCAGTAGCTTCGAAATCTGCCACAGTCAACTACTCCTTATCAGTGGTCGTGGCGGCGACAGCCTCGGGTGCCTCGGCGGTCTCGGCATCCTGGGCCTCGACGTCGGCGTCAACGCCGGCGAGCGCAGCCAGGTCGTCGAGAGCAGAGGTCTCCTCGGCGGTCACAGGGGCGGAGGCGTCCTCGTCGGCATCGTGCATGGGCTCGATGTCCAGCGCGAGGGAACGGATCTCCTTGACGAGAACCTTGAAGGACTCGGGGATACCCGGAACCGGGACGTTCTCGCCCTTGACGATGGACTCGTAGGTCTTGACGCGGCCCACGGTATCGTCGGACTTGACGGTCAGGATCTCCTGCAGGACGTTGGAAGCACCGTATGCGTACAGTGCCCAAACTTCCATCTCGCCGAAGCGCTGGCCGCCGAACTGGGCCTTGCCGCCCAGAGGCTGCTGGGTAACCAAGCTGTAAGGGCCGGTCGAACGGGCGTGGATCTTGTCGTCGACCATGTGGCCGAGCTTGAGGATGTAGGACGTACCCACGGTAATGGGCTCGCGGAACTCCTCGCCGGTGCGGCCGTCGAACAGACGGGTCTTGCCGCGCTCGTCAAGCTGGGTGACGAACTCGGGACGCATGTGATCGCCAAAGGCAGCGGTGGCCTTGTTGAGCATGTTCTTGTTGGCGCGTCGAATGACCTCGGCGATCTCGTCCTCCTTGGCGCCGTCGAAGACAGGCGTGGCGGTGAAGAACGGACCGGGGACGTACTTGTCGGAGTCGGCCTGCTCGGTATCCCAACCGCAGGCGGCAGCCCAGCCAAGGTGGCACTCGAGCAGCTGGCCGACGTTCATACGCGAAGGAACGCCCAGCGGGTTGAGGATAACGTCGATTGGGGTACCGTCAGCCATGTAGGGCATGTCCTCGACCGGCAGGACGTTACAAATAACACCCTTGTTGCCGTGGCGGCCGGCGATCTTATCGCCTTGCTGGATCTTACGGCGCTGGGCGACGTAGACGCGCACCTGCTCGTTGACGCCGGGGGCCAGGTCGTCGCCGTTCTCGCGGCTAAAGCGGACAACGTCGATGACGCGGCCGTAAGCGCCGTGAGGCATCTTAAGGGAGGTGTCGCGGACGTCGTGGGCCTTGGCACCGAAGATGGCGCGCAGCAGGCGCTCCTCGGCGGTCAAAGCGCTCTCGCCCTTAGGCGTGACCTTGCCGACCAGGATGTCGCCAGGGCCGACCTCGGCGCCGATGCGGATAATGCCGTCCTCGTCGAGGTTGGCAAGCATATCCTCGGAGAGGTTCGGGATCTCGCGGGTGATCTCCTCGGGGCCGAGCTTGGTGTCGCGGGCGTCGATCTCGTGACGGGTGATGTTGATGGTCGTCAGCAGGTCCTCGGCCACCAGGCGCTCGGACACGACGATACCGTCCTCGTAGTTAAAGCCTTCCCACGGCATGTAGGCCACGGTGAGGTTCTGGCCCAGTGCGAGCTCGCCGTGATCGGTCGAAGGACCATCGGCCAGAGGCTCGCCCTGCTCAACGGTGTCACCGACGCGAACGAGCGGACGGTGGTTGATGCAGGTGGACTGGTTGGAGCGCTGGTACTTGGCCAGGTGATACTCGTCCATACCGCCGGCATGCTTGACGATGATCTTGGCGGCGTCGGCAAAGATGACCTCGCCGGCGTTCTTGGCCAGGGTGACCTCGCCGGAGTCCAGAGCGGCGCGACGCTCCATGCCGGTACCGACATAGGGAGCGGCGGGGTGAACCAGCGGCACGGCCTGACGCTGCATGTTGGCGCCCATGAGCGTACGCTTAGCGTCGTCGTGCTCGAGGAACGGAATCAGCGTGGCTGCGACGGAGAGCATCTGACGCGGCGAGACGTCCATGTAGTCGACGTCCTCGACAGGCACGTCGGCGGGAGCGCCGAAGGAGCCGTCGAAGTCGCGGGTACGGGCGATCACGGTGTACGGACGGACGATCTTGCCCTCGGCATCGGTCGTGATGAACTCGTTGGTCTTGGGATCGAGCGGCGTGTTGGCCGGCGCGATGACGTGCTTCTCTTCCTCGTCAGCGGTCATCCAGTCGATCTGGTCGGTGGCAACGCCGTTCTCGACGCGACGGAACGGAGCCTCGATGAAGCCGTACTCGTTGACGCGGGCGTAGAGAGCGAGCGAGCCGATCAGGCCGATGTTGGGGCCTTCGGGGGTCTCGATCGGGCACATGCGGCTGTAGTGCGAGTTGTGAACGTCGCGGACGGCCGTCGGCACGTTGGTGCGGCGGCTGGAGCCGGACTTGTGGCCGGCAAGACCGCCAGGGCCGAGTGCGGACAGACGGCGCTTGTGGGTCAGACCGGTCAGGGGGTTCGCCTGGTCCATGAACTGCGAGAGCTGCGAGGAACCGAAGAACTCCTTGATGGAGGCCACGATCGGACGGATGTTGATGAGCGACTGCGGGGTAATCTCGTCGATGTCCTGGGAGCTCATGCGCTCACGGACGACGCGCTCCATACGGCTCATGCCGATACGGAACTGGTTGGCGACGAGCTCGCCGACGGTGCGGATGCGGCGGTTGCCGAAGTGGTCGATGTCGTCGACCTTGAAGCCCTGCTCGCCGGCAGCGAGGGACAGGAGGTAGCGCAGCGTCGCGACGATATCCTCGTCGGTGAGCACCGTGACCTCTTCCTCGGTGGTGAGGTTGAGCTTCTTGTTGACCTTGTAACGACCGACGCGGGCCAGATCGTAGCGCTGCGGGTTGAAGAGCAGGCCCTCGAGCAGGCTGCGGGAAGCGTCCACGGTGGGAGGCTCGCCCGGGCGCAGGCGACGGTAGATCTCGATAAGGGCGTCCTCGCGGGTGAGGGCGGTGTCGCGCTCCAGGGTGCGCTTAATCACATCGGAGTTGCCGAGCAGCTCGATGATGTCGTCGTTGGTGACGGCGATGCCAAGGGCGCGCAGGAACATCGTGGCGCTCTGCTTGCGCTTACGGTCGATGGAGACCATGAGCTGGTCGCGCTTGTCGACCTCAAACTCAAGCCAGGCACCGCGGGACGGGATGATCTGGGCCTTGTAGATCTGCTTGCCCGAATCCATCTCGGAGCTGTAGTACACGCCCGGGGAGCGGACGAGCTGCGAGACGACGATACGCTCGGTACCGTTGATGATGAAGGTGCCCTGATCAGTCATCATGGGGAAGTCGCCCATGAAGACGAGCTGCTCCTTGATCTCGCCGGTCTCCTTGTTGGTGAGACGGACGTCGGTCAGAAGCGGGGCCTGATAGGTCATGTCCTTCTCGCGGCACTCCTCAACGGTGTGCGCGGGGTCGCCGAACTGATGCTCGCCGAAGGTAACCTCGAGAACATGGTTCTGGCTCTGGATGGGGCTGGATTCCTTGAACGCCTCACGAAGGCCCTCGTCCTTAAAACGCTCAAAGGATTCCCTTTGAACAGAGATAAGGTTGGGGAGCTCCATGGCCTCCGGGATTTTCCCGAAGCTGACGCGCTTGCGCTCAGTGGCAGTGTATGCGTAGGTCACCAGGTTTTTCCTCCTTCACGGAAATGCTCGGTGGGTTGGCGAGGCATAGCTTCGCCAGTTATCGCAACCTAATAGTTTATCAGGTAGCGACCGTTGGGCAAGAAAAGCCTTGACGCGATTGAGTTTTTGGAGTAGCAAAGTTTTTCGACAGAAAACACGCAGGTAGATGTATGTGTATCGAACATATGTTCATATATTTTCTGTGAACAGAGAGCCGGCAATCGCAGCTCTTATAAAAAACGGGCGCGAACCGAGGTCCGCGCCCGTAAATGTCGATGTCCGAAGGCTTACTTGCGCATCAATCCGCCGCGCTCGTCGATGGCGTCCCAGAAGGCGCCGGCAAAGCGGGGATCGCTTGCAGCCATGAGGGCGTTGGTGGCCATCCAGCCAGAGGGAGTGCCGGTGTCGTAGCCCGACAGCGGGTCGATGACGACGGCATACATGGCCTCGCGGTCGAGCGAACGGGCCATGGCGTCGGTGAGCTGGATCTCGCCGCCCTTGCCGGCCTGCTGATCTGCCAGCAGGTCCATGACCAGCGGGCTCAGCAGATAGCGGCCGACGATGTACAGGTTGGACGGAGCAGCCTCGGGAGCGGGCTTCTCGACCAGACCGCCGATACGCCAGACAGCGCCCGGCTCTGCATCGGCAACGTCCTCGGCGCCCTCGAGCGAACCGACGCGCTCGCCGGCGATAACGCCGTAGCGGCTGACTTCCTCGGGCGAGCAAGCAGCGACGGCGATAACCGAAGCGCCACCGTGCTCCTTGGAAACGGCGAGCATCTTGTCGCAGATGTCGCGGTTAGGCACAACGTAGTCGCCCAGAAGAACCAGGAAGTTCTCCCCTGCCACGGCGTCGGCAGCAGAGCGGATAGCATGGCCGAGGCCCTTGGGCTCGTACTGATAACGGAAGTCGACCGGCATACCGCCAGCGTGGGCGACGGCATCGGCATAGGCGTTCTTGCCGCGCTCGCGCAGCAGGTTCTCGAGCGAGCGATCGGGCTGGAAGTAGTTCAGCAGCTCGGGCTTGCCGGGAGAAGTAACGATGATGGCATCGTCGACCTCCTCGGGGTCGAGCGCCTCCTCAACGACATACTGAATGACGGGCTTGTCGAGCACCGGCAGCATCTCTTTGGGCGTGCACTTAGTGCCAGGCAGAAAACGCGTGCCAAGACCGGCGGCGGGGATGATTGCCTTCATAGTATTCAGGGATCCTTTCGCAGGCGCAGGATGCGCCCTGTGCGTGCGGCACGGCGGCCGCAGACCAAATTGCGATACCGGTTTATCTTACCGCCGTTAATTAACGTTAATGTAGGCAAGCGCCATTCTTCAGCAGGTCAACGCAAATTATTGCTCGAATGGTGCAATTTTATCGCCCAACGGTAGCGACCCCAAAGCACCGCAAGCAGCAGCAATTTGTATGCCGAGCCAACAAAATAGAGGGATCAAAACGAAAAAGACGGGGCTCGCAATGCGAACCCCGTCTGCAAAGAAATCTGGCGAGAAAGCCTGATTACTTGAGGGTGACAGCAGCGCCAGCAGCCTCGAGCTTCTCCTTGGCAGCCTCGGCGTCCTCCTTCTTGGCACCCTCGAGAACAGCCTTGGGAGCGCCCTCGACGACCTCCTTGGCCTCCTTCAGGCCAAGGTTGGTGAGCTCACGGACGGCCTTGATGACCTGGATCTTGTTGTCGCCGAAGCCCTCGAGCACGACGTCAAACTCGGTCTTCTCCTCGGCCTCAGCAGCGCCAGCAGCGGGAGCGGCGACAACAGCGGCAGGAGCAGCGGCGGAAACGCCGAAGGTGTCCTCGATAGCCTTGACGAGCTCGGAAGCCTCGAGAAGGGTCATTTCCTTAAGAGCATCGATGATCTCATCGGTGGTAAGCTTAGCCATTTCTAAGTCCTTTCGGTTTCCGTGTCTGTGCACGGAGATCAGTTAAAACACGGCGCGAATGCGCCAGGGGTGCGGCGTTGCCGCCGCGGGTGAAAACAGCGACTAGGCTGCCTTCTGCTCGGAGACCTGCTGGATCGAACGAGCGAGACCAGAGGAAACGCCGTTGACGCAGACAGCGATGTCGCGAGCGAAACCGGAGATGAGACCGGCGATCTGGCCGAGAAGCTGGTCCTTGGTGGGCAGCTCGGCGATAGCCTTAACATCATCAGCGGAAACGGCCTTGCCGTCGGAGATACCGCCCTTGATCTCAAGGACGCCCTTGGACTTAGCGGAGAAGTCCTTAAGGGTCTTAGCGGCCTCGACCGGCTCGGTCTCGTAGAACACATAAGCGACGGGGCCGGCGAGGATCTCGTCGAGCTCGGGCTGCTCCTGGTTCTTGAGAGCGATCTTGACCAGGTTGTTCTTGTAGACCTTCATCTCGGCGCCGCACTCGCGAAGCTGATGACGCAGCTCCTGAGCCTGCTTAACCGTCAGACCGTTGTAGTTGACGACGAACAGACCGGCGTTCTCGGCGATACGGGACTCGATCTCTGCAACCTTGTCGATTTTGTACTGCTGGGGCATGAATTACACCTCCTCGAATTCTTTCCGGGCACGGTCCGCCACAAGGACGTGACGGGGGCATGTCCAAAAAGAAAGCCCCCGCGCTGCATGAGCGACGGGGGCGAGAAGACATATCTACTCGACCACCTCGGCTGGCGGGATATCCCATTAAGCTCGCGGGCAATGCCCGTTTGCACCGGCTGTCTCTGGCAGCGGATTCGTGCGTGAACCGAAAGTATTATGGCGGGGACCCCGGCGTCGGTCAACGGGCGCGAGGATTCGTACACAAACCCTGCATACGCTCCGGTCCGAGGGGCCGGGTTGAGATTTTCGCTCGGTCAAGTCCTGGCTCGCACGAAGAGCACATTAAGTGCTCTTCGGCTCGTGCGGAATCTACGAAAATCTCAACCCGGCCCCTCGGACCGGAGCTGCGGTAACTTTGCTGCGAATCCTCGTGTCCGTTGAGCGACGCGCCCCACTCATAATGCTTGGGTCGGTGGGCTGATGTGTTGCGTCCCGTTGGGCTATAAGGTTGAAATGAAGGTGGACAGGCGGCGGAGGCCTTCGTCCAGATCTTTGTCGGAGACGCAGTAGCTTAGGCGGATGTGGCCTTCGGTTCCGAAGCAGTTTCCGGGAACTAGGGCTACGCTTGCCTCTTTGATGGCTTTGATGCAGAAGTCTTCGCTGGTTAGGCCGAACTTTTTGATGCTCGGGAAAGTGTAGAAGGCTCCTGCGGGCTCTACTGCGTCGAGGCCCATGGCGTTTAAGGCTGCGAGTACGCGTTCGCGACGGGCTCGGTAGACTTTGAGCATGGGGGTTGGGTCGACGGTCAGGGCTCGGGCCGCGGCGTCCATCTCAAAGGAGACGGCGCTCGATACTAGGTATTGGTGGGCCTTTGCGATCTCGGCGATGACGGGGGCTGCGGCTGCGAGCCAACCTAAGCGCCAGCCGGTCATGGCCCAGGGCTTGGAGAAGCTCTCGATGACCACCGTCTGCTCGCGTAGCTCCGGGTGGCGCTGGGCAAATCGCTCGTAGCCGTCCACGTAGACCAGGCGGTTATATACGTCGTCGCAGACCACGTAGATGCCCGCCTGCTCCGCCACGTGTGCCACGGCGTCGAGCGATGCCGCGTCGAGGATGCATCCCGTAGGATTGTTGGGCGAGCAGATGACGATAGCCTTGGTCGCCGGCGTTACGCAGGCACGAAGTGCGTCCTCGTCAATCTGGAATTGCGTAGGCTCCGTATCCAAAAAGACCGCTTTGACGTGGTTGGCCACGACGATGCTCTCGTATAGGCCAAAGGCCGGCGTGGGGATGATGACCTCGTCGCCGGGGTTGAGCATAGCCATGAATGTTGCCGACAGGGCCTCGGTCGCGCCGTCGGTCAGGATGACCTCGTCGGCCGAAAACGTAAGGCCCGCATCCCCCATGTAGGCAGACAGCGCTTCGCGCAGAGCGGGGCGACCGTTGTTGGGCGGATAGTGTGTGTCGCCGCGGTCCAACGAAGAGGTCACCTCGGCGCTAATCACATCGGGCGTGGAAAAATCGGGCTCGCCGAGCGCAAGCGCAATGCACCCTGGGTGCTGGGCAGCGAGCGCGTTAATCCGACGGATGCCGGAGGGCTTGAGCGTGGCAAGCGAGGTATTCATGGGCAGACGCATGGCGTTCCTTTCGTAAGGGTTGCACTAGGATAGCGCGGCGGAGCGCCGTCAAACGGTGTAACCTAAACGGAAACCAACCGGAAAGGAGGCGGCATGGAGACGACCGCGCGCGGGGATGTACCAAAAACGCTGCAAACCATTGCATATATCAGTATTCCCGATAACGCCGATCTTGAGTTTTTGCTTTGGGACCTGCAGGATGCCATCGCCGCCTATACCCAGCTTTCCGGCACCGCGCTCCCCCGCCCGGTCGATTTGGAGGCGGATGATGCCGGTGCAGTCGATGGCATGGTGCTGGCCATTGAAGATATGGCTGACGATGAGACGTTGACAGCTATCGAGCAGGCGCTTGAACGCTTTGGCGGTACGGGAACGCGCGTCTATGCCGCGATTCGAGCCGCACAAGAGGGCGCTAAGCAGGCGCGCGGGACCGCCGTTCGTCTGCACAAGGCATGTGAGCGCCATGACCAATTGTGGTGTGGCGGCGTTGTCGTCTGTGCCGGCAGCGGTATTGCGGCGCTTCTCCACTCCCCGCGTATGGGCCTCTTGCGCCGACCATTTTCGGAAGCGATGGATAAGCTTGTGGGCGCTGTGCGCATGGGATGCTCCATTGAGCATGCGCAGCGACTTGGCGGCGGCAATGCCGTCAACGTCAACGTCGACGGCATGATTTGCGCCGAGCCAGCCGTGCCCGCGCCGATCTGGCGAGGCGTTCTGAAACGCCTCGGCGCCCGCGCCCAATCAGATATCTAAATTAGAGAGCGGCCCAGCCAACGGCTTCGTGCCAACGCTCAACAAGACGCTCCAGACGCCAGGCGGCATTGGCGGGACTAGTTGACGGCAATACGACAGCGGACAGACCCGTCCGCTCCTGTAGATAGCGCTTATAAAGGCGCCCCGCCGTACCTCCGTTGCATATCACCTGCTCAATGGGAGCTGCGCCGGTAATGCGCTCGATATGTGCCGGCACAACGTTGCGAATGCTCGCGTCACTCGAGCCCTTAATGTCACAGCTCTCGATCACGTCCCACAGGGCTACGCCGCCGTTCAGCAGCATGGAGCGCTTGGCGACAATCGAGGCGTCGAGCGTCGCAGGCTCACCGCTTGCCAAAGGGTCGCCCTCGTTGGGCGGCACGGGCACACCGAGGCATGCGGCCATCACGCGCCAAAAGCGATTCTGAGGGTTACCGTAATAAAAGGCATTGGCACGCGAAAGCACCGAGGGAAACGACCCGAGCACCAAAACGCGCGAGCGCTCGTCAAACACGGGTTCAAACCCATGCTCAATATGTTGATAGCCCTCGTCCGGCGCGGCCACGAGCTAGGCCCTCAGCAGATAGCGCACCTCGTAGGGTGCAAGCTCAAGGGTACCCGTCAGCTCGACCGTGGGAGCATCGTCGGCAAGCAGGTCGACGAAGGAGCCGTTGAGTTCGCCGGCTCCAAAGGTATAGGGCTCGTTCACGGCATTGACCGCCACAAGCACCGTCGCGTCGTCGCAGGCGCGCTCGAACAGCAGCTGCTTGTTCTGGATCACCACGTTGCGATAGGCACCGTAGTTGAGAGCACGGGCCGCCGCGTCGTCGGCCGAGCGCAGGTGCGTGAGCTGCTTGATGAAGGCCGTCAGCTCGTTGGGCGCAGGCTCATCGAGCGCAGGTCGCAGCGCCCAGTCGCCATCGGGGCCGCCCTTTTCGCCAGCAATTCCCCACTCGCTGCCGTAGTAGACGCACGGGATGCCCGGCATGCCAAACAGCATGCCATAGGCGGGGCGCAGGCAGGACTTGTCGGTAAGGATGCTCGCCAGGCGCGGCACATCGTGGTTGTCGACAAACGACAGCAGGTGTTTGCCGCGGTAGATGCACCACGGATCGCCGCCAAACTGGCGATGCAACGAATGGGCAATCTCGAACATGTTGACCGAATTAAAGCTGGAGTAAAGGCCCTTGTAACACTCGTAGTTGGTGCAGGAGTCGAGCATCTCGTCGTTGACGATCTGGTTGTAGTCGCCGTGGAGCGTCTCACCAATCAGCACAAAGTCGGACTTGAGCTCACGGGTAAAAGTATGCAGGCGGCGCATAAAATCGCGATCGAGCATATAGGCGACGTCCAGGCGCAGACCGTCGACGCCAAAGACTTCGGCCCAGCGGCGCACGGACTCAAGCAGGTAATCGACCACAGCGGGATTTTGCAGGTTGAGCTTCACAAGCTCAAAATGGCCTTCCCAGCCCTCGTACCAAAAGCCATCGCCATAGCAGGAATCGCCGTCAAAGCTAATGTGGAACCAGTCCTTGTACGGCGAGTCCCACTTGCGCTCCTGCACATCGCGGAAGGCCCAAAAACCGCGGCCGACGTGGTTGAAGACGGCATCGAGCACCACGCGGATGCCATGGGCATGCAGCGTGTCGCATACGGCGGCAAAGTCGGCGTCCCCACCCAGGCGACGGTCGATATGGCGCAGGCTGCGTGTATCGTAGCCGTGGCTATCAGATTCGAGCGGTGGGTTGATGAGCACAGCGCCAACGCCGAGTTCCTGCATGTAGTCGGCCCATTGGGCGACCTTCATGATAGGAGCATCGGGGTTGGGCGCGGCGTTGGCAGCCTGGGCGAGCTCATCCTCGGCAACGGGCGCGGCGTTTTCGCGCGGAGCCCCGCAAAAGCCCAGCGGATAGATCTGATAGAACGTCGTCTCGTATGCCCACATAACAGCCTCCCGGTAAGCTCAACACAACGACATCCATTGTATGCCCAGCTTGTATCCTCTCCCCCAAAATAAGTTGCGGTGGAATAGTTCCTGTCTGGGCCTTCAGAAGCCTTAAACAGGAACTATTCCACCGCAACTGATGAGGGGACGTGATTAGGCGACGGGCTTGGCGCGACGTATGGCCGGAAACAGCACGGTGATGGCGAGGATAACGCCCACGACGGCAATCGCCCCGCCCACAAAGCCGATCCAGGCGATACCGGGACCCGAAACCACGGCTCCGCCGATCGCGGTACCCGTGCCGATACCGAGGTTGAACAGGCCCGAGAAGATCGACATGGCGACGGCCGACGAATCTGCCGGCGTGTGCTTGATGAGCTCGGCCTGAAACGCCACGTTAAAGGCCGTGGCGCAGCAACCCCACAGTGCGCAGACGGCAAGCACTGTCACGAGCGACGATGCGGCCGGCCCCATGAGCAGCAGGGCCACCGGCACGCCGGAGAGCGTGATAGCCAAGAACGGGAAGCGATGCCCATCGAACAGGCGGCCAAACAGCCAGCTTCCGAGCAGACCAGAGCAGCCAAACGCCGTCAGCGTCATGGTAATGGCGCCCGCATCGACGTGCGCGACCTGCGCCAGGAAGGGCTCGATATAGCTGTAGCTTGCGTAATAGCCGGTCGCCATGAAGACCGTGACTGCGTAGAGCGCGATGAGGAGCGGGTTCTTGAGCAGCTCGGGCAGCTGTTTGACGGTAAAGCGCTCACCCGCCGGCATGGCCGGGAACACCGCTGCCTGGTAGGCGACCGCGATGGCTGAGAGGCCCCCGACCACGGCAAACGTCATGCGCCAGCCCACGGCCAAGCCAATGGCGCGACCGAGCGGCAGGCCAAAGATCTGCGCGATGGACGAGCCCGTAGCGATCATGCTGATGGCGAGCACCCCATGGCGCGTGTCAACCAGACGCGACGCCATGATCGAGGCGACCGACCAGAACACGGCATGCGCGCAGGCAACCACCAGGCGTGCGCAGACCAGGATGGGATAGGTGGGCGCCACGGCGGACAGGAACTGGCCCAGCGAGAACACGGCAAGCACGCCCAGCAGCATCCGCTTGAACTCAAAACGCGAGGCAAACACCATGAGTGGCAACGACAGCAGCATGACGCCCCAGGCATAGACCGAGATCATGATGCCAGCTTGGGCCTCGGTGAGCGAGAACGACGCGGCGATATCAGTCAAAAGGCCGATGGGCATAAACTCCGACGTGTTGAACACGAACGCACAGCAGGTGAGCCCGACGAGTGGGAGCCACTGCTTGAGCGTGATGCCGTCTTGCCTTGTCTGAGTCATATATAACGTCTCCAATCGTTTTGAGCGGAGGCGATTATATAGCAACGGCCCCGCATCCGTCAGTACAGATGCGAGGCCGAAAACAATTCGATACACAGAGGTTGCGCCGTCAATTCATAACTAAGCCAACCCCAGCAATATGCCCGCCGAATGCACGACAAACGCCACGATCCAGGCAACGGCAACCTGAAACGCGAATACGGCCACGGCATAGCGCGCGCCCAACTCGCTCTTGACAGCGCCGATAGCGGCCACGCAAGGCGGGTACAGCAGCGTAAAGACCAAGAACACGTAGGCGGTAAACGGCGAAAACATGGTTGACAATGCCGCGGGCGAGGTTGCACCCAAAAGCACCGTGAGCGTCGAGATGACGCTCTCCTTGGCGATAAGTCCGGTGACGAGCGCCGTCGAGGCGCGCCAGTCGCCAAAGCCGAGCGGGGCCAACACCGGCGCGATGATGCTGCCCAGACCGGCAAGCAGGCTTTGCGACTGGTCGGCGACCACGTTAAAGCGGATATCGAACGTCTGCAGGAACCAGATGACCACCGTAGCGGCAAAGATAATGGTAAAGGCCTTGGTAATAAAGTCTTTGGCCTTATCCCATGCCAGCATCACCGTCGTCTTGACGCTCGGCAAGCGGTAATTGGGCAGCTCCATGATAAACGGCACCGGGTCGCCCTTAAATGCCGTGCGGTTGAGCACCAAAGCCGCGATGCAGCCGACCACGATACCGATCAGATAGAGCGAGACCATGGCGGGAACCGTCGCCTGCGGGAAAAACGCCCCGCACAGCAAGCCGTAGACCGGCAGCTTGGCCGAGCAGCTCATGAACGGCGTGAGCATGACGGTCATCTTGCGGTCGTGCTCAGATGGGAGCGTACGGGTTGACATGATAGCCGGCACGGTGCAGCCAAAACCGACGAGCATGGGCACAAAGCTACGGCCCGACAGGCCAAAGCGACGCAGCACCTTATCCATGACAAAGGCCACGCGCGCCATGTAGCCCGAGTCTTCCAGAATGGAGAGGAACAAGAAGAGCACGACGATAATCGGCAGGAAGGTCAGCACGCTGCCCACACCCGTAAGCACGCCGTCGACAGCCAGCGAGCGCACCACGTCGTTGGTACCGAACACCTTGAGGCCCGCATCGGCCGAGGCGATGATGGCAGCGATACCGTCCTCCATGAGTCCCTGCAACGCCGCGCCGATCACGCCAAACGTCAGCCAAAAGACGAGGCCCATGATCACCAGAAACGCCGGAATGGCTGTGTAACGACCTGTCAGGATGCGGTCAATCTTGACGGAGCGCACGTGCTCGCGGCTCTCGTGCGGCTTGACGACGCAACGCCCGCACACGTCGCCGATAAAGCTAAAACGCATATCGGCCAGCGCAGACAGGCGGTCGGTGCCGGCCTCGCCCTCCATCTGGGTGATGATGTGTTCGATAGCGTCGAGCTCGTTGCGATCCAGGTGAAGCGCCTCGGTTACCAGCTCGTCGCCCTCAACCAGCTTGGTCGCCGCAAAGCGCACCGGGATGTGCGCCGTCACGGCATGGTCCTCGATCAGGTTAGCAATGCCGTGGATGCAGCGATGCAGCGCACCGCCGTCCGGGCCGTCGGGCGCACAAAAGTCCAGGCGACCAGGGCGCTCGCGGAACCGCGCCACGTGCAGGGCGTGGTCCACCAACTCGCCGATACCCTCGTTGCGGGCAGCGCTAATGGGAACAACGGGCACGCCCAACAGGCTCTCGAGCAGGTTGACGTCCACGGCGCCGCCGTTGGCGGTCACCTCGTCCATCATGTTGAGCGCGATGACCATAGGACGGTCAAGCTCCATGAGCTGCAGTGTCAGGTACAGGTTGCGCTCGATGTTGGTGGCGTCAATGATGTCGATGATGGCGTCCGGACGCTCGTCGAGGATGAACTGACGGCTCACGACCTCCTCGCCTGTGTACGGCGACAGGGAGTAAATGCCGGGCAGGTCGGTAACGCTCGCCTCGGGATGGTTACGGATGGTGCCATCTTTGCGGTCGACCGTCACGCCGGGAAAGTTACCGACGTGCTGGTTGGAGCCCGTCAGCTGGTTGAATAACGTGGTCTTGCCGCAGTTTTGGTTGCCGGCGAGGGCAAAGTGCAGCGGCGCGCCCTCGGGCACGGCCGTCTTTGCCGCACGGGGCGAATACGTCCCCTCGCCCAGGGCCGGATGCTCCGTCGTGCCGATTGCGGCGTTAGCGCGCGGACCCGTATCGGTGTCGTGAATACCCACGAGCTCGATGCGAGCGGCATCGTCCTTGCGCAGTGTCAACTCGTAGCCACGCAGGCGGATCTCGAGCGGATCGCCCATGGGGGCGTACTTCATCATGGTGACTTCGGTGCCCGGCGTTAGACCCATGTCCAAAATATGCTGTCGGAGTGCCTGATCGTCCGATGCCACCGATGCGACAACGGCGTCCTTTCCAATCTCGAGTGTATCGAGCTTCACGTCCGTGTTCCTCCCCCGGCGCCCACAGGGCGTTGTATTTATGTTCACCATGGCTAACCGTTTGCCATGGCTAACCAATTGTAACCATGCATGATAGCGCGAACACACAACGACGTTCAATCGACAGATCGGTGCGATGGGGACAGGCAGGAGAGTTCAGGGCCATAGTTTCCCGATGAGGCCTCTCGGGGAAACTACATCCCAGAATTCTGGCTCGAAACGGGATATGGTTTCCCTAACAGGCCTCTTACGGAAAATGCATCCCAGAATCCCCGCTCGAAACGGGACGCGCTTTCCCAGTCGAGGCCCTATGGGAAACTGCGTCCCACCTTGAAAGGCAAAACTGGGACGCAGTTTCCGGGCGGGGCATCAAAAACGAAGTTGCGGTGGAATAGTTCCTGGATGGGCTGGTTGATGCCCCAGATCGGAGCTATTTCACCGCAAGTTATTGAAGGGCTGGGATGCCCGTCCTCTTACAGATGGCGCTCCAGGAAGCGGAAGGCTAGGCGGATCCAGGGGCGGACCGCCACCTGCTTGTCCTCGTTGTCGACCGCGGTGTTGGCGTTGCCGAGCGAAAGGCCGTGACCACCCTGGTCGAAGACGTGCATCTCGCATGCAACGCCCTCCTCGGCCATGCGCTGCGCAAACGGGTAGACCTGCGCGATCGGCGCCGTCTTGTCGTCGGACACGCCCCACACAAAGGTCGGTGGCATCTGACGCGAAACATGCGTGGTGGGGCAGATGTCGGCCAGATGCTCGTCAGTTGCCTCGCCGCCCGTCACCATCGACAGGTAGTCGTTGAGCAAATCGCGTCCCGTCTTGCCGCCCGTCTTGGGCACACGCAAGTCAATGCGCGGATCGCGCGTCTGCATGTCACGCACATAGGCAAAGTCGAGCAATGGATAGCCCAGCACCACGGCATCGGGACGAATGTCGTCCGGACGCGCCCCTGCCAAGCCCGCGAAGGGACCAGTCTTCCATTGCGTTGCCAGCGAAGCACAGATCATGCCGCCCGCCGAGAATCCCACGACGCACACACGCTTAGGATCGACATGCCACTCGTCGGCGTTGGCGCGCACCGTGGCGACCATCTTGGCAAGATCTGCCTGCGGGTGCGGAAAGCTCACGTCACCCGTAGAACTCGTGACATAGTTGAGCACAAAGGTCTGGTAACCGTGATCCAAAAACGCAAACGCCACCGGGTCCTGCTCGTGCGGAGCGATATGCGTAAACCCGCCTCCGCCGCAGATGATCACCGCGGGGCGGCGGCCATTGGGCTTGTCGGGCAGCGGCTCGGCACCCAAATACGTAAACGTCGCCGGATATTCCTCGGTCGGCTCCTCGCCCCACAGCGCATGGTTCTCGACAATCATATGTGCTCCCTTCGCGCAAATTATGCGCCCTTGTTTTTCGCCTTCAAGCGTACCCCACTTGAACCCGTGGCGCAGAAACACTCCGGCAATAAGTTTCCCTTCAACTGATATATCACATAATCCCAGTTCAGAGGTATCGTTGAGCAGCGTAAAATAGGGGCGTTGACCAAGCCGCGAAACACATGCGAAACGTTTCCGGCAAACCAAACGCGCGATATGCGCCTATTTAAGTTGGAGGCAACTATGGGTCTGCTCGATTCGCTTAAGTCCACCTTCACCTCGACCGGCGAGGCGTCCGTTCCGCCCGCAGCAAGCTTCGCTACCCGCGAAGGCGTCATCTACGCCCCCGTCAACGGCGTGCTCGTCAACCTGGACGAGGTTCCCGACGAGACGATCGCCTCGGGCATGCTTGGCCAGGGCTATGGCATCGAGCCCATTACCGGCACCATCTATGCGCCCGCCAACGGCCGCATCGGCGCCACCACTGTCACCAACCACTCCATCGGCATGATCACCGAGGACGGTCTTCGCGTGTTCATCCATGTTGGCCTGGGCACCGTGGAAATGAACGGCAAGGGTTTTGCCCGCTTTGTCGAGATGGGCGATGTGGTCAAGGCAGGCCAGCCGCTCATCAGCTTCGACCGCGAGGCCATTAAGGCCGCTGGTCACGAGGACATCGTGACCGTCATCGTCTCCGAGCTCGATCGTCTTAAGAGCATCGACCATGTCGGCGAGTCCGGAACGCTTATCGGCGGCAACCCGCTCGTCAAGCTTGGCGACCCGCTGCTGGTAGCCAAGACCAAGTAGCCAGGCCCCGCACCACACAGCCAAAAGGCACCTCGTCGAGCGCCCACGACCATTAGGCCGCGGGCGCTTTTCGTTTGAAAAACCATCCCGCCAATGCCTTATCTGTATAGCCCAAATGAGCCGAGCTGCTAGAATATCGAACTGTATGGATAACTATCATTCAACCGTTATGGGAGGATACGTGAACCGCACCAAAATCGCGCAGCTCTATGCCGATGCCGAGTCGCTCGGCGGCCAAACCGTCACCGTCGCCGGCTGGGTCAAGTCCGTCCGCGACATGAAGAACTTTGGCTTTGTTACGCTCAACGACGGCAGCTGCTTCCGCGACCTGCAGGTCGTCATGAACCGCGAGGCACTCGACAACTACGACGAAATCGCACATCAAAACGTCTCGGCCGCACTCATTTGCACCGGCACCGTCAAACTGACCCCCGATGCACCCCAGCCTTTCGAGCTTTCTGCCACTTCCATCGAGGTCGAGGGCACGAGCGCCCCGGATTACCCGCTGCAGAAGAAGCGCGCAACCGTCGAGTTCCTGCGCACCCAGCAGCACCTGCGCCCGCGCACCAACCTGTTCCGCGCCGTGTTCCGCATCCGCTCTGTCGCGGCTGCCGCCATCCACCGCTTCTTCCAGGAGCAGGGTTTTGTCTACGTCAACACCCCCATCATCACCACGAGTGACTGCGAAGGCGCCGGCGAGATGTTCCGCGTGACCACGCTCGACCCCAAAAATCCGCCCCTCACCGAGTCCGGCGAGGTCGACTGGAGCCAGGACTTCTTTGGCAAGCATGCGAGCCTCACCGTGTCCGGCCAGCTCAATGCCGAGAACTTTGCCATGGCCTTTGGCGACGTGTACACCTTTGGTCCCACCTTCCGCGCCGAGAACTCCAACACCACGCGCCACGCCGCCGAGTTTTGGATGATCGAGCCCGAGATGGCCTTTGCCGACCTTAACGACTACATGGACAACGCCGAGGCCATGCTCAAGTATGTCCTCAAGGACGTTATGGCAACCTGCCCCGACGAGCTCAATATGCTCAACAAGTTTGTGGACAAGGGTCTGCTCGAGCGCCTGGACCATGTCGCCAACTCCGACTTTGCCCGCGTTACCTACACCGAGGCCGTCGAGATCCTGGAGCAGGCAGTCGCTGCTGGCCACCAGTTTGATTACCCCGTCAGCTGGGGCATCGACCTGCAGACCGAGCACGAGCGCTTCCTGACCGAGGAGCACTTTAAGCGCCCGACCTTCGTGACCGACTACCCGGCCGAGATCAAGGCGTTCTACATGCGCATGAACGAGGACGGCAAGACCGTCGCCGCCGCCGACTGCCTGGTTCCCGGTATCGGCGAGATTATCGGCGGCTCCCAGCGCGAGGAGCGCCTGGATCTGCTCGAGGCCCGCATCAAGGACCTGGGCATGAATCCCGAGCAGTACAAGTACTACCTTGACCTGCGCCGCTACGGTTCCTGCAAGCACGCCGGCTACGGTCTGGGCTTCGAGCGCTTGGTCATGTATCTGACCGGCGTGGGCAACATCCGCGACGTCCTGCCGCACCCGCGCACCGTGGGCAACGCCGACTTCTAATCGTCGGACGCTAGCTCGCGTCGCCACACGCCAACGCTCATCGCATAAGCGTCTCTCGACATCCGGCGAGAGACCCTTTTTTCAACAGCATCCGTCAAGCTTTTGGCAAGTTTTTGGTCAGTCGAGCAGGGCTGTTGAAAACTCGACCCGCCGTTTGCCGACGACTACCGACCGCCCAGAGCGCCCTGCGCCCCTGGGAAAGCCCCACGTCCTAGGCTCCATACCGTCGCCACCCAAAACGGAAAGGACGTGGGCACCATGACCGAAGCCGCTGTTGAAACCTACGACACCACGACGAGAGGCGCCGCCTCGATGGCAGCCTATCGCGCCGTTCGAATCCTGCAACTATTAAGCGAAAACACCGGCGAGGACAAGGCCATGCTTTCCGATGAGTTGATCCAGCGCCTCGCCCATCCCGACGACCCCGCCCGCATGCCCATCTCGGCGGCGCGGCGCAGCATCTACACCGCCATCTCCGCGCTTCGCCATGCCGGATACGAAATTGAGTACAAACGCGGCGTGGGCTACAAACTTCTTACCCGCCCGCTCACCGATGAAGAGATCATCCGGCTCCACGGTATGGTCATGCGCAACCGCTCCACGCCTATCGCTATCCGCAAGCGCATGGCGCAGCACTTAGTTGCCATGGCGAGCGCCGACGTTCGCGGCTACCTCGATACACCCGAACCCGCTCCAAGCGCAGACAGCAAGGCTACCAAGGCAACACGC
The DNA here is from genome assembly GCA_900540095.1 of uncultured Collinsella sp. Classification (GTDB taxonomy): domain Bacteria; phylum Actinomycetota; class Coriobacteriia; order Coriobacteriales; family Coriobacteriaceae; genus Collinsella. The sequence continues at coordinate 36,525 of UQEO01000003.1, forward strand.
ACGCCCATCAAGCGCATCGACACGTGCGAGCTCGTCGAGCAGGCCATCGACCACGGAACCACGGTGAGTTTTGATATTTCGAGCGTCACGACACGCGGCGAAACCGAAGCAGCACGGATGACACTCCGCCCCTTTGCCATCAGGCAGCGCGATGGCATCTCGTATCTGCTGGGAACGGTCTACGACGCCCGAGGCACCGACGATACGCTGCGCACCGTCGAGATCGCCCGTATGAGGAACGTCAGCACGCGCCTGCTCGACGGCAAGAAGCTCTTCGCCGCCCTGGACGAGGACGACGCCTCCTCCGCCGCATAAGACCCTCCGCCGCCCATTCGACTACCCGTACCGCCCATCCGATTCTGTATTAAAAAACCCGCCAGGCTGTTGTAAAAATGGGCATCAGCGCTACTATAGTTCCACTTGCACTTTGTCCCAGTGCAGTGTTTCCAGCCATTTTTATACTGGGGGTAATGATATGAAGGACATCACCATCAGCCGCAGGAGCCTTCTGGTCTCCGCCGGCCTGCTCGCGCTCGCCCCGCTCGCCGGATGCGGCGGCAACTCTGGTTCCGGCTCTGCTGCCGCCGGTTCCGACTACACCATCGGCGTTCTGCAGCTCACCGAGCACTCCGCACTCGATGCCGCCAACGACGGCTTTGTCAAGGCCATCAAGGAGAGCGGCCTTAAGGTCAAGATTGACCAGAAGAACGCCCAGAACGACCAGTCCACGTGTAAGTCCATTGCCGACAAGTTTGTGGGCGACAACGTCAACCTGATTTATGCCATCGCCACACCCGCCGCGCAGGCTGCCGCCGGCGCCACGGCCGATATCCCCATCGTGGGCTGTGCCATCACCGACTACGCCGCCTCCGGCCTGGTACAGGACAACGACAAGCCGGGCACCAACGTCACGGGCGCTTCCGACCTCACCCCGGTCGCCGAGCAGCTCGAGATGATGCAGAAGGTCCTGCCCGACGTAAAGAAGGTCGGCCTACTCTACTGCACCGCCGAGTCCAACTCCGACGTCCAGATCAAGGCCGCCAAGAAAGAGCTCGACAAGCTGGGCCTCGAGTACACTGACTTCACCGTCTCGAGCTCCAACGAGATTCAGTCCGTCGTCGAGTCTGCCGTGGGCAAGGTCGACGCGCTGTACTCCCCCACCGACAACACCATCGCCGCGGGTGCCTCGCAGGTCGGCCAGATCTGCAAGGAGAACAAGCTCCCCTTCGTGACTGGCGAGGAGGGCATGTGCAAGGCCGGCGGCCTGTTCACCCTCTCCATCAACTACGAGGATCTGGGCTACGCCGCAGGCGAGATGGCCGTCAAGATCCTGAAGGGCGAAGCCAAGCCCGAGGACATGGCGATCAAGCACCTCTCAAGCAAGGACCTGGTCGTCGTCAAGAACGACGAAATGGCCGAGGCCCTGGGCATCGACCTTTCCGCCCTGGACGCGTAATGCCATACGCAGCATGCGTCTAGAGCCCGTGCTCGCGCTTTAGCCGCGTTATTCAATATCTGAGCCACAGGGGCGGGCGCTGTAGACCGGCGTCCGCCCTGCTTGTTTCAGGTAAAACAAAACGTCTGTCCGTAACTCTTCTATGCATTGTTACCGCTATTATGGTGAATCACGTGTCCACCCTATCCTAGGAGGTATGAAGCATGCTCATTGCATTGCAGGGCGCCGTTTCGCAGGGCGTCCTCTGGGGCATTATGGTGCTTGGCGTGTTTATCACGTTCCGCCTGCTCGACATTCCCGATATGACCTGCGACGGCAGCTTTGCCCTCGGCGGCTGCGTCTGCGCTGTGCTCATCGTCAATAACAACGTCGACCCGCTGTTCGCCGTGCTGGCCGGTATGTGCGCCGGCGCCATCGCGGGCGCCGTCACGGGCATTCTGACCACCGTCTTTGAGATTCCCGCGATCCTCGCCGGAATCCTCACCCAGATCAGCCTGTGGTCCATCAACCTGCGCATCATGGGCAAATCCAATACGCCCATTCTTGCCAAGGGCACCGTGTTTTCGGCCGTCAGCAATATGACCGGCCTGCCGCAGTCCACCGTTGCCATCATCTTGGGCATCCTGCTCGCCGTGGCTATCGTTGCCATCCTGTATTGGTTCTTTGGCACCGAGATTGGCTCGGCGCTGCGCGCCACCGGCAACAACGAGTACATGATCCGCGCCCTGGGCGTCAACACCAACTCCACCAAGATGATCGCCCTCGTGCTCTCCAACGCCCTCATCGGCCTTTCGGGCGCGCTCATCTGCCAGAGCCAAAAGTATGCCGACATTGGTATGGGCACCGGTGCCATCGTTATCGGTCTTGCCGCCATTGTTATCGGTGAGGTGCTCGGCCGTCTGCTGCCCGGCGGCCTCACGCAGTTTAGCGTCCGTCTTGCCTCCGCCGTCTTTGGCTCCGTGGTGTACTTCCTTATCCGCGCCATCGTGCTGCAGTTGGGCATGGACGCCAACGACATGAAGCTGCTTTCCGCCGTAATTGTCGCTGTGGCCCTGTGCGTACCCGTGGTTTGGGAGCGCTATAAGCTCCGCAGCTCCTACACGAAGGGAGATGAGGCAGATGCTTAAGCTCTCGCACGTCAAGAAGACCTTTAACAAGGGCACCGTCACCGAGAAGCGCGCGCTCACCGGCGTCGACCTCACCCTGAATGACGGCGACTTTGTAACCGTGATCGGCGGCAACGGCGCCGGCAAGTCCACGCTGCTCAACATGATCGCCGGCGTGTACCCGCTCGATTCGGGCGTTATTGAGCTCGACGGCACCGACATCTCGCGCCTGAGCGAGTCGCAGCGCGCCAAGTACCTGGGCCGCGTGTTTCAGGACCCCATGCGCGGTACCGCTGCCGACATGCAAATCGCCGAGAACCTGGCCCTCGCCAAGCGTCGCGGCCAGCGTCGCGGCCTTTCGTGGGGCGTCACCAAGGCCGAGAAAGATGAGTACGTTGAGCTGCTCAAGCGCCTGGACCTTGGTCTGGACACGCGTCTCAACGCCAAGGTCGGCCTGCTCTCGGGCGGCCAGCGCCAGGCACTCACCCTGTTGATGGCCACGCTCACCAGGCCGCGCCTGCTGCTGCTCGACGAGCACACCGCGGCCCTCGACCCCAAGACGGCCTCTAAGGTGCTCAACCTGACCGAGGAGATCGTCGACGAGAACCACCTGACCACGCTCATGGTCACGCACAACATGAACGACGCCATCCGTCTGGGCAACCGTCTGATCATGATGCACGAGGGCCATGTGATCTACGACGTGGCCGGCGACGAGAAGAAGTCGCTCACCGTGGCCGACCTGCTGCAGAAGTTCGAGGAGGTCTCGGGCGGCGAGCTCGCCAACGACCGCATGCTGCTGAGCTAACGACCTAGAAAACCACCACAAAGGGGACAGGCACCTTTGTGGTGGTTTTTGTTAAAGAGTAAGGAGACAGCCATGAAAAGACTCCCCCGCCTTGCGTTAGCTGCCGCGTTGTTTGCCGGCGCGCTCACAGGCATCCCAAGCCTCGCTTTCGCGGGGAACCTGCCCGCCGCTATTGACGGCGCCGTAACCGTCATGCACACCAACGACATCCACGGCAGCTACAAGTACAGCTACAACGCAAGCAAGGGCACGGGCACCATTGGCTTTGACGGGCTGGCGGTTCTCTATAGCGCTCAAAACAACGCCCCCGACTTTCTGCTCGATGCAGGCGACACCTTCCACGGGCAGTCCTTTGCCACCATGAGCGAGGGCAAGAGCATCGCCGAACTCATGAACACCTTCTACGCAAACGGCTACGACGCGACCACACCGGGCAACCATGACTGGAGCTACGGCGCGGACAAGCTTCGCACGATGGCCGGCAATGGTGCCACCAGTACACCTTTCGCCATGCTCTGCGCGAATGCAACGTCCTCGAACGGCGTATGGAGCTCGAGCATCACCAAGACGCTCAATCGCACTTGGAAGGACGGCGAGGGCAGCCCCACGTTTAACTACAAGATTAAGGTCGGCGTCGTCGGAGCCATGGATGAGTCGCTGGGCTCCTCGCTACGCGCGGACCTGGTCGCGGGCACGTCGTTCTCGGGTGCGGCGGACGCCATCAATGCCGAGGCCAAGCGACTGCGCGAGGATGAGGGCTGCAACGTTATCGTCTGCATCGCGCACACGCTCAACGCCAAGACCTTTGCCGCAAAGCTCGTTGGGGTCGATACACTGGTCGCGGGCCACGAGCACATCAACTTAGACGAAAACGTGACGGGGGCCGACGGCAAGCCGGTCCGCGTCGTCGAGGCAGGCAGCGCCTTTGCCGAGGTTGGTCTGCTTTCCATTCCCTATGAGTACGACACCAGGGGTACCGAAACCACCAACGACGACATGGTGACGGTCTCCGCAGGCGACAGCGACGAGAAGCTCTACACCGCCAAGGACGTCGACGACCTTTTGGCAGACCCTAACAACCAGAACATCCTTGACGAGGTTCGCAACAACAAAATCAAGCCACTCGACGATGCCTTTGAAAGCGAATCGAACAAGGTGCTCGGCACATCCTCCACCAACTATTTCTACGGCGAGGACGCCGCGGGTACGCATGGCTGGGAGATGGTGCGCACCACCGATCTGCGTCCCAGTAAAGCGGGCGACGCCACCAAAGCCCAGACCATCGGGCATGTTATCTGCGGCTCCTATCTTGCCCTGACGGGGGCAGACCTCGCCATCGAAAACGCGGGCGGCATCCGCGGCGGCATCGCGGCGGGCGATGTGACCGCCGGCAACGTCGTCGCCATCTCGCCCTATGGCAACACCGTGGAGACCTGGGGCATGACCGGCGCAAACTTCCTCGCAGCGCTTGAGCACTCACTGCAGATCAGCGACGATTGCAACGACAGCTACGAGCTTCAGCAAGCCTATGTGGCAGCCGGCCACACCGAGCAGGAGGCGCAAGACAAGTACAAGTGGCGCGATGACTCTGGCAGCGTTCTCTCCTTTGGCGGCATTAACGTGACGATTGATTGGACGCAGCCCGAAGGCAAGCGCATTGTGAGCGCCACGCTCACCAAGGATGGCAGCATGCTCGATCCCGCCAAGAACTACACCGTCGCCACCAACAACTACATCATTACCAACACGACCGACTTTCCCACTTTCGCAAATGCCACCAAGCGCACCGAGTGGGGCACATGCGAGGCGGCGATCAGAGCGCTGATCGGGAAGAGCGACTGGGAGAACAAGATGGCCGGGCTCGCCGGCACCATCAGCTTCAGCTCCGCAGCCGTGGACCCCACGCCCAATCCGAATCCAACGCCTAAGCCCTCGCCCAAGCCCGGCACGACTACTACGACCACGAAAACCAGCGCCAAGAAGACAACCGGCAAGCTTGTCGCAACGGGAGACCGCACGCTGGCCGTGGTCGGCGCATGCCTCATCGGCGGCATCATCGTCATCATGCTCGGCATTATCTGGATGCGCCGCCGCTAAGCTACACCGCCGGGCCTTGCAGCCCCTCCGTGCAAACCTTATATCGAGCACAGAAGCCCGTCCGATGTGATCGGACGGGCTTTTTGGTGGGTATCATGGTTGAATGATCATTAGGAGGTTTTCCCTACATGGAATTGTTTGAGCCGATTCTTCATTTCTTTGAGCAACGGTGGGTCCACAACATCATCTGGGCCGTCATCTTGGCGATAGGCACCGCCGTCGCCGCCAAGGTCGCATCCAAGACTCTGCGTCACCTACTCAACCGCGACGATAACCCGCTTCCGGCATCGAGCATCTTCATCAATATCGCGCGCGCCGTCATCTGGGTGATCGGCGGCAGCTTTATCCTCGACAACTGCTTTGGCATTAACGCAAACGCGCTCGTCGCCGCTCTTGGCGTCGGCGGCATCGCCATCTCGCTCGGCTTTCAGGACACGCTATCAAACCTTATCGGCGGCATGCAGGTGACCTTTATGGGCATTATCAAGCCCGGCGACAATATCGAGGTCGGCGGCGTGTCGGGCGTGGTCCAGGACATCACTTGGCGCCACACGACCATCGAAGATGCCTGCGGGCAGACCGTCATCGTCCCCAACTCCAACATTTCCAAGAACACACTCGTGCATTTGATGCCCTTTGGGCGCGTGGCCGTCCCCGTCGCGGTCAAAGACCCCTCCAAATGGGCATCGCTCGATGTGCTAGCAGACGAGCTCGTCAGCGCCACCAAAACGGCCGTCTCGCCCATCTCAGGCTTTGACAAGGAACCCTACGTGCTCTTTAGCGAGATCGGCGACTTTGGCATTAAGGGCAAAATCATCTTTATCGTCAGCGACGACAGCACCACCTTTACGGCGGCCGACGCCTGCATCCGCGCCATCGCCCCCATCATCGCCTAAACCACCACAAAGGGGACAGGCACCTTTGTGGTGGTTTTCATTCGTGATACCATGGTTCATATAGTTGTTTAAACGACTAAGGGAGCAAAACTATGGAAGAGGCCTATCGTCAAGCACGCAAGCGCGGCGAGCAAGGACGTCGACGCGCCATTAGTCAAAGCGAGCATCCGTATCTCACGGACCTCGATAGCTTGGTTGCCCAGCTCCCCTTAGGCCAGCGAGAGAATGTCGGCCTGAGAGACATTCCACTCGAAATGGTCGTCGGTACGGTTACCAAGGGCCGTCAGTCGGCCTTTTCATGCAACTTTATGCCCTTGCTGCCGTTTAGCACCGAGTTCGCTCGCAAGTGGTCCAACCTCTACGACATCCAGGTGACCGAGGGCTATCGCGATCCCGTCATCGTCACCGAGTTCATGCATCGGTTTTACGTCCAAGAGGGCAACAAGCGCGTCAGTGTCCTCAAATTCCTGGACGCCCCGACGGTTTCGGCCAAGGTCACCCGTCTCTACCCAGGCACATGGGATTCCGTCGAAAGCCGCCTGTACGGTGAGTTCTGCGCGTTTTGGCGCGTCTGCCCCCTATACGAGATCGAGTTCTCGCGCGAGGGAAGCTACGAGACGCTCGCCAAGATGCTCGGTCAGGACCTTATCGAAAAATGGCCGCAGAAAAAGGTCGACTACCTGCGCCACACCTTCCTGCTCTTTAAGCGCGCCTACCTTCGCGCGGGCGGCGACCACCTGGACATTACGCCCGCCGACGCTATGCTCGTCTACCTTAATGTGTACAACCAGGACCGCCTGCTGGATACGCCGACGGATATCGTCGTAAACCGCCTGTGTAAGATTTGGCGTGAGCTGGTCATTGCCGGCAAAAATAACGAGGACAAGGTCGATCTTGTCGAAGCACCGAGCATCGATGAGGAAGAGTCACCCGCCAAGTCCACCTCCGGCGTGCTCAACTTCTTTATGGGCAAGACCGTCTATTCGGCGGCCAATCCTCTGCGCATCGCCTTTATCCATGAGTTCCCCTGTGCGACGTCGAGCTGGGACAGCCTGCACGACCAAGGGCGTCAGTATCTCGATGAGCACTTTGGCGGTATCGTGCGCACCGAGGCGTTCGAGGACTGCCACGATCCGGACGTGTTCTACGCCGCCGTGGAAACGGCTGTCAAACATGGAGACAGCGTCATCTTCTCGACCTCGCACCGCCTGATGGAATACACGCTCAGGGCAGCCGTTGAGTATCCCCGGTTGCGGTTCCTCAACTGCTCTATCGGCCTTCCCCATCAAAGCGTACGCTCGTATTTTGGAAAGATGTACGAGGCAAAATTTCTGCTGGGCGCCCTTGCGGCCAGCATGGCGGACAACCACCGCATCGGTTACCACGCGTCGGTCTTCGCCTCGGGCGCACTCAGCGAGATCAACGCCTTTGCGATTGGCGCCTCGCTGCTCGACCCGCGCGCGCAGGTCATCCTCACCTGGGGCGATGTTCCCGCCGGTGGTCTTGCCGAAGCCATGTGCCGCGAAGGCGTAAGCGTCATGACCGGCGCTGACATGTCAAAGTCGCTCGAAGACCCAACGGCCTACGGGCTTCACCGCTTGGTCGACGGCAAAGTCACCGGCATCGCCATGCCCGTATGGAACTGGGGCCGTTACTACGAGCTCATCGTTCGCAGCCTTCTTCACGGCACGTGGGACGAGACCAGCGACGACAACCAAGTGCGCGCTGTCAACTACTGGTATGGCATGAGCTCCGGAGTTATCGACATCCGTTACGCTCCGGGCCTACCCTACCAAACGCGCAAACTCGTGCAGTTGCTCCGCAACGGCATTGTTGAGGGATCCATCAACCCCTTTGGCGGCGAGCTCCACAGCCAGAACGGCGTGGTACAGATCGAAGGCTTCCCTCCGCTGCCGAGCACGCAGATTGTCGAGATGAATTGGCTGGCGGACAACGTGGTAGGCACCATTCCGCAGCTCGACGATGAGCCGAAAGTCCCTGCCCTATGAAAATCCTTGCAATAGCCGATACCGAAGAACGATGCCTTTGGGAGTGCTTTCGCAAGGAACGCTTTGAGGGAGTCGACCTGATTTTGTCCGCCGGCGATCTGGACCCGGACTATCTTGAGTTTTTGGTTACGGTCATCAACAAACCGCTCATCTACGTGCGCGGCAATCACGATGACCGCTACGCACGTCATGCACCGGGCGGATGTATCTGCGTGGAAGACAGCGTGTACACGTACCGAGGGATTCGCATTGCGGGCCTTGGCGGGTCCATGCGTTATCGCGACGGCGCCAACATGTACACCGAACGCGAGATGTCCAAGCGCATGCGTAAGCTGTCGCGTAAGGTTAGGATGGTCGGCGGGTGCGACATTCTGCTTACCCATGCACCCGCCGCCGGTATGGGTGATTTGGACGATCTGCCGCATCGAGGGTTTGAGTGCTTTAACACGGCGCTTGAGTCCTGGGGGGCCGACTACATGGTGCATGGGCATGTACACCAAAGCTACGGTTACGATTTTCAGCGCGAGCGGCAGCATGCGTGTGGAACGACGATCATCAACGCCTGCGGCTATACGCAGTTTGAGCTCGACCAAACGCGCTACCCCATCCGTGGCTGGCAGGCAGCCTGGCTCAACTCGCAAACCATGCGCCGCGAGCTCAAACGCCACGATGCCATCGAGTCCTCAACCGCCAGAACACCCTGGTAACCACCTCAAAGGGGACGCTGTCCCCTTTGAGGTGGTTTTGATGCGATAGCAAGAAACCCGGTCCTGCACAAGGCAGAACCGGGTTTCTTTAGCAATGCTTGCTTTACTCAGGCAGTAACTAGCAGTTACTCAGCCAGGAAGTCACGCTGGACAGCGGGATCGACCTTGACGCCAGGGCCCATGGTGGAAGACACGGAGATGGACTTGACGTACTTGCCCTTAGCAGAAGAGGGCTTGACGCGCAGGATCTCGGTGTACAGGGCAGCGTAGTTCTCGACGAGCTGCTGCTCAGAGAAGGACTTCTTGCCCAGGGGCACGTGGCAGATGCCGTAGCGGTCGGCGCGGTACTCAACGCGGCCAGCCTTGAGCTCGGAGACCATCTTGGCGACGTCCATGGTCACAGTGCCGAGCTTGGGGTTCGGCATGAGGCCACGGGGACCAAGGATCTTACCGATGCGGCCAACCTTGGCCATCATGTTCGGCGTAGCGATAGCGGCGTCGAAGTTGATCTCGCCCTTCTGAATCTGGGCGACGAGCTCGTCGGAACCAATGATGTCGGCGCCGGCAGCCTCAGCCTCGCGGGCCTTCTCGCCCTCGGCGAAGACGGCAACACGAACGG
>UQEO01000004.1 GCA_900540095.1 uncultured Collinsella sp.
AGTGACGCTGGACAGTTAGTTCAGATTTGTATTTTTGTGAGGGTGGAAAAGGCCGATTTGAGCTCAAATGAGCCGTTCTTGGCGGTCTGATGCGACAAGGATGCGCAGTCAGGAATGAGAAAAGGGCGTCATTGGGTCTAAAACGGCTTCAAAACGATACGTTTGCACGTAAGGACCCGGCCAAAAAATACAAATCTGAACTAACTGTCCACCACCCTCCGTCAACCTCTCATTCCAAACCAAATCAGCCAACGTACGTCATAGCAATCTCCGGTAGGTCGCAGGACGGCGGTCGAGCTTTTCTCTCGGGAAACTTCGCGAAGCCCAGTTCCCGAGGGAAAGGTATGGTCTGTGTAATACCAGATAAACAGTACATTTTTGCTAGATTGGTATTTGACTGAAGAACCAATTGGTATGGCTTATTAAGGCCACCTTGCCGTTGACGCTCATTTTACTGTCGCTGGGAGAATTCCGAACTTGGATGCGCAAGTGCTCCCATATATTGATATGACCTAGTAGGTGGCTATCTGGTTACTACCAGTTGGCCCCTTGGTAACGGGTGGCCCCATTGTGCGGAATGTACCGAACATCCCCGTTTGATACGTTTTCTCATGCTGCCGGGGGGGGGCGTCCTCGGCGCCTTAGCATCTCGGAAGAAAGGAGACCAGGTGCGCAGGAATTCTATTTTTACGAAACGGTGGGTGAAGGGAAGTGCGGTCCTCGTTGCCACTGCAGCGACGCTCGTGTTTGCCAATCCCCAGCAGGCGATTGCCACGCCACTCAAGGGCGTCGACTCGGCGACCGTGTCCCAGTCTGCCTCGAATGTCGTCGACATCGATTTCGCTGACGGCATCAAGGGCCGTATTACGTTCCTCGAGGACGGTATTTTCCGTTATAACGTCGACCCCAAGGGTGAGTTTTCCGATTACGCCACGCCGCGCAGTAAGTCCCACACGGCTAAAATCCAGGCTCAGCCCGATACCTCGGACACCTACAGCAAGCCGAGCGCGACGGTTGCCGACAAGGGCGACACTATCGAGATCACCGGCGGAAAGGCGACCGTGATCCTGGACAAGGCGACTGGCAAGATGAGTATCAAGTCAGGCGACCGTGTCGTGGTTTCCGAGTCCGCGTCCCTCGACCTTGATAAGAAGGGTACCGTCCAGACGCTCGCCAAGGAGAAGTCCGAGAACTTCTTTGGCGGCGGCACCCAGAACGGACGCTTCCTGCACACCAACCAGACCATCGCCATCTCCAACACGAACAACTGGACCGATGGCGGCGTTGCCTCGCCCAACCCGTTTTATTGGACGAGTGACGGCTACGGCGTACTCCGAAACACGTTTGCAGAGGGTTCCTACGACTTCGGTTCCACGGACTCATCGACGGTCACGACTTTGCACAGCGAGAATGAGTTTGATGCCTACTACTTCGTGGCGACCAACGAGGGCGCTTCGAACGTGGCAACCGAGATGCTGCAGGACTACTACAAGGTGACCGGTAACCCGGTACTGCTGCCCGAGTACGGGTTCTACCTTGGTCATCTTAATGCCTACAACCGTGATGGCTGGTCAACGACCTCGGGTCAAAAGAAGTGGGAGACCAAGGGCAGCAAGTCCTCGAGCGAGAAGGGCGACGTTAAGTACGAGTCTGGCATGTCGACGGGCTACAAGCTCGACGGCACACTTGCGGCCGAGACGCTCAACGGTGAGGGCCCTTCGGTTGATACCGAGAACATGAAAGCGACCGATTTCGACCGCCAGTTCTCTGCTCGGCAGGTTATCGATGACTACGAGGACAACGACATGCCGCTCGGTTGGTTCCTGCCGAACGACGGCTACGGCGCCGGCTATGGCCAGAACGGTTACTACAAGACCGGCGGCGTCAACTCCGACGGAACGAGCTCGGCTGACCGTCTTAACGCTGTGCGTGCCAATGTCGACAACCTTAAGAAGTTCACCGAGTATGCCAACTCCAAGGGTGTGAGCACGGGCTTGTGGACCCAGTCCAACCTTGAGCCCGACAGCAACTCCGAGACCCCGTGGCACCTGCTTCGCGACTTCGACGCCGAGGTCAAGACGGGAGGCATCTCTACCCTTAAGACCGACGTCGCCTGGGTTGGATCTGGCTACTCCTTTGGTCTTAATGGCATCAAGACAGCTTATGACACGGTGACGACCGGCGCCAACAAGCGCCCCAACATCATCACGCTCGATGGCTGGGCTGGCACGCAGCGCTTTGGCGGCATTTGGACCGGCGACCAGTATGGCGGTAACTGGGAGTACATTCGCTTCCATATCCCCACGTATATCGGTCAGAGTCTTTCGGGCAACCCCAACATCGGCTCCGACATGGATGGCATCTTTGGCGGCGACCCCATCATCTCTGCGCGTGACTACCAGTGGAAGACGTTCACGCCCTCTATGCTCGATATGGACGGTTGGGGTACCTACCGCAAATCGCCCATGACGCACGGCGATCCCTACACAGGCATCTCGCGCTTCTACCTCAAGCTCAAGGCGCAGCTCATGCCCTATATCTACACGAGCGCGGCCTCGGCGGCCAACATCGACACGGGTAACGGCGATGCCGGCCTGCCCATGATCCGCGCCATGCTGCTTTCCGACAACTCCGAGTACGCCGCAAGCACTTCGACGCAGTACCAGTATATGTTCGGTGAGAACTTCCTAGTGGCACCGGTGTATCAGGATACCCAGGCAGATGAGAACGGCAACGACATTCGCAATGGGATTTACCTCCCCAACTACGGCACCGACGAGAATCCCACCATCTGGATCGACTACTTCTCGGGTAAGCAGTATCGCGGCGGCCAGGTTCTCAACAACTACGAGGCTCCGCTTTGGAAGCTGCCGCTGTTTGTGAAGGCCAACGCTATCGTGCCGATGTACGCCGAGAACAACAACCCCGAGGCCGTGAGCGACACCAACACCAAGGGTACCGACCGCAGCCAGCGTATCGTCGAATTCTTCGCCACCGAGGGCGACGGCACCTTTACGCAGTACGAGGACGACGGCTCCTCCATCGAGAACAACACGACTGAGGACGATTCCTACGGTACGATCGACAATATCTCCTACGGTGAGCATGTGAGCACCGTCTACAGATCCGAGGCCGCAGGCGGCACCGCGACCTTTACCGCCGAGGCCTCGCAGGGCGGCTACAGCGGCTACGACTCCAACCGCACCACGACCTTTGTGGCCAACGTCTCCGCCAAGCCCACGAGCGTCTCCGCCAAGAACGGCGGATCCGCGCTCAACGTGGTTGAGGTCGACTCGCAGGAGGCCTTTGACGCCGCGACCCCCGAGGCCGGCCAGGCGGTCTACTTCTACAACGAGACCCCCAACCTCAACCACTACGGTAGCGACGCAGGCAGCACCGAGGCCGAGCAGGGCGAGAGCTTCAACAACACCAAGATCACCACGAATCCCAAGGTCTACGTCAAGTTCGCGAAGACCGATGTCGCCACGGCAGCGCAGACGCTCGAACTGGGCGATTTCGTGAACGCCGATGCCACGCTCGCGGCCGACCGCTTCAACGAGAGCCTCTCCGCACCCGCGAACCTTGCTGCCCCCGAGGACGCCACGACCCCCACGAGCATTAAGCTCACCTGGGGGAAGGTCGATGGTGCTACCTCCTACGACCTTAAGGTAGACGGCACTGTGTTCGCCGTGGGCGATGCGGCAGAATTCACGCATACCGATCTTGCCTACAACAGCAAGCATACCTACCAGATTCGTTCGCGCAACGCCGATGGCTACTCCGCATGGAGCGACGTGCTTGAGGCGAACTCTGCGCTCGACCCGTGGCGGAACGTGCCTGAGGCCGAGGAAATCACTTGGGAGGGCTCGCTCTACGGTAGCCATAAGGCCGAACTCGCCTTCGACCATGAGTTCCAGTCGGGCGACGGCGGTTTCCACTCCGGTGGCAACGATCTGGGCAAGGCGCTTACCGTTGACTACGGTCGCGCTTACAAGCTCGACAAGCTCGAGTACTATCCGCGCGATGATGCCGGTAACGGCACTGTGACCAAGATGCGCATCGAGACGAGCCTCGACGGCGTGCATTGGACGACGCAGGAGGTCGACTGGGAGCGCTCCGCCGCTTGCAAGACGGTGGCGTTCGACGGCGCCGTGGCCGCGCGCTACGTGCGTATGACGCCGCTCGCGTCCGTGGGCAACTTCTTCTCCGCCTCCGAGATCGCCATCTACAAGACCGACGGCACGGACGGCTTCGCCGTGGGCTCCAACCTCAACAAGGCCACGGTCTCCGACGGCGACTACTCCAACATGAAGAATTACCTGGGTCTTGAGAACCGCGAGCCCGACACCTCGACGTTCGACTCCCAGATCCGCGCCCACTTCGCCGACCTCAACGGCAACGGCGTCTACGACGTGTACGACTACTCCTTCACCATGGCGGCGCTCGACGGCGGCACCAAGCAAAAGGGCAAGGCTGCTGGCACCCTCGCGGTGATCCCGAGCAAGATGGAGGTCGAGGCCGGCGACGAGATCACGGTCGACGTCTACGCCACCGACGCCGAGAACGTCAACGCGCTCGGTGCGCTCGTCAACTTCAACAGCGACCAGTTCGAGTATGTCTCCGAGAGCATCGCGCAGGATGCGTCGACGGCGGGCATGGAGAACCTCTCGCGCGAGAAAGTGCAGTTCACGGATGGCCACCAGACCATCAACCTGGCCTTCGCCAACCGCGGCGACGCCAAGCTCTTCAACAGTACTGGTGTGGTCGCGAGCTTTAAACTCAAGGCTAAGACGGCCGGCAAGGTCGAGCTGCCCTCGACGTCTTGGCTCGTCGGCCCGGCGTGCGACGCGCTCGAGTTCGTGAGTGATGGCACCGTGACGATGCCCGGTGTCCCGCAGCCCACCAAGTCCGAGTACGGCCGCGACGCCTTTGACATCACGATGACCAACGACGAGCTCCCCACCGACGACGGCACCAACGTCGAGAAGCTCATCCAGCAGAAGAGCTATGACGGACTGTTCGACAACAATGAGGGCGGCAACGACTTCGAGTTCCTGTGGAACTATGGGCCCAACTGGATCGACGGCAAGATGCCGACCTACGTCAAGCTGCCCGCCACGATGACGTTCGCCTTCAAGACGCCGTCGAAACTCGATAGTGTCGAGGTCGTTAACCGCAACGGTGGCAACGGCACCGTGCAGAAGATTAAGTCCGTCGTGACGTTCGAGGACGGCTCGACCCAGGAGTTCTCGGGCGGAAGCTTTGATTCCTATCAGGCTCGCTACGCCTTTGGCCTCTCTGCCGAGAACAAGGGCAAGAAGGCGACCAAGGTCGAGATCACGCCGCTTGAGGCATCGGGTGACCAGATGCTCACGCTGCGCGAGATCAACTTCAACTACACACAGGGTGTCGAGGCCATCGAGGGTGTCGAACTGGGCAAGAACCAGACCGAGTTCTTCGAGGGCGATGTGACGCTCGTCGACGCCAAGGCCACGCCCGAGAGCGCCGGCTACCCCTATGTGACGGTCGAGAGCTCCGATCCTTCTGTGGTGAGCGTCTCCGCTGTCCAGGCCGGCGATAGCGTGAGCTACTACCTGCGCGCCAACAAGGCCGGCAAGGCAACGATCACGGTGGCGTCGGTGCTCGATCCCTCCAAGACCGCATCCTATGAGGTCGAGGTCAAGGCTGGTGTCGACACCTCTGCGCTCATGGCAGCGCTTTCCAAGGCCGCGGGCTACAGCGAGTCCGTCTACACCAAGGATTCCTATGCAGCCCTCACCGCTGCGGTCGAGGCGGCTCAGAAGCTCCTCGATGGCGGCCAGGGCAGCTATAGCAAGAAGGATGTCGCAGACGCCACGGCCAAGATCGAGAAGGCAATCGACGGCCTCAAGATGCGCCCCGTCGATGAGAAGAGCCTCATCAACACGCCCGAGAACCGCGAGAACGTCAAGGTGACCGGCTTCTCGAGCGAGGCCGACTATGAGGGCAGCATCGCCGTCAACGCTCTTGACGGCGATGAGCAGACGCTCTGGCACAGCGACTGGGCCTATAAGGCCGGTATGCCCCAGTACCTGACCGTCGACCTGGGCCGCGACTACGATCTCACCGACGTCACGTTCCTGCCGCGCCAGGACGGCGGCACGAACGGCGATATCTTTGAGGCCGAGGTGCTGGTTTCCGACACCGCCGACGGTTATGAGATGGGCACCGCCACGTCGATGGGTACGTTTACCTTCGACAACGACGGCCGCGTGCTCACCGACCGTGGCGACTGGAAGCAGATGAGCTTTGGTGCCGCGCGCGGTCGCTACGTGACCGTCAAGGTGCTCCACGCCGGCGGTGGCAGCGTTGACGCCTACTGCAGCATGGCGGAGCTCAAGTTCTACGGTACGGCCGTTCCCAATCCGGTGGCGAAGGACGACCTCACTGCCGCGATTGAAAAGGTTGATGCCGAGGTTGCAGCCGGCGACCTTAAGGCCAGCGACTACACCGAGGCTTCCTGGACCGCGTTCCAGAACGCCTTGGCGAGCGCCCGCGCCATCCTGAACGACGAGAACGCCACGCAGGACGAGGTCGACCAGGCACTCAAGGCACTCGAGAGTGCTCGCGACGCGCTTGAGAAGACTCCGGTGACCCCGGTCGAGAACCCGACCAAGAAGCAGCTCAAGGCCTTGGTCAAGCAGGCGAAGGAGACTGACACCAGGGGCAAGACGGACGAGTCTGTCAAGGCCCTGACGGATGCCATTACCTACGCCGAGGACGTCTTGGGTGATGAGAATGCTTCCGACATCCAGCTCCAGGCGGCCTATGACCAGCTCAAGCTGGCCATTGAGAGCCTCAAGGATGCCGATTCCGGCAACCAGGGCGGCTCGGGCAACCAGGGTTCCGGCAATGGCTCAAACGGCGGCAACCAGGCGGGCAAGCCCGCAGGCGACAAGGCCCAGGGCAGCAAGAAGAGCGGTTCGGCGATCCCCAATACCGGCGACCAGACGGCGGCGACCGTCGCGGCCGTCGGTGGTCTTGGCGCCATCATCGCCGCGATCGGCGCTTTCTTCCATCGTCGCAGCAAGGCTAAGTAGTCCCAGCGACAACTAAGCAAACGTGCCCGCCGCTCCGTCAAGGACGGCGGGCATTGCTTTATTATTTCAGCCAACGTACGTCATGGCAATATCCGGTAGGTCGCAGGGCGCTTCGCGGGCGGGCCAGGCTCTATCTGAACGACTTTGCGAAGCAACCGGAGTGAAGATAAAGCCTGGCCCGCCCGCGAAGCGCCACAGAGACCGCAGGGACGGGAGCAGCTATACTACTCTCAGTAGTTAAGGGTCGCGGATTCGCCGCGTCACCGCTCTCAACAGGAGGTCTTTGTTTATGGCAGATCAGAAGCCGGTTGTCGGGATCATCATGGGCTCCAAGTCCGATCTGGGCGTTATGGAAGGTTGCACTGCCGAGCTCGAGGCACTGGGCGTGCCCTATGAGCTCGTCATTGCAAGCGCGCATCGCACGCCGGCGAAGGTCCATGAGTGGGCCTCGACTGCTGCCGACCGCGGCATCAAGGTGATTATCGCCGCCGCCGGCAAGGCTGCTCACCTGGGTGGTGTCGTGGCTGCGTTTACGCCGCTGCCGGTTATCGGCGTGCCTATGAAGACGAGCGATCTGGGTGGTATGGACTCGCTGCTGTCGATGGTGCAGATGCCTTCGGGCGTGCCCGTTGCCTGTGTGGCCATCAACGGTGCCAAGAACGCTGCCATTTACGCCACGCAGATTCTGGGCGCATGCGACCCCGAGTACCGCAAGGTTATCGAGAAGATGAAGCAGGAGATGGCTGACGCCTAAGCGCTCTGCCAGTCCATTTGTAGCATAAGGAGAGCCATGTCCGACTATCAGGGAAAGCGTTTTTCGGCTTCTCGGATTCCCGATCCAGCCAAGTCGGGAGCAGCTCGCGTGCCGCAGCAGGGTCGGATATCCTCTCCTCAGCAGCCACGCGCGCCGCGCCCCGTGACGCCGGCGAAGCATCGTCGTCAGGATGCACCTGCTGCATATCGCCCCTCGTCATACAGTGCGGCCAAGAAGTCGCCTCGCTCTTCGGCGCATACCGCGCCATCGAGCTATACCGAGCCGCCGCGCAAAAAGCGCCGCTCCGTCATTCCCATTCTGCTCATCATCATCGGCATTGGCCTGATCGTTGCTGCGGCCGCCATCTTTATCAACGCGCAGATTGGCTATAAGCAGGCGAGCGAGTCGTATCAAAAAATCGAAAAGCAATATGTGAGCGACAAGGACGCCAGTGGCGTGCCAATTATCGACTTCAATGCGCTTGCCCAGACAAATCCCGAGGTTGTGGGTTGGATTTATGCGCCCGGCACCAACATCAACTACCCCGTGGTGCAGACCAACAACAACTCCAAGTACCTCAACACGCTGTTCGACGGCACCGCCAATGCGTCGGGCGCCATCTTCTTGGATAGCGACGATACCGCGCCGGGCATGGTGGATCAGCAGACCACGATTTACGGTCATCATATGAACGACGGTTCGATGTTCAACGTGATTTCGGATACAACCGATCAGGCGACGTTCGACAGCATGGAATACGTGTACTACATCACGCGCGATGCGACGTATAAGTTGCGCCCGCTGGCGACCAAGGTGGTCGAGGACACGTATGCCAAGGCGCGCACGCCCAACTTTGAGGGCGATGACGGACTGAAGAATTACCTGTCCGAGATGCTCGACGGTGCCTCTGCCGTGGCGAGTGATGCCACCGATCGTGCCGCTTCGGCAACCAAGGTCGTAACGCTTGTGACCTGCCGCTCGCTGTCATTTAGCAATACGCGCGCAGTCATGGTGCTCACGCCGGTCGAGGAATAAGTGGTTCGAGAGTAGCTAAAAGAGCCCCGTCCCAAATGAGCTACTCGACGACAGTAAAAAGGAGAAATGATGCTTGAAAGTGGCAAATCGATGCCTTCGGTTGATGCTTGGCTGCGCGAAGCCAAGACCGATTCGTCGGCATCTGCGTGCGGTATGTATCTGACGCATAACGGCGTGGTGCGCGCGACGCCCAAGGCCGAAGTGCGCGGAGTCGAGACCGATGGCGTGGCGCCAGGCCACAAGGTGGGCGGCATGGTGTTTGGCTTCGATGCCGAAAAGGTGCAGGCCGCTATCGAGGTAACGCGTGCGATGCCGGGTATCGGCTATGTGCGCGTGTGGCTGGCGAGTGGCGAGCTTACCGTGGGCGACGACATCATGCTCGTGCTCATTGGCGGGGACATTCGCCCGCATGTGGTCGATGCGCTGCAGGCGCTCGTCGGTACCATCAAAAATGAGTGTGTGAGCGAGGTCGAGCGCGAGGCGTAAGGCCGGCAGCGGCACTCGCCAACAAAAAGCCCGCTGGCAGTTTATCAGTCTGCCAGCGGGCTTTTCTGTGCGTTGGATAATCTCGGCATTGCGTGGCGCTACACGCGCGTCGCATCCTTGGGGCTCATGGTCATGCTCTGGAAGCGGTTCTCCATGTAATCGTTATCGAAATACTTGCCGTAGAACTGCGCGACGGGAATATCCGGCTCCGTGCCGTTGACGCGCTGGTACCAGTAGTCGAGCGACTGTAGCGTCATGACGCCGTCGACCAGCATAATGACGGTAAAGATGACGGTAGCCGAGTAGCGGCTTTTCCACGGAATCATGTTGATGAGCTTGAGCAGCCTCGGCAGCAGCAGCTTGATCCAGATAAGGCCACCCAGGCCCCACAGGCAGGCAAAGCCCGTGCAGGTGCGTCCGCCCGTAAGGACGGCGAGTGGGTCGGGCATGCCGAACAGCTTCATGTGCGAGTAGCTCCACGAGACCACGCCAAATGAGGTCTGCATAAACCAGCCCACGAACACCTCAAAGCTCGCGCCGAGCACAGCGCTTACCAGGAAAATGATGATGGGGTTCTTTTTATAGAAGCGGTTGAGCACCATGGTCATGAGTACGGCACCAAAGCCATAGATGGGGCTGAAGGGACCAAACAGCATGCCGGCGCGGTCCTGGTAGACGCCTGGATCGTCGACCGTCATGTGCCAGATGTCCTCGGCGATCAGGCCGAGCACGCAGCAGACGAGGAATACCCAGAACAGGTTGAAGTAGTTGAGCTTGATGTAGCCCTCGCCGGTTTCATCGCGGCCGAGCATACCCTCGTCGGCGGCGTCGCGGTCGAGCATCTCCTGCAGGCGGCGCTGGAGTTCGCGCTCCTGGCGCAGCGTGGGGTCGACGGTGGCCGAAAGCGCGATGAGGATACCGAGCTGAATAGCGGGACGAAGCAAGAAGAGCCCGATACCCTGGAGCATCACGTCGACCAAAAGCTCGACGACGGTGAATGCAATAAGGATGTAGGACAGGCGGGCGGCGTTGCGGCGCTGGTTTTTGATAAGGTCCAGGGCAAAGATGATCAGGATGACGGCACTTGCCGCAGAGAGCATGATGCCGGCGACGATGAGTCCAACCGAGACCAGCATATTGTCGCCGAGTTTTTCGGCGGCGTTGCCGTTGATGAGCGCGGTGATGACCTGCCACATAAAGGCGGCGACCGACGGGAGTGTGCCCACGCCGGACAGGATGCACAGGACGGCGTACACTTTAATGATGAGGGGAATCTTCTTGACCTCCGTGGCGCTGGGGACGCTGGGGTCGAGTTCGTTTCGATCCATACAGAACCTTTCTCGCTTTGTCCTAGGTTACTAGGATACGCCGCCGACCTGCCAAAAGACAGGACGAACGTCCCAATTGCAACTTTGTAATCCCCAACGGTGGACGCGGCGGCCATCTGGGGGCGCGGGCGCTTGCACTGGGCAGACCGATAAAATGTTTGGCCGCAAAACGGATTATTAGCTCGGTGGGCTTTTAAAAAGCGCTGCTCATGCGCTGGGGAGCGCGTCGCGCCGTGCGTATAATAAGGCGGGTAACGCCAAAATACGAGGCTCTGAGGGGATGCCATGTCTCAAGAAACCATCCGCGCGGCCGAGCGTGCCGCGGGACAGGTGAACACCATGTCGACGTATGATCCGGACTCCGACCAGCTGCATGAGGAATGCGGCGTTTTTGGTGTGTGGGCGCCCGATCGCGACGTGGCTCGACTGACGTACTTTGGCCTGCGTGCACTGCAGCACCGTGGCCAAGAATCGGCGGGAATCGCCGTTGGTGACGGCGGTACGGTTATGGTCCGCAAGGATCTGGGCCTGCTCGACCGCGTGTTCTCCAATGCCGACTTGTCGACGCTCTCCGGTCAGCTGGCCGTGGGTCATGTGCGCTACGGCACCGCCGGCGCCAAGAGCTGGGAAGCCTCTCAGCCGCACCTCTCTACCATCAATAGCGTCATTATCGCGCTCGCGCACAACGGCACCCTCGTCAACACCGACGAGCTGCGTCGCCAGCTGATCGAGCTGGGCGTACCGTTCCTCTCCAACTCGGATTCCGAGGTCGCGACCAAACTCATCGGCTACTTTACTCAGCGTACTGGCCATCTGCGCGAGGGCATTCGCAAGACCATGGAGCTCGTGCGCGGCGGCTACGCCATGACACTCATCAACGAGCAGGCGCTCTACGCATTCCGCGACCCGCACGGCATTCGCCCGCTCGTGCTGGGCAAGCTCGTGGACGAGGGCCTGGATCAGGCCGACGCCGCATCCGTTTCGCAGCTGCCGTCGCAGGACGGCGCCGCGACAGTCGACGCCACCACCCATGTCACCCGCGCCGGCGGCTGGGTCGTCGCCTCCGAGACTTGTGCGCTCGACATTGTGGGCGCGGAGTACGTCCGCGACGTCCGTCCCGGCGAGATTTTGCGCATCAGCGCCGAGGGCCTTGTGTCCGAGCAGGGCGTGCCTGCCGCCGAAGAGCCTGCTAACTGCATCTTTGAGCAGGTCTACTTCGCTCGCCCCGACTCCATCATGAACGGCAAGAGCGTCTACGCCTGCCGCTATGACATGGGTCGTCAGCTGGCACATGAGGAGCCCGTCGAGGCCGACCTGGTCATCGGCGTGCCCGACTCCGGCCTGCCGCCCGCGGAGGGCTATTCGCACGAGAGCGGCATTCCCTTTGGCGAGGGCCTCATCAAGAATCGCTATGTGGGCCGTACGTTTATCGAGCCTACGCAGGAGCTGCGTGCCATGGGCGTGCGTATGAAGCTCAACCCGCTGCGCGACAACATCGAGGGCAAGCGCCTAGTCGTCATCGACGACTCCATCGTCCGCGGTACCACCATGGTGCAGCTCGTCAAGATGCTGCGCAACGCCGGCGCCAAGGAGATTCATATCCGCATCAACTCGCCCGAGGTCATCTGGCCGTGCTTCTACGGTATCGATACCGACGTGCAGTCGCAGCTTATCAGCGCCAACAAGACGGTCGACGAGATTTGCGAGTACATTGGCGCCGATTCGCTGGCCTTCCTTTCGGTCGAGGGCCTGCTGAAGGTCATGCCCAAGGGCGGTTACTGCGACGCGTGCTTTACCGGCCGCTATCCCGTGGCGATTCCCGAGAGCTTTGGCCGCGACAAGTTCATGGAGGGCTTTAAGCCCCGCAACCTGGACAAGCCGCTGCATTTTGACGACGACGCCGTGGTCGAGAAATACGACGACCGCAGCTGGGAAGAGGAGCACGGCGTGGCGTAAAACCTGCCATGTAGGGACAGGTTCATTTTGGCAGGTTTTATCTGCTGTTTTGTTGATATGACGGCGTGTGCTGTTATGGCGCGCGCCGAAACGAACGCAACTATGGGCACCGTTTGGCGCCTGTGCGGCAAGCGGTAGTGGGAGAGGAAGGCTCAGATGAGCGACAGCAAGCATGTGACGTATGAGGACGCCGGCGTCGATACCGCCGAGGGCGGCCGCGCCGTTGACGCTATTAAGCAGATGGTCAAGGACACCAACCGCCCCGAGGTTATCGGCGGCATCGGTGGCTTTGGTGGTCTGTTCTCGGCCGCCGCGCTCAAGGATATGGAAGACCCAATCTTGATCAGCGGCACCGACGGCGTGGGCACCAAACTCGTGCTCGCCCAGATCATGGACCGTCACGAGACGGTGGGCCAGGACCTGGTTGCCATGTGCGTCAATGATATTTTGGCTTCGGGCGCCGAGCCGCTGTTCTTCTTGGATTACGTTGCCATCGGTCACATTGAGGCCGAGCACATGGCAAAGATCATCAAGGGCGTGGCCGACGGCTGCAAGCTCGCGGGCTGCGCGCTCGTGGGCGGCGAGATGGCCGAGCACCCGGGCGTCATGGCCCCCGCCGACTACGACCTCGCCGGCTTTACCGTGGGTGTTGTCGATCGTCCCAAGATGCTCGACCCCGCGAACGTTCGCCCCGGCGATGTGATCCTGGGCCTGCCTTCCACCGGCGTGCACTCCAACGGCTACTCACTCGTGCGCAAGGTCATCGGTGTCGACGGCATCAAGCCGGGCACGCCCGAGGCTGCCGCTAAGGCCGAGGAGCTAAGCCGTCCGCTCGAGGAGCTCGGCGGTGCTTCGCTGGCCGACGCCCTGCTGGCTCCCACGCGCATTTATGTGAAGCCAATTCTGGAGCTGCTGCGTGGCGGCGCCAACGTTCATGCCATTGCCCATATCACCGGCGGCGGTATTACCGAGAACCTCAACCGCGCGCTTGCCGACGATGTCGATGCCGTGGTCACCCGCAACGGCGCCGAGATGGGCTGGGACGTTCCGCCCGTCATCACCTACGTGTCGCGTCAGGCCGAGCTCGCGCCCAACGAGGCATGCAAGACCTTCAACATGGGCGTTGGCCTGTGCCTGATCGTCGCCCCCGAGGACGAGGCCGCCGTGACCGAGGCCCTGGTCGCGCTGGGCGAGAAGCCGTTCCGCGTGGGCGAGTGCGTCGAGGGTTCCGGTAAGGTCGTGTACTCTGATGAGCGCTAACGAGCAGATGGCTGCTGCCGAGGGCCTGGGCTTTGTGCCCTACACCCGTCCGACCGGCACCGATACGGCCGAGCCGCTCAAGATCGGCGTGCTTATCAGCGGTTCGGGTACCAACCTGCAGGCGCTGATCGACCTGATCGCTGTCGGCAAGCTCAACGCCTCGATTGAGCTGGTGGTGTCGAGCCGCCCTTCGGCCAAGGGCTTGCAACGCGCCGAACGTGCGGGCATCCAGACACTCACACTGTCTAAGGACGTCTATGCCGACCCCATCGCCGCCGACGAGATCATCGCGCATGAGCTGCTCGAGCGCGGCTGCGAATATGTGGTCATGGCCGGCTACATGCGCATGGTGCACACGCCGCTGCTGGCGGCGTTCCCCAACCGCGTGGTCAACCTGCATCCGGCGCTGCTGCCGAGCTTTACCGGCGCGCATGCGATCGACGATGCGTTTACTCGCGGCGTCAAGGTGACCGGCGTGACCGTGCACTTTGCCAACGAGATCTACGACAACGGCCCCATCATCGCCCAGCGTGCGCTTGCTGTTGAGGAGGGCTGGGACGTCGGCACGCTCGAGGAGCACATCCACGCGATCGAGCACGTGCTGTACCCCGAGGTCGTGCAGATGCTCGCCGACGGGCGCGTCCACGTGCTGGAGAGCGGCAAGGTGGCAGTTGACCCGGCGCGCTAGCGCGTGTAAACGGGTCACCTAGGTTTCTCTGAGGCGTAAACGACTATAAAGCCGATTGGGGCATATGGAATCACATGTGCCCCAATCGGCTTTTACTATCTCTTTGACTTCGGGCTCCTGATAACGTGACGGGTGGGACTTCGGAAAATGAGGGCGGTTGGCCGCGAGCATGATATGGATATCAGCGGCGATTTCTCCATCTCGGCAAAAAATGGCTTCAAGTTGAGCATCGGCTCGGACTTCGAGGGGGCGGACCTGTTCAGCGAAAATTCTTACACTGACACTCATGCCATGAGCCAGGATAACTAGCCGGTATAGGGTCACTTGAGTGGGTATGCGTCTGTTCAAGCGGTCCATTGGCTTGCTTAAGAAATGGTTAAACTACGTAGCGTACAGCACGTGAGTAACTTACGACTCAGTGAGACTAAAGGGAATCGGAGAAGAAAGCCCATGTTTTGCCCCAAATGCGGTAGCAAGATCAGTGACGATGCGCGGTACTGTACCGAATGCGGGCTGCCCTTGGAAGGACTCTCGGGTAAAACTGCGGCCAAGGAAGGGTCCGGCGCCGAGCCGCTGGCGCGAGAGTCCTCGTCCGCTGAAGTCATGTTGGAGTCTGCAAATACCGAAACGGACTCTGCGATAGGATCCGCGAATGTCGAGTCCACGGCAGAACCGAGTCCCGAGCCGGTCTCGAAGACCGCGGGTAGCGGTCACTCCCAGATGTACAACCTCTTTATGCAACGCTGTCAGGTCGGTAACCGCCTGGTGCCGCAGTTTGCTATCATGATCGCCGCATTTATCGCCGCGGCAGGCATCGCTTACGCTGCTTTCATGCTCTACAAGAACGTCATCGAGCCCAATCTCCAGCAGCAATCCGTGCAACAGGAGCAAGCGACCGAAAGACCCAAGAAGGACGAGAGGGCGGCCGAAAAAGTTGTCTATACGTTGGAGGCAAAGTCATTGACGGTGTCTGCTCCGGTCGACCCTATGCTCAATCAGGGCGAGCGGACTGACATGGAATGGTCCTATCCGCAACTTAAGAGCTCCGCCAAAGACGACGTCGCAGACAAAATTAACAAGGCGATTCTCGAGCCCCTTCAAATTGATGCGGAGCGAACGAATCGAGCATCAGATAATGAGCAATCAGATGCTGAGCTGTACCCCGACGGCGAATTTCCCTGCATATCGAGAAACGTGACGGTTACGTACATGGATGAGAACTATTTTTGTATCCGGGACGAGCGCTATTCGACGGGATGGGGTCCGCATGGCGACACGTATGTGACTGGTGTTATTTTTGATTTGCATACGGGTGATACTGTCAGCCCTCAGGACATGTTTGGCATTGATACCGAGGATCTTGCCAGTTCTATGAGTTCGGCAGTTTGGCCGTATCTTACGGAAATGGGCAGAGAGTATCCGTCTGATTACAATTCTATGCTCATGCGGAGCAATTCTTCAGACTATTCAATCAAGGGCTCAACATGCTTGTATGTGACATCCAAGGGACTGGTGTATCGCACCGAAGACTATGAGCTCGGTTCTTTTGCGGACGGCAATTGCGAGATTTTGGTTGCGTCTTGGGATGATGGGTCTCAAGTGGGGTCCGAAGTAACCCCCGATGAGGTCAAGGACGGTACAACGGTGAAAGTCGATAAGGAGGACTAACATGTTCTGTCCCAACTGTGGATTTGAGCTTGATGGCGATTTGCGATACTGCACCGAGTGCGGCTATGCACTCGAAGATGCAAAGGCGGTGCTGAACTCTGTCAGCAACGAAGTGGCAGAAGAACCTTCCGTTATCAATGAGGCTGCGGAAGAGATTTTCGCTAGCGACGAAACGGAGAAGGAGCCTTTCGCCGGTGCCGAGGCGGGGGAGGAAAAGTCGCCCGTGGAGAGCGAGCCCGTAGCGGACGAAGAAGACGACCAGCCTAAAGACGACGTGTCGTCCGGTGCAACGCCTTCGATTCCAGCCGTGCGTGCCGACCGACCAAAACTGAGCAATCCGGTCGCCAAGCCCGTCGCGGCGCCAGCCCCTGCTCCTGCGGCGAATGCATCCGCACAGAAAAAGGAGCCCAAGGCGCTCTATATCGTTGGTGTCGTCGTTGGCCTGGCAGTCATTGCCATCTTTAGCTACCTGCTGTTCTTTAGCAAGTCCGGCGGCGACGTTGCCCATTACGGCCAGGACAAGGCCATCGTGGTGGTCCAAGAATCCAAGATCACCCCGACCGACGCAAAGGGCGAGAAACTCAAGAAGTACTCGGTGACCCTGAACGGCGACAACGGCTACAGCACCAACGCTGAGGTTAAGGGTGACGAGGGCTTCACGGTAAGCCAGTTTCCCGATGTTAAACCGGGAAAATATACCCTCACCGTTAAGGACTCCAAGTCAAAAGTCGAGTGGAGTATTCCCGTCAAAGCCGTCGATAACTCTAAATCCGCTGATGCCGTAAAAGAGGTTTCCCTCGAGGTGCCTAAGGCCAACGAGGCCGATACAAAGACAGGCGAAGGCGACAAGAAGGATGGAGGCACCGCTGCGGACAATACCGCTACGCATGCCGCTTACAAGCAAAAGTGCCAGGAATACCTCGCGTGCTATGGAGAGCCGCAAATTGCTGAGGTGACTGATTCTGTCTATGCGATGCGAGGGCTTTGTCTTGTCGACCTCGTTGATTTTGATCAGGATGGCCAGCCTGAGCTCTTGACCGTTGTGAACGGTATGAGCGATGACGAACTAAAGAGTGCCTGGAATGGAGATATGGAGGGACTTCAGAAGTCCTACACCGTAGAGGTTTGGTCGTCAGCTGATGGTGGCATCAAGAGGCTTTACAGTCAAAATTGGCTTGATAACAGCAACGGAGGAACGATGTTTCTTCCGCTGATTAAAGCGGATGACGACAGCATCCTCGTAAGCCAAAGAACATATGAGATGAGCAATGCTATTACGGCATTGCTTGCTGGAAGGCAGGTTTTGGCCGGGGACAATACTTCGGTATATGGCAAGAAAAGCGATGCTTTTTCGCTTGTAAGCAACTACGAGTCCTGGGGAGTTGCGCCGAGCGAGGGCAATGGCTACGAATACTATTGTGCGTCGGAGGGCAAGGAAATTTCCGAGACGGACTATAATGCCCTATATCAGCAATTTGGCTATGGGCACAATTACCGGACATATTATTTCCTTGATTTTTCAACCTCAGGTTACGGCACTATTTCGGGGGAATCGCACGTCGATCCCAATCAAGTTGCGGAAGTCACCAAAGATACGCTCAAAAAGGTGGGAATCGAATAAAAACTGAAAGGGGCTTGGAAAACTGTTTCCAAGCCCCTTTCTTATAGTAGTTGCTCGAGTCCAACAAGCCTCGCGCTGCTTGCTTGAGCCGCTCTATTTTGACACGCTTCGCTAAATCCACCCTTGCTAAACAAGTAATACTGTTTGATCGGCCGGCCCAGCAGCGCACTGCGCCGCTCGAGCGTTTCAAGAACGTCGGTATCTACGGGCTCGTTTCTCCATTTGCACTCGCCAACGACGAACTCGCCATCGGCATCCTCTAATACAATGTCAATCTCTTCTTGGTGACGCGTTGCCGGGTTAGTGCCCCACCAAGAGCCGATTGCCTTGGGCAGTACATCCAGCTCGCCCTCAACGACCTGTCGTATCAACCACTGGCGGCATACCTCTTCAAATGTGGGGCCCACGAAGGTAGACAAATCGCGCTTGACGATACGCGCGGCAACAGCGGCTCCGAGCCCCTCTTCAATTGTTCCCGTGTACTGCGGAACAAATCGATACCAAAACCTGAACAGGTTATCGCAGATTCGATAGACCACCTGACGTTTTGTTGCTTTGGCAACGGGCGTGACGCGTTCAACGATTCGCAGATCAATCAATGCGTCGAGTAATCGCGCGACTTGTGGCGTTGCGAGTCGGGTGACATCGGCGATTTCCTTGGGACGTACACAGCCGTTAGCGATGGCGGCTATGACGCCATTGTAGATAGCCGGGCTTCGGACTTCCTGCAGCAGATAGTTCTGGGGCTCGGCGTACAGAAACGCATCTTGGCGCAACAGAGCGTGCTCAAGGTTCCATTGCGTGGAGCGCGTGCTATCAAGCTGCGATAAATAGAGCGGCATGCCGCCGACAACGGAATACAGCTCGATAATTCTCTCGATGGGTGCATCGGGAAGCATTTGCGCTACATCGAAAACGACAAAGGGGTCGATGCGCAACTGCATGGTGCGGCGCCCATAGAGAGGACTTTGGTGTCCAAGCACCTGGTGTTCCATAAAACTCATGGACGATCCGCAGAGCACCAAGAACAGGTTGCTCTTGTCTTTGTGTCGGTCGATAAGCGTTTGCAGGCACGACGAGACGCCCGGATCGCTCTCGGCGAGGTAGGGATACTCGTCAATAATCAGAACGATTCGCTCTGTTTTGGCGTGTTCGAAGACGGATTCGAGTGCAACCTGGATAGAGGGGAACGCTGCTCCTGCGGCGCTATCGCC
Organism: uncultured Collinsella sp.; assembly: GCA_900540095.1. Taxonomy (GTDB): domain Bacteria; phylum Actinomycetota; class Coriobacteriia; order Coriobacteriales; family Coriobacteriaceae; genus Collinsella. Next base: position 19,090 of record UQEO01000004.1, read on the forward strand.
AAGTATCTCGCGGCTGAGCAGCGCGAGGTTTTCGCTTGCAACGGTTTGCTGTCCGGTAAAGAAGATCACATGGGGTTTGCGCTGTGTAAAGACGCGAAGCATGCTGGTTTTACCCACGCGACGCCTTCCATAGACTACGGCAAACTGAAAGGAACCTTTTTGATAGGCGGTTTCCAGGGATTCAAGCTCTTCCCGACGTCCAACAAACATGATGCGCCTCGCTCATATATGTATTACTAATATATATATTACTAACACATATATGAGTAACTTTCCACCCGTCAATCGGATGGCAAAGAAATGACAGCGTTTCTACTTAACGAGGCGCTTGAGTTTGGCATAGTCCTGAATCTGCTTTTTGCGCTTGGCGTTGAGGAGGTTGTTGAGGTCGAGCTTCTCAATGGTGCAGCGTTTGAGTAGCTCGGAGCTGTCAAAGCCGTTTGACTCAATGTCTTCATCCAGATCGTGCTTGAGCTTGGTCCATTTATTGAGCTGCGAGCGCACGTAGGCCGCGGGACGTTCTATCTCGTTGGCGATGTCGCGTACGCTGGCGCCCGTTCCAAACGACTCACGTATCTTCGCCGTCTCCTTGCGCGTGCGCTCGTTTTTGGCATCGGTCTTGCATCGATCGCTGCAGTAGTGCCGTTTGACGCCACGATGCCCGGCAAGTGAGTAGGCGCGTCCGCACTGCTCGCAATAGCCAATTTTGACGGTGCTCAGCTTGCGCGAAAAATCAAACCAGAGCCACGAGAGATAGCTGTCAAAGGAGAGGAACCCTGTGGACTCGTTGCCCTGGAACACATCCACGTGCGCGCCCGAGAGATGCGAGATCACGAGCGCCTGCACCAAAGCGGTGAGTGCATCGCGGTCATCGTTGTCAAGTTCTTCGCGGCGCTCCTGGATATCTGCTTGAGGGTCGATTACATAGAAGCTCTCCTCGCTATTGCTGACCTTGAGTCGCGCTGAAATCTCCGAGCTGGAGTCTTCGTCCATGTAGAACATCGCCTGCAAAACACTGAAGTCATTAGCGGTGAGCTCGTGTTCAAAAGAGAGCACGTTGAGTGCAACGAGGGATTCTTCCTCGTCGATCATAAACATAAAGGCGTAGAAATATCCCGCATCGGATTCGATTTTGCGCACGATGGGCAGGCTTTTGAATGAGTCGGTATAATCTCCGCCCGCCCTCAGGATAGTGGTGTAGATCTTGAAGGATGACCCGTTTGCCGCGCAGGTTACCACTGATTTCTCGATTCTTTCCAATGCGGAGACCTTTGCGATGGTGCAGCTCCCGTTGAGGTATTCCTGGATGCGCATGGCAATAAGTGCTGCCATCGCGGCATTGGCCCAATCGCGTACGGATTCTATTGCGTGCTTGCCAAAAAGCGGCCCGGTCTGTTCGGCGTAATCAAGTACGTTAAAGAGGCTTGCGCGGAAGGGCTGCTCTTTAACGGCGGTGGGTTCGATGCATGATGCCAGCCTGATCAGATCGGCATGGCGCTCGCTGTGTGCGGGCCCTTCGTTGCTTTTGCTGCCGGCCAGCTCGGTGGGCATGTAGAGTTCAAAGACAAGCTGGGCCTCGCCAACGGGCCTATTGGGTTCGTTCTCTATGAGGTTGACTTTCTTAAACGGAATCGAACCTTCAACGGTGCGTGTTTGGGAGAACTCAAACATTGTTACCCCTGTCTCTAGCTGAAGGTTTAATAGCGTAGCACGTTTAGGAAAATTACCCGGTCAAAATCTCTATATCGGATAAACGGCCAATCGTATCTTGTGATCGTCAAGAAAAGGGGTAACGAGAAAGGACCCGATCATGCATTGCAAACAGTGTGGAGCAGAGATTAACGACGGCGCCAAGTTCTGCGGCGTGTGCGGAACGCCTACAGTCGCGGCTGCGGCCAGCACGGCGGGAGACGCGATTTACGTCGAGGCCCGGCCGATTGAGAGCCAGTCTGTCGAGGCTCAGTTTCAAGCGGCGGAGGATGCAGAGGCCGCTGCTTGCCTGCAAGATTCACTTCGCGAGTCCATCGGGTCCCTTACGCGAGCGTCAGTGATTTCGTTGCTCTATGTGCTCTTTTTCAATTACGTGCTGGGAGGGGGCTCACTGGGGCTCGACTATATGATTCTGCTGGGGCTGCTTCTGATTGGTCCCTGGAAGGTAATTATCTCGCTGTACCGCAGCGGTGTGAGGCTTCCCTTTGTCTATGGTGGCGGCATTATCGGTATCACGATTATGCTAATCGAACTTGTGGTTCTCGTGGGCCTTCCTGTCGTTGTTCTGATGCTTTTTTACTGGTTGGGCAGCGTGATTCACGGGGCGGTTCCGGTTGTTCCCGAATTAGCCCCGATGACGATGGTGGCACTTTGGCCTATCGTCTCGGTTGCCAACATCATCTTCAAGGCAATCAAGCTGCACATGGCTCGCGCCTAGCAAGTAGCCCGTCGCATGCCTTCCGCGTGGGGTCAGGCGAATTTGAAAGGTGAAAGAAAAGGTTTACAGTCGAGCAAATTGTCCTGGGCCTTTTCTGTTTGCAGGCTGTGGACTATCGTTTCGATATGCTGAAGTTCTAGGGGGGGATATATGTACTGCGCAAGCTGCGGGGCAAAGATCAAAGACGGGGCGCGATACTGTTCCGCATGCGGAAAACCGTTGGATGTGGATGATGCGCCGGCGAATGCTCAGCAGCCGCTTCTTTCAGGTACACCAAAGGCGCCTGCTGATAGAAAAGCGACGAGCGATCCTGCTGCATCTCGCGCAGAGAGCGCTTCTCCGGCGCCCTCTGAGCATATGTCCTTTGCGGCCTTTATGATGCAGCGTCGGCAGATCGGCCGTTTTTCCGTGCCTACGTTTGTCGCCATTTTTGCAGCAATCATCTTTACCGCTAGTGTCGCCTACGCACTGGTCAAAGCTTACGAGGCCTTTGTGCTGCCTCAGCTGCAGCAGCAGGAACAGCCGGCTGCAGTCGAGAATAAGTCGTCTCAAAAGAAGGTCGCGGCAGCTAACAAGAAAGCGCACAAGGCCTACGAGGGCGTGGTTGCGCGTTACGAGGACTTTGTGAGCTATTGCGAGCAGAAGGGAGCTGGTACTGCCAACTACGACGACTGGGCTCTGGGGCGCGGCGATGATTCTGGGCTGGGGCAGATATTCGTTTATGACAGCCAGAATGCTCCCGGCTTTTTAAACTACTACTATGCTTTCGATGATTTGAACGGCGACGGAATTGACGAGTTGTTTATTGGGTCTGTCGATGCGCAGAACGATATTTCGGCGATTGTAGGTGCCTACTGCTTTGTTGATGGAAAGGCCGTTTCGGTTATGCCTTCGTCAGAGATGGTAGAAGGCTCCAGCAATATGACGAATCAGTATGACGGTTTTATTGCTCAGGGTGAGAGCCAAGTCATTACTGTCTGTAAGGACGGCATCGTTAAATTTACTTGTAGTCAGGATTGTAACCAGGCAGACTTCTATATTTCGCTTACTGCAAAGGGTCCTGAGGTCGTAGACGCGGTGCAAATTCAAAATAAGGGATTCGATAGACAGAATGGCGCCTACTTGGTGAGGACCGTCGAGGATGGTGGCAAACCACAGGAGACGATGGTCCAGGGGCGTGAAGAAGCGTGCAAAATTCTTGACGAGATTGCCGGGGAGCATCCGGAGGCCGACATTGAAAAGCCGTCTGCAAGCAGCGATATGTGGAAGGCATTCAAAGGAGCGGAGCCTTCGGAGAGCTCTTTGAAGGACGGCTCTGGCGCTGCAGACGATCGAACTGGCGCATCTCAAGCACCATCTGAAGCGGCATCCGATAGCGGCGACGATGGGGAGGCCGCTGCGGGCGACGATGGCGTGATCGCCGACATGGATGCGTTCATTGCAAACGCCAAGCGCGAGTTGATTGTGACAGATGACGCCTCTATTACGTACAAGGTCGCTGATAGGCCAAGCTATTGGGAGGGGGCGGCAACGTACGTTTGGTACGTCGAGTTTTATAAAGACGGAAAGGTCGTAGCGTCTGCGGAATGCGGCTCTGAAGGGTATCCGTGCCGGTCGATTATGGCCTATCACGAGAGCTAGTAACTTTAGCCGAGACATGTTGGCATTACGGCGAGCGCGGCTCCTATACCTTTCCCCTTGTTCCATCCGACGAGTTTAGTTACAGCTAAAACGGCCGTTACGAAGAGCTGACCGAGAGGCCGAAGACACTCGCCCGCTAAGCGGGTGTGCCCCAAAAGGGTATCTGGGGTTCGAACCCTCCCGGTTCTTCGTCAGTTGACCAAAGGTGCGACATTATTACCGCTCGCCGGCGGGTGACTAAATGCGATGACTTGAGGGCTATAATTAACCGAGCTAAGTTGGGGGATAGATTGAGACGCACGGGCTTTCGATGCGCCTGTCGGCTCGGCATTTCGCAATTCATTAGACACGCGGAGCGCGTGGTTTGGGATTAACGAAAGGAATCAGCATGTCTCTGTTCCATAGCGATAACGAAAAGGAAGAAAAGCACAGCGGAATACTCGGTGCCTTTTCTGTCGACAATATCAAATGGGAGCCTGGCAACAACGAAGATGCCTCGCTTGTCTCATTCCGCTATCCCTACGAGGATTTCCCCAACGGGTCCTATCTTCAGGTTGCGCAATCGCAGATTGCCGTTTTTACCAACAATATGGGGGCGGGCAGTTCTACTGACGCTACGGGTGCCGGCGATTCTCAGGTAAGCGTGTTTGTCGGTCCGTGCAAGATCAAGCTCGACACGGGAGACAGCCGATTCGCCCCGTTCCGCAATGCCGCTCATTCGCTTACCGGCGGTAGCTCGGCGTTTCATTCCGTTGTGTACTTTATCAATACCAACTACATGAACGAGCTACGCTGGGGCACGACCGAGCCCATCATCGTTCAAGACCCTGAGGAAGACGTCAACGTTCACGTTCGCGCCTTCGGTTTGTTTGGCGTGCATATCGAACAGAACGATTTGAGTCTGGTTCCCATTCAGGCGAGGAAGTTCCTTGTTAAGGTCGTGGGCACGCGAGATCGCTATACACGAGAAGAACTTACCTCCTTTATGCGGGCAAAAATCCTTGAGTATGTTCCCGACTTGCTTGCTAAGGCGATTGTTGACCAGGAGGTTTCCGTTCTTAAAATTGCGACGCATCTGAGCGACTTCTCGTCTCAGATGCAGGTCAAGCTCGTTAACTATTTCGATGAGTTTGGTCTCACACTCGATAACTTCTCGTTCAACAGCATCAAGCCCTTCGAAGAGGATCTTGCCGCCATCAACGAGATGAAGATCCAGCGTAAGCGGAGCATTCTCGAGGCACAGGGTAACGCTGCCCAGATGGACATCGAGTCCGAGGCACTTGCCAGGAAGCGTGCGCGCGAAGGCTACAACTATCAGCAGGAGCGCGGCATGGACGTAATGGAGAGTGCTGCGGGCAATGAGGGGAGTGCCGCATCGGGCCTCATGGGAGCCGGCATGGGACTCGGCATGGGCGTTGGCATGGGCGGTGCATTTGGAGCTGGCTTCTCCAACTTGGCCAACCAGACCATGGGCGCTGTTGCTCCCATGGTTGGAACGGCTTCCGCGTCCGCAGGTATGCAAAACGGTCTCGTGTGTCCCGGTTGCGGAAACGTTAATCCGATGGGTGCTAAGTTCTGCCTGGAATGCGGACAAAAGCTCGAGCAGGGTGTTGCGTGTTTGGCGTGTGGGCATCTTAACCCGGTCGGTGCCAAGTTCTGCCTTGAGTGCGGGAACCGGTTGACCTCGCCAAGGTGCCCGAGCTGCGGAGCCGAGTTGCCGGAAGGGACCAAATTCTGCCCCGATTGTGGAACTAAGATCCAATAAGGAGAAACAAAGATGAACGGTTCTGTTAAACGTGTCATTTTGGGCGAGGCAATCGTCTTGGTGGCGTGGCTTGTAATCATGTTTGTCTGCAAAAACGCGCTGATGAACCCTATCGTCTTTGCTATGTCGCTTGGTTTTGGGGTTTTGGCTTTTGCGGTGGCTTCGATTTCGGCTACCATGTCCGATAAGCAGTCCACGGTCAAAAGCACGACCGAAATCCATTATTTGCCGATTGCATCCAGCTGTGCCTATTTTGTTGTTGCCCTTCTTGCCAATACGTACTTTGCGTTTGTGGCGTATGGGTGGGGCGGCAGCACGATCCCGGTTGTCGCAAACGTTGTTCTTCTCGTTGTGCTTGTCCTTGTGCAGATGGGTCTTGGCTCCTATGCCCGCCGGGCAGACCAAAAGGTTGCCGCCGCCCTCGCAAAGACGGTTCAAACGGCACAGTTCGGATCATATGTGGGGCAGCTTCTTGCCGTAGCGGAGGACGCTCAGGTTAAAGCCGAACTCAAAGGGCTCAAGGATGACATCTCCTTTAGTTCCAACATGTCGCACCCCCATGTTCAAGAGATCGAGCGACAGTTCTCCGCCGCGCTTGAGGCGGTCTCGAATTCCATGAGTGCCGATGAGCCGGCAGATGTTACGGTTGGCCTTGTCCATGATGCGCGCAATATCTGGAAAAAGCGCAATGCGGCGCTGACCGCTGTCAAATAAGGGCTCGCGCTGCCTTTTTACCAGGGCACTTTGATGGTTGAAGTGGGGGAAGCTATTGGAAATCAACGGAATAACTTGCGAGGGCTGCGGCAGCACCGATGTCGAGTTTGACCCCGCAACTCGAAAGGTTCATTGCAACCAGTGCGGTCGCGAGATGTACTATTCGCGGGCGCGTCTGGGGGCCACGGGCAAAATCGCGTTTGCCAAGGACAATGCCATCAAGTTTTTTAAGGGCGGCAACTTCCCGGAGGCCCGCAAATTTGCCGCGGACGTGCTCAATATGATGCAAGACAACGCGGCGGCACAGTTTATGGTTGCGTACTGCGATGAGTTTTGCGAAGGTCTTTCGGGTTCGATGACGGTTTTCTTTAAAAGGGCCGAAGATATCCCTCTCGAATATGATGAGGTGCGTGACTTGATCGACTTGTTTGAGTCGACGCTCTACAACATGCGTGACTTTGAGGTTCAGATGGTATCGCTCGTGGTCGCCAATATGCAGAGCATGGAGGATCGGTCTCGACTTGAGAACTTTATCGATGCTGTGTGCCCGTTCTGCATAGCGCGGTATGCTTCGGAAGACTTTATGACTGCAGAGCGGGAGAGTTTCTATCAAGATATTGCCGCCAACTGCAATACACCCAAAACGTGTCTTGCACTACTCAAGGGCATTAGAGAGAACCCCGGGTCCCCCTATAAAACTGGTTCGTTTGCGTTACGAAGAAGGACTTCGTACTTTTTCGAACACTATGTGGAGCCCGTCGGTCGCATCGTCAATTCGATGAAGGCAAGCCAATACAAACAGAAGTTTCTTGTGGCCTATCAGCAGGTGTCCGAGCAATACCGAAGCATGGCCTCTCAATAAAGCAGATGGCGGGCGCTTACTCGCTTAAAGCTATTGGATGATCTAAACAGTGCAAACTGAAAGGTGGTACAGATGAGTGATTCGGGAGTAGATACTGTCCTTATCGAGCGCAGGATCGCCGCTATTGGAACAAAAGTTGACCAGATGACCACGAAGGTCGATAAGGTCGAATCGCAAATGGAGGAAGTGCGGAAGGACCTTAAAAAGCTCCGAAAGGACTTTCTCGAGATGATGCTCGAGCAGCGTCGTACCGCCGCACTTGAGCAGGCGACTACGGAGCTCGTGAGCGTCCGGCAGGAGATGGACAAAAAGTTCGGCAACTACTCAGTGGTTCGAAACACCATGGTCGGTATTCTCCAGGCAACCGATGCGGCGCTCGTGCGCAAGGCGACGATTTCGACGGTCTCCGAGGAGTTAATGATCTCTACCCCGGACTACTGGCTGGCACCTGTCCTGGTTGCCCTTGCGGCATGGATCAACAACAACCGAGATCTTGCAGAGCGCGCAATACGCGAGGCTGTCAAACGTGACAACGAGCACACGTCGCTTGCGATGGCTCTGATCTGCAGACGTAATAACCGCACGGCTACGTGCTACGAATGGTTAGCGCGCTACTTCTCGACGCAAAACGCCGCCCGCATCGATGCCGATGCGATGGTCTACATCGATGCCTATATCAACGGCATCTTTGGAACCGACGAAAAGCACCTGTGCGACGACTATATGGCGGGCTGGATCGAGCAGATCAGAAATCAGAGCCCTGAGTTCGAGAATGAGCAGTCAGAGTCATGGGCGGAGTACTTTACCGGCTACGAGGAGGATATGAGTTCGAGATATCCGGCGCTCAAGGTGGTGGTCAAGGAGTTTGACTACATCAATAAGTATCTCGGAAAAGTCGAGGCAATCGAGAGCATCTCCAATGACTTCGCCGACCTCAAGGCTTCTGATGTTGACGAGAGGACGCTTGCCGAGCAGGTTGACAGGCATTTGATGGAGCTCGTTAACTCCGATGACTCCAAGGAGCGAAATTTGCGCCGCCAGGAGGAGTATCTTCTTGCGGTCAAGGCATTTGGCGGAGACGTGGAGCGCGCCCGAGAGCTCGTCAATCGTCGCCGCGATGAGAAGCGTCAGCAGACGATGAACATCATCGACCAGATGACACGCTCGATGCGCGACCAGAGTGCGTCTGTGGATGTGCATAAGAAGAAGACCGCGATTCAGTTTTTGGGTTCCTATATCAACGGTGGTTTCAACCGGTATCGCAAGAGCGACATCCCCGAATTTCCGCAGGCGATCACCCTTGACTTCGACGGATGGACAAGCAGGGCGGTTACCGACGATGAGGGTAATGCGCTGCGCGGCGATTATGTTCGCTATGTCGGTGAAGAGAAGAAAAAGGAGCTCGCTGAGCTTGATGTCAAGGTTGCGAAGGGCAACAAGAGCCACAAGATAGCGGCCGTTGTCCTCGCTGTTTTGGGAGTAGCTTTCTTTGCGTTTGTAAACCAGGTTATTGGCATTCTGCTTCTTGCGGGGGCTGGCTATTGTCTAGTAAAGACGAGCCTCTCGGGCAAGCAGCGCGCTACGGAGGCAGAAGAGATTGAGGCCAAATACTCCAAACGCATCCAGGGAGGCTGTTCCGAGATCGATCTGGCGCTTAATCAGTGGAAGAGCGCGAAGGAAGCTGCGGCCGAGCGCAGCGACCTGCTTAAGCTTGAAAAGGTTGCCTAGCCGGTAGGATTTGTCTCGATAATCCATGAATGGAGTGAAAAAGATGGCTGATGAAGTGACTGATTTCGACCATAACGATGCTGCAATGCAGGACCTCGATGCATTGAGCGAGCTCGATAGTCTGTTTGAAGAGGACGAGCGACTGAAGCAAGCTGAGAACAATGTTTTGACCCAAAATCTCACGGGCTTCGCAAACTGCTTTCCCGATTGGGATTTGCATCCGCCGGTAGCGTAGAAAAGCGCTTGAAGCACAAGCTACGATCATTTGGAAACATCGATGTTTCTGCGGGCTAGAAGCCATGGGGCTTTTGGCCCGCTGGCTTTCATATGCCGGTCGGCGGCATAGGGCATCAATCGTATTCTAGATTCTTGGACGCCAGGCCGACTCGCTTCGGATCGGGCGCTACACCACCTTTCTCGACACTACCAATCTGACAGGGCCTCGTCCGTTCTCGGTCGGGGCCCTTTTGTGTGACCTAACAGGTTTGCTATACTGCTAGCAAGTAGGAAGGAGCCGCTATGGGTACAGCAACAGTGCAGCTCAACACGCGAATCGATCCTATGCTCAAAGCTGGTGGCGATGCGGTCCTCACTCGCAATGGATTGGGGCCGAGCGATGCCATTCGTGCGCTTTGGGCCTATCTCGTCGAGCATCAAACGTTGCCGGGATTTATGGTAGCGGATAAGCGCGAGGCATCCCGTGCGGAGAGTCTGGCCGAGCAGGGAAGTGGCCTGGCTTTTTCTTCGTTGGGGCTGAGCGCGTCGGATTTTGCACCGGCCGAATCTTCGGCGGAAGACTGGGATGCCGTACGGGATGATATGTATGATGCGATGATTGCCGACATCGAGGCGAATTGCTGATGATTGAGGCAAAGCATCTCTTGGTAGATACGAACGTTTGGCTCGATTATTACCTGCAAGAGGGGGCGTTCGACGAAGCGAGAAGATTGGTTGAACTGGCCGAGGCAGGAAAGATCGACCTTCTGTATGCGCCAACGACGGCAAAGGATGTATTCTATCTTTTGCCTCGGCGTCTAGCCCGGCGGAACGTGAATGGGATGAACGTGTCGTTTGCCTCGGCGTCATGGGCCTGCATTGAGCACATGATGCAGGTGGCAACCGCCTCTCCGCTTTCGTTGGCAGAGTGCGAGATGGCGCGCATGCTTGGCAAGCGCATGCCGGATCTTGAAGACAACCTCATCATCGCTTCGGGCGAGACGGCAGACGTTGACTACGTAGTCACGAGCGACCGGCGCATGCTGGAGGAGATGCCCGAAGTTTGCCTGACGCCTGCCCGCGCACTCGATATGATTGGGATCCTAAACTAACCTTGCCTGTCTCGTTTCGCTATCATATGGGGCATTGTGAACCTCATGCAACTTTGGAGGACGGTATGGCGGATAACGCCGAGATGCTATTCTCGCCTGAGCTGGTGTTTTTTGATTGGGAGTGCGCGACGCCGGGTGAGGTGTTTGCGCGCCTCGAGGGTGAGCTTGCCCCGCGCGGCTACATTACATCCGGTTGGCTCGATGCCGTCCGCGCGCGCGAGGATGCCTATCCCACGGGCCTTGCCATGCCGGCGGCCAACATCGCCATCCCGCACACCGATCCGGGGTTTGTGGCTAAGCCCTATATCGCGGTGGTGAAGCCCGCATCGACCGTGACGTTTAATGCCATGGCGGGCATGGGTGCCCCGGTGCCGGCGCAGATCATCATCAACCTGGGCATTGCCGAGCCGGGCGGCCAGGTCGAGGCACTTCAGGCGCTCATGAATATCTTTATGGACGCCGACGCTGCGGCCGATGTGCTTAGCCAGACCACGTGCCAAGGCATGGTCGATGCTATCCGCCGCCACTTTTAGGGTCGGCACTTGGGGACTGTCCCAAACTGCCGGCAGAAAAGGAACGTCCCTAATTGCCGTCTGCCAGAGCGGTCCCCTTTGCACCAAAATGGTGCAGATTAACCTGTCCCCCATGCACCAGGTGTGCCGCGGGGGCTGCGTTGTGACACAATGGCGTTTGTTCGATTCGTGATGCGAAAGGCCAAACATGGCAAATAAAAAAAAGAACCCCGAGGCCGCGCCGACGCCCGAGCAACAGGCTCGCGCCGCCTCCAGCTCTCGTCAGAAGCGGCGCAAGACCTATGTGTCCAAGACTGCCAAGATCGTCCTAGTGGTCATCGGCGTGCTGGCAATGCTGCTTTCCGTCTCGGCCATGGCGTGCTCCGGCCTGATGTCACAGACTGAAAGCGCCAGCTCGGGCTATAAGCTCACTGGTGGCGTGGCTGCTACCATCAATGGCACCAACCTCACCGAGGACACCGTGACCAAGCAGATCATGGGCATGCGCACATCCCATGGCTACACTAAGGACAAGGACTGGGCGCGGTACCTGGTCAACAACGATCTCACGCCCAAAAAGTACCGCAAGCAGCTCATCGACTCCTACACGCAGCAGATTCTGCTTCAACAGGCGCAGAAGGAAAACGGCGTGACCGTCTCGGACGAGGAGGTCGAGAAGGCCTGGAAGGACGCCTGCAAGAGGTCCGGTGGCGCCAAGGCCTTTAAGAAGACGCTTCAGACCTATGGCTACACCGAGGACACTTACAAGGACTCGCTCAAGGAGAGCCTGGCGCAGCAGAAACTCAAGGATGCAGTAGCACCCACAAGCAAGCCCAAGGACAGCGAGATTGTCGATTACATCAACGAGAACCTGTCCAAATACAATGACGCCCGTCGCTCGTCGAATATTCTGATCAAGGTCGATTCTGACGCATCTGACGAGGACAAGGCTGCCGCCAAGGCCAAGGCGCAGGAGTGCCTGGACAAGATTAGCTCCGGCGAGCTAAGCTTTGAGGACGCTGTGAAGCAGTACTCCGACGATACCGGCTCCAAGGATAAGAAGGGCGATGTGGGCTGGGACAAGCTCACCACCTTCGTCGACAGCTACCAGAAGGCGCTCGAGGGGCTCAACAAGGGCGATGTGAGCGACGTCGTCGAGTCGACCTATGGTTACCACATCATCAAGTGCACCGACTACTTCCATGTCGATAGCCAAGTCGATGATATCAAGCAGGTGCCCAAGGACATCAAGAAGTACGTTTCCAACGTGGTGAAGACGCAGGCAGAGAGCGCTGCGTACAGCGAGTGGCTGGAGCAGTACAAGAAGGACGCCGACATCACCGTTAACCCCATGCCCAAGGACGTGCCGTACAACGTCAGCCTGAAGGGCGTCACCAAGAGTTCGGCCGACGATTCGTCGAAGACTAAGTAATCATGGGGCGGCGCTCGAGTGAGTGCCGCCCGTACTATTAAGGAGGATTTGCAGATGACCAACGAAGAGCTGCAGAAGGAAATGATTGCGGCCATGAAGGCCAAGGACAAGGTTCGCCTGTCCATCATTCGCCAGGTTAAGGCCGAGGTGAAGAATATCGAGGTCAACGAGCGCCGCGATGTGACCGAGGAAGACGTCAACAGTATGATCAAGCGTCTGATTAAGCAGACGAGCGAGACGCTGGAGATGTCCATCAAGGCCGGCACCGACCAAGAGCGTACCGACAATCTGACCGAGCAGGTCAAGATTCTGGAGAGCCTGCTGCCCGCGCAGGTTTCGGGCGAGGAGCTCGAAGCCCAGATTGATCAGGTTATCGCCGAGCTGGGCGCCACGTCCAAGAAGCAGATGGGCCAGGTCATGGGCGCGCTCGGCAAGGCCACCGGCGGCAACTTCGACAAGCCGGCCGCGGCAAAGATCGTCGGCGCAAAGCTTGCGTAATTTGTTACGCGGTTTTACCAAACCGCGTAACGGCTCGACGTTGCAAACCCGTACACGCGAGCAATCTGACGTTCAATTTCAAGGGCGCGACCATAAGGTCTGCGCCCTTTCATTTCACGTCACCTTGCTCGCGTGTACGGGTTTTCGCTGAATTATGCTCAACAAGGGCGGTTGGAAGCGCTCATTGGGGACAGGCTTAAATGAGTGCCCAATTAGTGGACACTCATTTAAGCCTGTCCCCAATGAGTGGGTTAAAGGTTGCGGGTTCTTTACGGGAATGTAGTGTGGGCTGCGGAAACGTGGTTCTTTCCGTACAATAGTTCAACTCATGTAAACGCAGGGAAGGGACATTCATGGCAGACATGATCGAGATCAAGCATCTCAACAAGTACTTTGGCGATCTGCATGTGCTCAAAGATATCAACCTTACCGTCAAGCGCGGCGAGAAACTCGTAATGATCGGGCCTTCCGGCTCTGGCAAGTCGACGCTCATCCGTTGCGTCGATTATCTTGAGGAGCCCACGTCGGGCGAGGTCGTCATCGACGGTACGCCGCTCACCAAAAAGAATCACCTGGAAATGGCTCGCAAGTATAGTTCCATGGTGTTTCAGCAGTTCAACCTGTATCCCAACATGACGGTGTTGGGCAACCTGACGCTCGCGCCCATCAAGCTGCAAAAGAAAAGCAAGGAGGAGGCGACCGAGATTGCCATCGCCGCGCTCAAGCGCGTCGGCATGGCGCATAAGGCCGGTGAGTATCCGCAGAATCTCTCGGGCGGTCAGCAGCAGCGCATCGCCATCGCTCGTGCCCTGTGCACCAAGCAGCCCATCATCCTGTTTGACGAGCCGACTTCGGCGCTCGACCCCGAGATGGTCCAGGAGGTTCTAGACGTTATGATTGAGCTCGCGCAGGAGGACATCACCATGATCTGCGTGACGCACGAGATGGGCTTCGCGCGCCAGGTTGCCGATCGCGTCATCTTCATGGAGGACGGCCGCATCCTGGAGGAGGGCACGCCCGAGCACTTCTTTGATAATCCCGAAAACCCGCGCTGCCGCGAGTTCCTGTCCAAGATTCTGCACTAGGCGCGGTGATGGACATGACGGATATGACGAGGGCGGCCGTATCGCGCCGTCACTTTTTGCAGCTGGCTAGCGCCGGCATGCTTGCGCTGGCGGGGGCCGCGCTTACCGGTTGTGGCAGCTCTACCAGCGGCGAGGGCTCCGACAAGGGGTCCAAGCTTGCGGCCATCAAGTCGCGTGGCCATCTGAATGCCGGCGTTAAGAAGGACGTTCCCGGCTATGGCTATTACGACACCGCCAAGGGTCGCTTTGAGGGCATGGAAGTCGATTTGTGCTACCAGATCGCCGCTGCCGTTTTTGGTGTGGGCTACAAGGAGGCCCGTGCCCAGGAGCTCGTCGAGTTTACCGACGTAACGCCCAAGACGCGCGGCCCGCTGATCGATAACGGCCAACTTGACGTGGTCGCGGCGACCTACACCATCACCGACGAGCGCAAGAAGAGCTGGGATTTCTCGACGCCGTATCGCACCGACTACGTGGGACTCATGGTCAAGAAGCGTTCGGGCTTTACCTCGATTGAGGATCTGGATGGCAAGGTCATTGGTGTGAGCCAGGGTGCCACCACGCAGGGCCTAATCGAGCAGATGATCAAGGACAACGGTTTTAACTGCAAGCCCGAGTTTAGGGCCTTTAGCGGCTATCCCATCATCAAGAGTTCGCTCGACGCCGGCAATATCGACGTCTTTGCCATGGACCGCTCCACGCTGGCCGGTTACATGAACGAGACCGTTGAGCTGTTGCAGCCCGAGGTCAAGTTTGGCGAGCAGGGCTACGGCGTGGCGACCAAGAAGGGCTGCGACCTTTCGGCCGTGGTCGATCAGGTGATTTGCGATCGCCTGGCCGACGGCTGGCTCGACCAAGAGGTCAAGACCTGGGGTCTTGTATAGGCGCATCGTCCAAGGAAGGAATCAAATGCTCGAAGGATTATTTGACGCCGACCGTTGGTCGACGACATTTCAAAACATGGGGCCCTTCTGGGAGGGCTTTGGCGTGACGCTGCAAGTGGTCGTTGCCGGTCTGCTGCTGTCGCTGGTGCTGGGCACGCTGCTGGGCGTGTTTTCTACCACTCGCTCGCGCGTGCTGCGCGCCATAAGCCGAGTGTACGTGGAGTTTTACCAGAACACCCCGTTGCCCGTGCAGGTACTCTTTATGTACATGGCCGGTCCGCAGTTTTTGCAGGCCATAACCGGTGCCGACCAGCCGGTGCGCATCGCGCCGTTCGTGCTGGGCTTCTTGGGTGTGGGCCTGTATCATGCAGCCTACATTTCGGAGGTCATCCGCACCGGTATCGAGGCGGTTCCGCGCGGTCAGATGGAGGCGGCCCAGAGCCAGGGCTTCACCCGTGCACAGGCGTACTGGTACATCGTGCTGCCCCAGACATTCAAAATCATTCTGCCGCCGCTGTGTAACCAGGCACTCAACCTGGTCAAGAACACGTCGGTGCTGGCGCTTGTGGCCGGCGGCGACCTTATGTACCGTTCCGACAACTTTGTGAGTCTGTACGGTTACCTGCAGGGGTACATCGTCTGCTGCCTTATGTACTTTATCATCTGCTTCCCGCTCGCCATGCTGGTGCAGTGGCTCGAGCGCCGCTCCAAGGAGCGTCCGCGCGGTGTGAGCCTGGCCGAGCTGGGGCTCGACAACGTAGAGGAGGCCTAGCGCATGGAAATCTTCAACGCGACCAACCTGCTCTACATTTGGGGCGGCTTTGTTAAGACGATCGAGATCTCGGCGCTGTCGATCTTTTTCTCGCTCATCTTTGGCACGGTGCTGGCGCTCGTTAAGAGCTATGCGCCCCGCCCGTTTCGTATTTTGGTGAGCGCCTATATTGAGCTGTTCCGCTGCACGCCAAACCTGCTGTGGATCCTGTTTATCTACTTTACGGTGCAGGGTTTGGACATTGTGATTTCGACCATC
Source organism: uncultured Collinsella sp. (assembly GCA_900540095.1). GTDB lineage: Bacteria > Actinomycetota > Coriobacteriia > Coriobacteriales > Coriobacteriaceae > Collinsella. The sequence continues at coordinate 34,997 of UQEO01000004.1, forward strand.
GCCTTTACGCTGTTTACCAGCGCTGTTATGGCCGAGATCGTGCGCGGCGGCCTCAACTCGATTCCGCGCGGCCAGTTTGAGGCGGCGCAGAGCCAGGGCTTTGGCTTCTTTGCCACCATGCGCTACATCATTCTGCCGCAGACGTTTAAGACGATCATTCCGGCGCTGTTTAGCCAGTGCACGACCGTCATCAAGGACAGCTCGTATCTTTCGGGCATTAACGTGGCCGAACTCATGTACACGGCTAACGTCGTGATGGCCCACGCGATCGACCTGTCGCAGGTTCTTATGCTCTACGGCTTGGTGTTTGCGATGTACTTTGTGCTTAACTTTGGTATCTCGCTGCTGGTGAGGGCTTATCAACGCCGTATCGTAGCCGCATAGCCTGGCTTTCCCTGGCACCCAACCTTGGCCTTCAAACCGTCGCTCGCGTACCAAAGTACGCGTCGCTCCTCTTTCAGGCCAATCTTGGGCACCAGGAAAACCCAGGTACGGTATCGTGGGAAAAGGCGATAGACAGCCTTTTTTCTCATTTGTTAGAAAGGAATCGCGATGAGCGATCTGGAGAACAAGAAGAGCCCCGTGGTCATTACCATCGCGCGTGACTTTGGTGCCGAGGGCCACGAGATTGGCCGTATCCTTGCCAACGAACTGGGGATTCCGCTGTATGACAACGAGCTGCTGGTGCGTGCGTCGCTGCGTGCGGGCGAGTCGCTCGATAAGATGGCCGCCTATGACGAGCGTCTGGCTGTGGAGAACATGGCGTTTTTGCCCGACCGCTACGACGCGCGCTCGTACTCGGACAAGTTGTTCCAAAAGATGAGCCAGGTGATTTTGGACCTGGGCGAGACCGAGAGCTGCATTATCGAAGGCCGCCTGTCCGATTATCTGCTTCGCAATAACCCCAACCACATTGCCGTGTTGGTGACCGCTCCCTTTGAGGATCGCGTCGAGATTGTGCGCAAGAAGCGCGGCCTCAACAAAAAGAAGGGCGCCAAGCTGGTCAAACAGCAGCAGAAGGCGCGCGAGGCGTTCTATAAGCGCTACAGCGCCGGAAAGTGGAAGATGACGAGCGGCAAGGACATCGTCGTCAACCGCGCCAAGCTGGGCCGCGAGGGTTGCAAAAACGTCATCGCCGCTGCCTACCGCTACAAAGTCGCCCAGCTCGAAAGCTAACCAACCAGAGCCGCCACAAAGGGACAGGTACCTTTGTGGTGGGTTTTGTTTTAGGTCGAGGGGAAGGCTTTGGCGGCAGTGCCTATCCTCGGCTTTTGCAAAATCTCGATCTGTAACACCAAGCCAGCGAAAATGGCTCTAACTGTTACAGATTGAGATGAACTATCCGGGCGTCAACCTAACGTCTCGATCTGTAACAACTACAAGGCTCAACGGGCTCCAGGTGTTACAGATTGAGACAAAACGACCGACCAGGCCCCAAACCACCACAAAGGTGCCTGTCCCCTTTGTGGTGGTTTGGGCGGCCGGCATAGAAAAAGTCCCCGCCGGGCGTGTGCTCGACGGGGACTTTGCCGTTTGATGGCTAGCGCTGTGGGTGATTACTCGCCCAGCAGGCTCTTGGTGATGGAAGCGGCGGCCTTCTTGCCGGCGCCCATCGCCAGAATGACCGTAGCGGCACCGGTGACGATGTCGCCGCCGGCCCAGATGCGGGGATCGGTGGTCTGGCCGGTCTCCTCGTCAGCGACGATGTAGCCCCACTTGTTGAGCTCCATCTTGCCGCCGATCTTCTTTGCGAAGGGGTTGGCGTTGGTGCCGATAGCCGAGATCGCGACGTCGCAGGGAATCTCCTCGATGGCGCCCTCGATGGGCACCGGGCGACGACGACCGGACTCGTCGGGCTCGCCGAGCTCCATCTTCTGGACCTTGACGGCGCACACGGAGCCGTCCTCGCCAGCGACAAACTCGAGCGGGGAGACGAGCGGCAGAACCTCGACGCCCTCGGCCTTGGCATGGTGCAGCTCGGCGCGACGGCAGGGCATCTCGTCCTCGGTACGGCGGTAAGCGATGATGGCGTGCTCGGCGCCCAGACGCTTGGCGGTACGGACGGCGTCCATAGCCACGTTGCCGCCGCCAAAGACGACGACGTTCTTGCCGTGCTTGGTGGGGGTGTCGTACTCGGGGAACTTGTTGGCCTTCATCAGGTTCACGCGGGTGAGGTACTCGTTCGCGAAGAAGACGTTGGGCAGGTTCTCGCCGGGGACGTTGAGGAACTTGGGCAGGCCGGCGCCGGTCGCCACGTAGATGGCGTCGAAGCCCTGCTCGAACAGCTCCTCGGCCGTGGCCATGTTGCCCACGACGGAGTTGTACTCAAATTTGACGCCCATGTCCTCCAGGCCGTCGATCTCGCGCTTGACGACTGCCTTGGGCAGACGAAACTCGGGGATGCCGTAGACCAGCACGCCGCCGCCGGTAAAGAAGGCCTCAAAGACGGTGACGTCAAAGCCGTTGCGGGCGAGCTCGCCGGCGCAGGTGATGCCGGACGGGCCAGAGCCCACGACGGCGACCTTCTTGCCGTTCTTGGGAGCCATCTTGGGCGTGGAGGCGAGCTCGGGGCGATCACCCAGGAAGCGCTCGAGCTGGCCGATGGCCACGGGCTCGGACTTCTTACCACGGATGCACTTGCCCTCGCACTGGTTCTCCTGCGGGCAGACGCGGCCGCAGATGGCGGGAAGCATGGAGTCCTCGCGGATGGTATCGAGGGCGCCGCCGAAGTCCTTCGCGCGGATCTGCTCGATAAAGCGGGGGATGTTGATGTTGACGGGGCAGCCCTCGACACAGAACGGCTTCTTGCAGTTGAGGCAGCGCTCGGCCTCGGCCAGCGCCATCTCCTCGGTGAAGCCCTTGTCGACGGGGCGGAAGTCGCAGGCGCGCTCGGCAGCCGGCTCCTCGTTATCGGGGGTGCGGGGCGACTTCATATCGGCAACGAAACGACCGTTAACTAGTGGCATGCGCAGCTCTTTTCCTCATAGGCCTTGAGGGACTCGCCCTCTTCGGAACGGTAAGCGGCTTGGCGGGCACGAAGGTCATCCCAGTCGACCAGGGTGGCATCGAAGTCGGGGCCGTCGACGCAAGCGAACTTGGTCACGCCGCCCACCTCGACGCGGCAGCAGCCGCACATACCGGGGCCGTCAACCATGATGGGGTTGAGCGACGCAGTGATGGGGGTGTCGTACTTCTGAGCGGTGAGGGTCGAGAACTTCATCATCGGAACGGGGCCGACGCAGAAGACCTGACTCACGGCCTTGTCCTGCAGCAGGCGCTCCAGCGGAGCTGTGACAACGCCCTGCTCGCCGTAGGAGCCGTCGTCGGTGGTGATATGGATGTGGTCCTCGTCGAGGAGCTCGCGGAACTGTTCCTCCATGAGCAGGAGGTCCTTGGTGCGGGCGCCCATGATGGCGTGGACCTCATGACCGGTCTCGACCAGGTGCTTGGCGACCGGGAAGGCGATTGCCAGGCCGACGCCGCCGCCAATGACGGCGCAGGGACCCTCGGCCATCTCGGTGGGAACGCCCAGCGGACCCACGACGTCGCGCAGCGACTCTCCGGCCTCGTAGGTGGAAAGCATCTCGGTGGTCTTGCCGATTACCATGAAGATGAACTCGACCCAGCCCTCGTCTTCGTTCCAGCCGGCCAGGGTAAACGGGACGCGCTCGCCCGTCTCGTTGGCGCGAACCATGAGGAACTGTCCAGCGTGCGCATGTTTGGCGATTGCAGGCGCCTCGATGCGGAACTTGAACACCTTCTCCGAGAACTGCGTCTTCTCCAGGATCTTATACATAGAACCCCTCTCTTGTTAGGGCCGCCGAACCGTGCCTCCACGGAAATGGACGGTAGCCCGAATAAAACCGTACGCGCACAGGCGTTGTGCAGACATACGGTGCAAATTATACCCTCATGGACATGCTGTTTACGTGTATCTTCGGCAGGCGGGAAAAGTGACCTACCAAAAAGGGACAGGTTTATTTTGGCAGGTTTTATCAGGCAAAACGGCAAAGGGGGCCGGCCTCGGGTTGTGATGAGGCCGGCCCCCTTTGGGGCGCTATGTGTGTATGGCGGCACAGGGTTTATTGCGATGCGGCCGCTGCGGCGTTTCCGCACATAAAACCTGCCAAAATAAACCTGTCCCTTTTTGGTAGGTTTTAGTGCTTGCCGTTGGCGGAGGCGGCACCGTTGACATGGTCGCGGGCATAGACCACGCCGTGCACGATCGCCAGGCCGGCGGCGTCGGCCGCGCGGACGCAGGTGTCCTGGAAATCCTCGGCCTCGCGGGCGCGCAGCTGTTTAAGCACGTAGTCGGCGACGGCCATCTTGCCGGGAGGATTACCGATGCCGGTGCGGATGCGGCTGAAGTCGCGGCTGCCCATCTTGTCGATGATGGAACGCAGGCCGTTGTGGCCAGCATGGCCGCCGCCCACCTTAACACGCACGTCGCCGGCGGGAATATCAAGCTCGTCGTGGATTACGAGCAGTTCCTCGGCCTTGATCTTGTACTCGCGGCAGAGCTTGGAGATAGGACCGCCCGAGGTATTCATGTACGACTGCGGCTTGACCAGCACAATCTGACGCTTGCCGCCCTCTTCCTCGGAGTCGTTGATGTTGATGAGCGCGATCTCGGCGCCGGCCTGGTTTTTCCAGTACGTGACGCCGGCCTGACGGGCCAGCTCGTCGATTGCCTTAAAGCCGGCGTTGTGGCGGGTCTCGGCATATTCTTCGCCCGGGTTGCCAAGCCCGGCAACCATGCGAATCTTGAGCGGCTGTGCAGCTGCCATGTGCTTCCTTTCGTCGATTTGTCGTCTGCTATGGTGAGCGACCCCGTTGTTGCTGTCAAATGGAGGGCGATCGAGGCTGTTCGGGGGCGTTTGGGCGGCCGCCAGAAACCCAGGTGGGCAGTTTGTTCAGATTTGTATAAACCAAGAGGTTTTTGACTGCCATAATTGGGACCGTGGAACTGCCATGGCGCTTTGGGGAGCACATTTCGCGCTATTTCAGATCTTTCGAGTCTTCAAATGAGGCGATTGGCGCCGGGATGGCGGCAAACCGCCTCGATATTAGTCGTCTGTTTATACAAATCTGAACTAACTGTCCAGCCCTGCTCGACGGCGCACGGGTGATTCGCTGTTTAGACCGGCGCGAGGCCGATTCCAGCCCGCAGGGCGTTGAGCCAAGCGGCTTGACGCTTGCGATAACCCTTGATGCGATAGCGGAATCGAGCCCCCGCAAGTCGATACATCGTCTGGGCGAAGGCTTCGAGTGCAACAAGGTCCTTCATTTGGTCACGATTGATGACCAGGACGTGGATACCCATGGCCTTAAGGCCATTGTTGCGATTTCCGTCGTGAATGCGAGCGTTTTGAAGCTCATGTCCAATTCCGTTGTATTCGTTGTCGACTCCGGCGGCCGGGCAATATAAGTCGCAGATGGCATAGGGGATGCCCGAGGACATGTTGACCGCAAGGGTGTCGAAGTCGATTCTATAGTTGAGTAGCAGGCCTCCCATGGGCAGGCTGCAACATCCGAAACCGCCAAAGCGCATGGGTGCGCCTAGGACGGCAAACATTAAGGATTCCGCTGGGGATGCGGATCCGGCTCGGGCGAGTTTAACGGCCGTGCGAAAAGAGGCATAGGAGCTGCTTTTGGCGAACCGTGCGATTGCCTCGAGATCTTCGATGGTTGTAGCAGGTTCGCATTTGTAGTGCGCCTGTTCGTAACGGGTTTCGGCTTGTCCTTCGGGTGCCGGTTGGCTGCCCTGACAATCAAGATCGCCCATCGCTTCGAAGTCGTCGGCCTTTGGCCACGTATCGTCATAGGCGATGGGATAGGTTGCCTCGGGCGGAAGGGAGTAGGTTCCGAGCAGCTCCATAAGGAGCATCAAGGTTTTGGCGACCGATTCATTTTTGGAACAAAGCATGGCCGTCATGGCAGGAGACGTAGCGTAGATGTCAGCTTCGATGCGCATGATTGCACCTTGGGGAAGAGGGGCGGTGATGGTGTGTTGGAGGAGCCGTCCGTCGGGCCGTCTGTTGTTGCCGCCCGCAACAAAGAGATCTAGACACTCGGAGTCGTCTTCGCTCCAGGCGCCAAGTATTGCAAGGGCCGCAAAGTCTATGGCGTCCTTGTTGGGAACGCAACCTCCGAGGGCTTGTGTCTGTTGCTCGTCATCGATGGCGTCCCAGGGAAGGGCGGAGTACGCCCGTCGAGCGCGGCGAATTGCGCGGAGGGCGGAAAGATGCGAAATCACGGTTGTCATAGCTATAAGGTACTAATCCGTTGGCGAAATGATACTGCCATATCGTTCTTTTCGCTCAAAGGGGTGTCGCGCGCCGCAGACGGTAACGTGATCATGTGGAATACCTTGAAAAAGTGGAGAATGGAGCGATGGGCTGGCCTTGGAGCCATCTACTGAGGTGGGTGTTGGACAGTTAGTTCAGATTTGTATAAGGCGACCGGGGTGTATTGCCGTTGTTGAAGGAATCGGTGGGCAAAATGGGGCCAATGGCATGGTGAAGAGATCCATAGACGGGGGATCGAGCGGAATTATGCCGGCAAGAGGGCTTTCGACGTATTAAATGGCCCAAACGAATGCCTAAATAAATGCAAATCTGAACTAACTGTCCAGGGTGGGTTTGCGAGGAATAGAAAAAGGGTCGGAAGCTCGCTTCCGACCCTTTAAAAACATCAAAGATGATGCGATACGAGCTGGATTACAGCGCGAAGTCGCCGCCGACGAGCGTGGAGACGGGCTCCTCATGGTAAACGGCGGAGATGGCCTGAGCGAACTCCTCGGCGACCGAGATGGTCTTGATCTTGCCGCCGACCTCGACGGGAATGGCGTCGGTGACGAGGCACTCGACAATCGGAGCGTCGTTCAGACGCTCGATGGCCGGACCAGAGAAGATGCCGTGGGTGGCGCACACGTAGATGTCGCCGGCGCCCATGGCTTTGAGCTCCTTGACGTTGGCGCACAGGGTGCCTGCGGTGTCGATCATGTCGTCGTTGATGATGCAGGTCTTGCCCTCGATATCACCGATGATACCCATGACTTCGGCGGCGTTGTGGCGCGGACGGCCCTTGTGGGCGATAGCGAGGCTGCAACCGAGCATGTCGGACAGCTTCTTGGCGGCCTTGGCGCGGCCCACGTCGGGGGAGACGACAACTAGGTTGTCGGTGTCGAAGTGCATGTTGTTGTAGTACTGGCCAAACAGCGGCAGTGCGGACAGGTGGTTAACCGGGATATCGAAGAAGCCCTGGATCTGGCCCTGGTGCAGGTCGAGGGTGATGATACGGTTGACACCGGCGCGCTCGAGCAGGTTGGCGACGAGGCGGGCAGTGATGGGCTCGCGCGGGCCGGCCTTGCGGTCCTGGCGGGCATAGCCGTAGTGGGTGATAACAGCGGTGATGGAGCGGGCGGATGCACGCTTGGCAGCGTCGGTGGCGATGAGCAGCTCCATGAGCATGTCGTTGACGTTGCCGCCGGCCACGGACTGAATCAGGAAGACGTCGGCGCCACGGACGGTCTCGTCGTAGCGGGCGTAAATCTCACCGTTGGCGAACTGCTTTAGCGTAAGGCCCGAAAGCTCGACCCCAAGGTACTCAGCGATCTTCTGAGCGAGGGGACGGTTGGAGGAACCGGAATACACGCGGATGGACTTGCGCATATTCTCCGACTTCTCGGGATCATTAATCGGCATTACCCTTCTCCTTTAACATCGAATGCCATATAGATGCCTTGTTGCATTGTAACCGCGACGCGGGGTTTATCAGGTCTTGATAACGTCTTTACCGTCAACGGACACGAACCGACCACTCATCCGGTCGCGCAGGTCACGATAGAAAAAGGAGCCGTCCCCAGGGAACAGCTCCTTTTGTGCTTGGTAAAACGTTATACCTCGTCGTCCCCGTGCAGACGGCGGCGATAATCGGCGGCCCAGCCCTCAATGTTTACCTGACGGGCGCGGCCCAGGCCAAGTGCGTCGACCGGGACCGGCTCGGTGATGACGGAGCCGGCGGCCACGAGTGCTCCGTCGCCAATCTGGGCGGGCGCGACCATCATGGTGTCGGAACCGATGAAGGCATCCTTGCCGATGACGGTCTTGTGCTTGTGCGCGCCGTCGTAGTTGCAGGTGATGGAGCCCGCGCCCACGTTGACGCCGGAACCCATGGTGGTGTCGCCGATGTAGGACAGGTGGGGCACCTTGGAGCCCTCGCCGATCGTGGACTTCTTGATTTCCACGTGCGTGCCGGCCTTGGATCCGTCGAGCATGTGGGTGCCCGGGCGCAGGTAGGCGCGCGGGCCGCAGTCGACGCCGTTCTCGATGACGGCCTCGATGGCGATGGTCTCATCGATGATGCAGCCGCTGCCGACAGTGGTGTCGGTGAGGCGACTGTTGGGGCCGAGCTGGCACTCTTCGCCTACGGTGACGTGACCGATCAGATGCGTCTGCGGCCACACGATAGTGTCTCGGCCGATGACGGCATCGGGGCCGATCCAGGCCTGCGCGGGGTCGATGAAGGTAACGCCTTCGGCCATCCAGTGCTCGTTGATGCGGTCGCGCGCGATGGCGGTGAGCTGCGCGAGCTGGATGCGGCTGTTGACGCCCAGGCCGTCGCGGTAGTCGTCACAGTGGAAGATGGAGATCGCCTGGCCGTGACCCTTGAGGATTTCGAGCATGTCGGGCAGGTAGTACTCGGACTGCGCGTTGTCGTTGCCGATCTCGTTAATGTGGGCGGCAAGCTGCGCGCCGTCGAAGGCGTAGCAGCCGGCGTTGCACTCCAGCAGCGTGGCGGCCTGCGCGGGCGTGCAGTCCTTCTGCTCGATGATGCGCTCGATCTGACCATCGGCGCCCAGCTTGATGCGACCGTAGCCGAAGGGATCGGGCGGGGTCATGGTCATGACGGTGCAGGCGAGCTCGCCGGTGGCGACGGTCTGCGCGAACTTGGCGACGGTGTTGGCGGTGATGAGCGGCAGGTCGCCGTTGAGCACGACGACGGGGCCTTGCGTGATGCCGCAGGCCTCGAGCGCGACCTTGACGGCATGGCCGGTGCCCAGGCGCTCGGTCTGCTCGACGCACTCGACCTTGGTGGCGCTGTTGGCGTAGGCACCATCGATGAGGGCGCGCATCTCGTCGGCGTGGCTGCCGATGACGACCACGACGCGGCTGCAGCCGGCCTTGATGGTGGCGTCGACGATCCACTGAACCATGGGCTTGCCCAGGATCTTGTGCGAAACCTTGCAGTGGTTCGACTTCATGCGGGTGCCCTCGCCGGCGGCGAGGATAATTGCGGTTGCGTCCATGTGATCTCCTGTTACGTTATAGAGACGTGTATTTGGAAACGATACACGGCGCAATATGATACCGCAGGCATATGATGAGCGCGTAACGATTGATGCGCGACGGCCGATGCCGCTGCCGCCGGCGTGGTATTTGCGCTGGTTGTGTATGGCGGCGGCGCTGCGGCGTTGGCGTTTGAGCGAGGGATGGGGTGCCCGTGGATATCATGCGAGAGAAATCGGGCGTCGAGCCCGTCGCGGCATTTTCGATGTCGCATCCGGCGGTGCCGGCACTCTACATGGTGCTGACGTTGGGGCTCACCATGTTCTCGATGCAACCGGTGCTAATCGCGCTGTCGCTTTCGGGCGGGCTGGCGTACGGGCTTGCGACGCGCGGCACCGCGCGCACGTTGGGGGCTCTTCGCTGGCAGCTGCCGGTGATTTTGATCATCGCGGTGCTCAATCCGCTGTTTAGCGCCTCGGGCTCGACGGAGCTGTTTCGTATTGGCATGCGCGCGGTGTATCTGGAGAGCATGGTATACGGCCTGTGCATGGGTGGGCTGTTTGTGGCGAGCGTGCTGTGGTTTGAGGCCGCGGCGTCGATGCTTGGCTACGACAAGGTGCTTGCGCTTTTGGGCAACGCCGCGCCGGTGATCGCGCTCATGATCTCGATGTGCATGCGGCTTATCCCACAGTTTTTGCGCCGTGGCCGCACGGTGCTGGCGGTGCAGGACGCGATCGATGTACCGGGGCGTGCGCCCACCGATCCCGTGCGATCGCGCTTGCGGGCGTCGAGCGTGCTGATGGGTTGGGGCATGGAAGATTCGTTGGAGCGCGCGGATGCCATGCGCTCGCGCGGGTGGGGCGCTGCGTCGCGCCGTACGACGTATGCGCGGTATCGGCTGGGGCGCGGCGACGCTGCCGCGCTGGTTGGACTTGCGGTGTTTGGTGCCGCCGCGGTGGCGGTGGCATGGACCGCGACGACGCAGCATTCGTTTTACCCGCAGCTTTCGGTGCCGGCGCCGTGGCTGGGCTATGTCGTGTATGCTGCCTGGATGGTGCTACCCTGCGTGTTGCATGCAATCGATGAGAAGAGGTTTGGCTGATGGCTCGGTTGGATAGCTGCTCGGTAACGGGCGGGGCGTGCGGCTCCGATGTGCCTGCGATTGAGGTGCGGGGCCTTAGTTTTGCCTATCCCGGGGCCGAGGCACCGGTGCTCGAGGGGCTTGATTGGCGTGTTTCCCAAGGTGCGTTTGCGCTGCTTGTTGGCGATACCGGATCGGGTAAGTCGACGCTGCTGTCGCTGCTCAAGCCCGAGATCGCTCCGGCGGGCGAGCGCACTGGCGATGCGCGCGTGCTGGGTGAGAACGTTGCCGACATGGACGTGCGCGCGTCTGCGGAGCGCGTGGGCTACGTGTTCCAGGATCCCGAGAACCAGATTGTGTGCGAGACCGTGTGGCACGAGATGGCGTTTGGCCTAGAGAATCTGGGTGTGTCGCGCGACGAGATGCGCCGCCGTGTTGCCGAGACCAGCTATTTCTTTGGTCTGGAGGACTGGCTTCATCGTGATACCGATACGCTTCCGGGTGGCCGCAAGCAGCTGCTGTCGCTTGCGGCCGTCCTA
>UQEO01000005.1 GCA_900540095.1 uncultured Collinsella sp.
TTGAACTGAGAAGGGGGAGGCCTCGCGGCCTCCCCCTTTTTGCGTTGTATACACGTTGTACTTTGGGACCTAGCTCCCCCGTATGTGCTCTTACTGTTTGGCTGTATTTTGAGTCCATCTAGTGTATTTGAGCGATAATTACTCGCATTGGCGTTAGGGAGGGCTTGATGTTTACCGTATTTGTCTTGGGCAATATTGCTTCGGGTAAGTCGACTGCCTGCCGCTATTTCGAATCTCGTGGCGCTATGCTTATCGATCTGGATGAGCTTGCAAAATCGCTGTATGTGCCGGGCTCTGATATCGTCAATACACTCGCGGATGAATTCGGTTGGGACATTTTGGATGAGGAAGGCGGCATTCGCCGCGGCATCCTCGCTTCTCGAGCTTTCGCTTCTCCTGATTCGGTCGCACGGCTCAATGACATCGTGCATCCCATTCTGATTGAACAGCTTTCGCTTAGGATTCTCGATCCGGTTTGTTGTACTGTTTCATCTCCCCGTTATCCTTTTGCGGTGGTCGAGGTTTCTGCTCCGACTGGTTTTGAGGATGCATTTGGCTTGGCTGATGAAATTTTGGTCATCAGCGCCCCTTTGTCAGTTCGTCGCGAGCGCGCTATTCAACGTGGCATGGAGCCATCTGATTTCGATGCCCGTTCTGCTTGCCAGCCCGAAGAGTCTGTGCTGTGCAATCTCGCTACAACTGTGATTGACAATGCGGCAGACGATAACTCGCTCTTTGAACAACTGGACGCATGGCTTTCGCGCCATGGGTTCGGGGATGTAGTGGATAAGGAGGAGGCCGATGCCTAAGACACGTTTCCTTACGTGGTATCGCCTTATACCGCTGGCTGCCGTTTTTGCCTTCGGCCTTATCTCATTCGTTTACTCGTATGCTCCTGCCGCTTTCTTTAAGCCGCTGTATCCGATTGACTACGAGGCGTATGTAAAGCAATCCAGTATTTCGCATAATCTGGATCCGTATCTGGTGTGCGCTGTCATTAAGTCTGAATCGAATTGGGATCCCGAGGCCGAGTCGAATCAGGGTGCTCAGGGATTGATGCAGCTGATGCCCGAGACTGCCCAGGATATGATCGCCAAGGGCCTTGTCGACGGTGGCGAGTATTCGGCCGACAACCTTAACGATCCGGCTACGAATATCGAGTTTGGCTGTGCGTATCTCTCGTATCTTCTAGCGTATTTTAACGGGTCGACTGACAGTGCCATTGCCGCCTATAACGCCGGCATGGGCAATGTCGACGGATGGGCGCAGCAGAGTACGTCGCTTCATAATGCAATCACCTTTCCCGAGACGCAGGCGTATCTGATTCGTGTCAATAATGCCTGGGTTCGCTACAAGACCCTCTATCCCGATCGGTTCGTATAGGACTATGCCTGCCGCCTGCGTATACTGCAGATATATGAGTTAGGAGTATCCATGGCGGAATTTGAAGTAGAACGCGTTGGTGGTGAACTTAAGCGCTTTGGCGTTGAAGGCTTTGACGTGCCGTTTAAGGTCGTGTCTCCCTATGAGCCTGCCGGTTCCCAGCCTAAGGCCATTGAGTCGCTTGTGCAGGGCGTGAGGGACGGAGACCGCTATCAGGTTTTGCTGGGCGTGACTGGTTCGGGCAAGACCTTCACGATGGCAAAGACTATTGAGGCCCTGGGAAAGCCGACGCTGGTCATGGCTCCGAATAAAACGCTCGCCGCTCAGCTTGCGAGCGAGCTCAAAGAGTTCTTTCCCAACAACGCTGTGGTCTACTTCGTCTCGTACTACGACTACTATCAGCCCGAGGCGTATGTGCCGCAAAGCGATACATATATCGAGAAAGACTCCTCGATTAACGAAGAGGTTGAGATGCTGCGACATCAGGCGACCGCATCGCTACTCTCTCGACGTGATGTGATCGTTGTCGCATCGGTCTCGTGTATCTATGGCATTGGCTCTCCTGAGGACTATGCGGGTCTGGCTCCAAACGTCGACAAGAAGGTGCCGCTCGAGCGCGATGACTTTATCCATGCACTTATCGACATTCAATATGATCGCAATGACTATGACCTGGCACGCGGCACGTTCCGCGTGCGCGGCGATGTTGTCGACGTGTATCCGCCTTATGCCGAGCATCCGTTGCGGTTTGAGTTCTTTGGCGACGAGGTCGAGCTGATTGCTGAGATCGATGAGGTCACCGGTGAGATGCTTCGTGAGTACGAGGCCATCCCCGTATGGCCGGCATCGCACTACGTGACCGAGAAGCCGAAGGTCAAGGCGGCCCTGAAATCGATCAGCGAAGAGTGCGAGAAGCGCGTGGCGGAGCTCAAGGCGACCGACAAGTTGCTCGAGGCGCAGCGTCTGCAGCAGCGCACCGATTATGATCTTGAGATGCTCGAGACGATGGGCTTTTGCAACGGCATCGAGAACTACTCGCGTCATCTGGACGGTCGCAAGCCGGGTGAGCCGCCGTTTACCCTAATCGATTACTTTCCCAAGGATATGCTCTGCATCATCGATGAGAGCCATGTGACGGTGCCGCAGATTCGCGGCATGCACGAAGGTGACCGCTCGCGTAAGGTGACGCTGGTGGAACACGGTTTTCGCCTGCCCTCGGCGCTCGATAACCGCCCGCTTCGTTTCGATGAGTTTGAGGCAAGGATACCCCAGTTTATCTATGTTTCGGCCACGCCGGGCGACTACGAGCTGCGGGTGAGCCAAAACGACGTGGAGCAGATTATTCGTCCGACCGGTCTGCTCGATCCCAAGATCGATGTGCGTCCGGTTCGCGGTCAGATTGACGATCTTGAGGACGAGATTCGCGAGCGCGTTGCCCGCAAGGAGCGCGTGCTGGTGACCACGTTGACCAAGCGCATGGCCGAGGACCTGACCGACCATCTGCTTGATGCGGGCATTAAGGTCAATTACATGCATTCTGATACGGCGACAATGGACCGTGTCGAGATCCTGCGAACGCTGCGCGAGGGCAAGATCGATGTTCTCGTTGGCATCAACCTGCTTCGCGAGGGCTTGGATCTTCCCGAGGTCTCACTGGTGGCAATTCTCGATGCCGATAAGGAAGGCTTCTTGCGCAACCGCCGTTCGCTGATTCAGACGATTGGCCGCGCGGCCCGTAACGCCGATGGCGAAGTCATCATGTATGCGGACGTTGTGACCGATTCGATGAAAGAGGCCATCGAGGAGACGCAGCGCCGTCGCGAGATTCAGATGGCATATAACGAAGAGCATGGCATTGTGCCCAAGACAGTGCGCAAGGCCATCAACGACATCTCAAGTTTTATTGCCGAGGCCGAAAAAACCGTGGGTTCCAAGGGGCGCTCGAAGGGCGATTCTCTTGGTCATGGCGCATTCTATACGCCCGATGAGTCGGGCGAGGGCGGCGTGCCGGAAACGGTGGCGCCCGAGCAGACACTTGCGGAGCAGTTGGAAGAACTGCCGCATGACGAGCTTGTGCGGATCGTCGAAACCATGGAAGAGGATATGCGCAACGCTTCTGCCGCCATGGACTTTGAGGAGGCGGCGCGCCTGCGCGATGCCGTCGTTCAGATTCGGGCGATGCTCGAGGGCGCGTCTGAGGACGAGACGATCGAGCGCTTACGTTCGCAGGCCCGCAAGGGTTCCACGTTCGCATCGGGCAGAAAACGCCAGGGTGCACGGTTTAAGAAATAGCGAACAGGCCCCGAGTTCCCTGTGGAGCTCGGGGCCTGTGTCTTTTGCGCGCTGGAATTCGTGCGTTAGAGGTCCGCGATCAGGGCTTCGGCACAACGGATGCCGTCGGTGGCCGCGCTCATGATGCCGCCAGCATATCCAGCTCCCTCACCACAAGGGTAGAGGCCCGGGGTCGACACGGCATGGCACGTTCGGTCCCGGGTGACAGTGACAGGTGAGCTCGAACGAGTCTCCACGCCGGTAAGAACGGCATCGGGACGGTCGTAGCCTCGTAGCTTTTTTCCGAGTAGGGGAAGTCCCAGGCGGAGCGACTCGACGATATGCTGCGGCAGGGCTTCGTCAATTGCCGTCCAGGTCACACCGAGCGGATAGGTGGGCTTTACCTTTCCGGGCGCCTTGCTGGCGCGTCCTGCGAGGAAATCTCCGACGAGTTGTGCCGGTGCGTTCCAGTTGGAACCGCCCAGGCGATAGGCGGCCGCCTCGCAGGCACGCTGGAGCTCGATGCCGGCGAGCGGGTCATCGTTGGGAAGGTCCTCAGGCGTGACGTTAACGAGCAAGGCGGCATTTGCGTTGCGTCCGTCGCGGGCATTGAGGCTAGCGCCGTTGACGCACAGGTGGCCCTGCTCGGAAGAGGCGGCGACAACCTGTCCGCCGGGGCACATGCAAAACGAGAACACGCTGCGGCCGTTGGGAAGATGGGCGACGAGCTTGTAGGGGGCTGCTCCGAGGGCAGGATGTCCCGCCAAGGCTCCATATTGGGCTCGGTCGATGTCGCGCTGCGGATGCTCGATGCGAACGCCCATGGCAAAGGTCTTTTGTGCGAGGGCCACGTTGTGGTCCTTAAGGAGCTCAAAAATATCGCGAGCAGAATGCCCGCAGGCGAGGATGAGGTGCTTTGTCTCGATTGGCTCGCAAGCGGCGTCTTGGGACGATTGGACATCAATACCGGTAATGGCGCCAGACGCGTCGATGTGAATGTCGACGAGCTTTGTTCGATAACGGACGACACCTCCGAGCTGCTCGATGCGCTGGGATATAGCGGTGACAACCGTGGGAAGGATGTCGGAGCCAATGTGCGGCTTGGCATCCCACAGAATATCGCGGGGCGCGCCCGCCTCGACGAAGGTTTCGAGGATAAGGCGATGGGCGGGATTTTTGGTTCCCGTATTGAGCTTGCCGTCCGAGAAGGTCCCCGCGCCGCCCAGGCCAAACTGGATATTGCTCTCGGGGTCGAGAATGCGCTCCTTTAGAAAGAGATCGATCGCATGCGAGCGGCGAAATGCTGGGTCGCCGCGCTCGATGAGCAAGGGCTTAAGACCCGCTTCGGCAAGGGTGAGTGCAGCGAAAAGGCCAGCGCATCCGGCGCCGACAACGACAGGGCATTCTTGAGGTGCGTCGGAGACGGGGGAGGGGAATGAGGGCCCATCGTCCTCTATCGCGCGTACGCGCGAGCGGTCACGCTCGGCGACGCTGTCGACCGCTTCTCGCTCGAGGTGGGGACTAGTCAGCTCAACACGAAAGCTCAGGATAAAATGGACGTCTCGTTTTTTGCGAGCGTCGATTGACTTGCGGTGGAGCTCGATGGACTTGATCTCGGAGTCCTTGCAACGTAGGACGCGCTTGGCGACTCGCTTGCCAACAATGAGGCAGGCATTTTCATCGCCGGCTTCATCGAGCGACGCGTTGACTTGGGTGATTTCGATCATCGAGGTCTCCTTAGAGGCAAGAAAGAGGCCGTCCGGTATCCCAGACGGCCCGAATGCGTTTTTGATTATAGACTGCGCGGCTACAGGCTGCTTGCGGCGCGAATGCCCGAGAGCCAGGCCCACGCAAGGTTAAAGCCTCCGCAATCGGCGTCGATGTCGAGCGCTTCGCCGCAGATGTAAAGCGGGGCGTCGACAGCGCTGCGCGCGCGTAGACTGGGTATTGAGATGCTCTCGACAGATACGCCACCACGCGTGACCTGCGCCGAGCGCTCCTCGGCTGTTCCCTCGACGAGCAGCTTAAAGTGTTTGAGGATTGAGACCAGATGGATGACATCGTTGGAGCCTGGATGGCACTGCTCGAACGCTGTACAGACGACGCGGGAGAGTTGCGGGGCGAGCATGCCGTCGAGCCAACGGGGATCGCGGGGCGAAAAGCCGCCGAGCAGCTTAACGCGCCGGTTGAGCATATCGAGCAGCTCGTCTTTAGAGAGGTCGGGGAAAACGTCGAGCAGGATCGTATCGCCGCGCTGGATACGACGGGAGAGGTTGAAGACAGCGACGCCCGAGATGCCGAAGGTTCGAAACAGTACTTCACCGTCTTCGTGCCAGAGCTCACTACGGTTACGGGTGAGCGTCAAGCGGGCGCGGACGCGCAGACCATCCAACGTCTTGAGTGCTGCCCGATCGCCAACGACCGTTGCCGATACGGGGCAGAGGATGGGGCGCAGCGAAGTGAGGGGGAGGCTAAACGTATCGGCGATACCGGTGGGGTTGCCGCCCGTGGCGATAATTACGGCATGTGCCTGCAGGGCCTCGTTCTTGCGAGGGACATCGGCGAGCGCTTTCCGAAGCGAGCGGAGCTCCGATTTTCGGTCGTCGTGCTTTTTTGCCTTGAGCGCCCGCGCTGGACGGTCTATTTGGAGTGCCCAGCCTTCGGAAACTTTGTGCGCCGAGGCAACGTTGGCTCCGCAGATTAAGGTGATACCTAGGCGGTTGCAAACGTTGAGAAGCGCGTCGCGCACCGATTCGGCGCGAAGGGAGCGCGGGTACAGCCGGCCTTCCTCGGAGGTTGTCATGATGCCCAGCGAGGAGAAGAAACCCATAAGCTCTTGTTCGGGTTGGGGGCCCATGACAGATTCGACGAATGCGGGGTGGTTATACCGCTGAGGATCAATCGATTCGTTGGAGAGGTTGCAGCGGCCGTTGCCGGTCGCAAGGAGCTTAAGGCCGCAGGCGACATCGCGCTCAACGATGCAGACGCTTTTGCCAGCGCGTGCGGCCGTAATGGCGGGGGGGGGGCCCGGAAGCCCCGCCGCCGATTACCAGGACGTCATAGAAGGCGCTCGTGTTCACTTAGGCCTCGTCGGTCTCGTGCGGGGTAATGGCCTCGACGGCAGAGACTGCCTTGGGCAACATGCCATCGGGCAGCGCGGTCTCGACCTCGCCCTTATCGCAGGCCTCGGCGAGTGACGGATTGATGGGAAGCGTGCCCAAGATGTCGAGGTTATAGCGCTCTGCGACCTCGGGGAGCTTGCTCTTGCCAAAGACCTCGATCTTCTTGCCGCAGTCGGGGCACTCAATATAGCTCATGTTTTCGACGATGCCCAGAATGGGGACGTTCATCTTCTCGGCCATGTTGACCGCCTTGGCGACGATCATCGAGACCAGATCCTGCGGGCTCGTGACGATGACGATGCCGTCGACGGGCAGTGACTGGAAGACGGTGAGAGCGACGTCGCCTGTTCCCGGAGGCATGTCGACCAGCAGGTAGTCGATGGGGCCCCACGAGGTCTCGCTCCAGAACTGCCTAATGGCGCCTGCGATGACCGGACCGCGCCAAAGGACGGGGTCGGTCTCGTTTTGGAGCAGCAGGTTGGAGCTCATGACCTTGACGCCGTGCTCGGAGATTTCGGGCAGCATAAGGTTGCCAAGGGCATGGACGTGGCGTCCGCTCATACCGAACATCTTGGGGATAGAGGGACCGGTGATGTCGGCATCGAGGACGCCGACCTTGTGGCCGTGACGGGCAAGCTCGGTGGCGATGGCACCGGTGACAAACGACTTGCCGACACCGCCCTTGCCGGAAAGTACGGCGATGACGCGTTTGACCTCGGATAGCGTGTTCTCCTCAAATTGCGACGGCGACGTTTGTCCGCCGGCAGCCTGTGCGTGCTCGCAACCCATGTATGACTCCTTTGTATATGTTGGGGCCGAGGCCCCGTGATGTGACATGAGCGTCATTGTACCCTCGTTTGCGAGCGGGAGTCATTTGCGATGCATTTGGGCCGAGCGTGCTTGCAATACGATGGGTCCAAGCGAATGGGCGGGCTTACTGAACTTTGCTGGCGAACTCGAGGTATTGCATGCGCTGCAGCTTGTCGATCGTCGAGGCGTATGGGCTGTCTTCAGATTCCAAGTCGTAGCGCAGCCCGTCGGCACCAAGGTAGCCGGCGACATTGATGGTGGGCACATCTGACCTTGTTGCAAGCAGGGCTTTTTGATAGTCGGTGAGCGGGGCGCCGATCTTATTAAGGGTAATGGCTGCAATCTCGTTTGCCCCGACGGTGTCGTAGACGTTGAGCTCGGTATTGCCGGCGATTTCATAGTTAGCCCAGACGAAATATGTCGACTGGTAGTTACGGAAAGCGTGGTCTGCCGTATCTTCCTGAGGGTACAGCTCGTCGTTGAGGGTCGTTGCGGCGCTCGGCTGATGGTCGCCAAAAAAGACAAGGACAACCGGTCTGCCGATATTGCGGAGCTCGTTGATAAAGTACTCGAGGTCCCGGTCGGATGCATTGATGCAGGTGAGATAGGTGTTGAGCGCGCTATTGGCGCCCTCGCTGGCTCCCTCGACCCAATAGTTTGTCAGCTCTTCGGCGGGAACGGTGCCAAGGTCGTAGCCGCCGTGATTTTGCATCGTGACGTCAAAGATGAACTGCGGGGCTTCGTCGGTTCTAAGCAGATCGAGTATCTTGTCGTAGGTGACGTAGTCGCATACGCCGGCATGGTAACAGGGCGCACCTTCGAAATCGCCGATTGAAAGAAAGTCTCCAAAGCCCAGCTGCTGATAGATTTTATCTCGATGGTAGTTGACGGGGTTTTGCGGGTGCATAGCGGTAGCGGTATACCCAAGCTCTTTAAGGTCCTTTGCCAGGCTGTTGACGCCATTCATCTGATACAGCTGATAGGGGATTTTGCCCAATCCGACAAAGGCCGTTGTCGCTCCGGTTAAAAATTCGAATTCGGAGTTCGCCGTTCCGCCACCGGCGACCGAAGCGAGCATGGTGCCGCGAACAAGTGTGTCGGGAAGCGAGTTGTAGAATGCGGGACCGGTGTACCCGGCCGCCTGGAGCTGCTCAAAGCACGAAAGGTCGCTAAAACTCTCGTTCATGACGGCAACAATCGTCGGCTTGATTTCATTGAACTGGGCAACGGCCGCCGCGCGCTGCTCGCTCGAGCCATACGTGCTGTCGTAGGTGGCGGCGAGCTCCTGCTCGATGCTCCGCGCCTCATCGGGCGTATAGTCTTCGGGCTTCTCAATGGGCAACTCGTTGACCATTTCGGTGAACGAAGTGATAAAACCCTGAGACGCATACGTGGTGATGGGCTGCCAACGGTCAAATCCAAAATTCAGCGCCTGCTCCAAGTCGATGCTGGAAAAGCCCGAGAGCCCCACAACGGTCACTAGCAGAAAAGCGCAGAGGTTAGCGGCGATTGCGGGGAAGACATGGGTGGGCGTACGGAGCTTTCTCGGTCGGATAAGCGAAAGAAGCCCCAGGGAAATCTCCAGCAGGGCTAGAGAGGCTACGATTCCGGCGGTAAAGGTAAACTCGTATCCCTCGCTCACTTCCATTGCGGTGCCAAGGGCCAAGATATCGCTTGGCAGGATGGCCTCGCCTTTAAACGTTATGACGAAGTGCTCGGCAATGCCAAGGATGCAACAGGCGACGGGCACGAGGGCCATGACGCCTCCATGACGCTGTCCCAGCAAATAAAGGGAGAGCAGAACCGTCGCGAGCAGCCCGACGGAAAACCCGAATGAGTTGGCGGGAATGCGATAGAACGTTTCGTTGCAGGCAATTTCGAGTGAAACGAACGAGAGCGCTGAAACAGCGGCGATGACAAGGATGTCACGGCAAATACAGGCAACCGTTCCCGTCGCAAGATCGGTTTGGTCGATAAGTCCCGAAACCAAGGGCTCGACAAGAAGTATGACGGCGGTAGCACCGAGCGCCGAATAAGAAAGGACCCATAGGGAATTGTCCTCATTTACGAGCAATTGATTCGTAATCCATGCAGCTACCATGCCGAGCGGGATGAGGAGCGTCGCGCACCAAAAGACGCGGGCAATGGGCGGCTTTTCATTGTGTTTGATTGAAGAATATACGCGCACCACGACGATGGCCACGATAAGGACGGCGATGAATATGGGCAGATTGGCCATGTCGCTCGAAGTGATTTCAAGGGGGATATCTTCGGTCATGGACGTTCCTCTGTTACGGCAAATTAAGTTCAGTATTAGATTACTGTAACCTTTCCACGACATTTCGAGAAACAAAGCGCCCGATACGCAAAGCTAAAGGTCTGCGAATCTTGTATTACGAACATCTGTGCGCGTCGAGTGCGCTAAACTCATCGGCAGTATGATTCGATGCAATAGGAGGCAAGGAGCTTCCATGTCTGATTCTTCTATCGTTATTCGCGGCGCTCGTGAGCACAACCTCCGTGATATCGATGTTTCCATTCCGCGTGACCAACTCGTGGTCATTACCGGTCTTTCTGGCTCGGGCAAGAGCTCGCTGGCATTTGACACTATCTATGCCGAGGGCCAGCGTCGATACGTCGAGAGCCTTTCGAGCTATGCGCGCCAGTTCTTGGGTCAGATGGACAAACCCGACCTGGATTCAATCGACGGCCTTTCGCCGGCAGTGTCGATCGACCAAAAGACGACGTCTAAAAACCCTCGCTCGACGGTTGGCACCGTAACCGAGATTTATGACTATCTGCGCCTGCTGTTCGCCCGTGTGGGCACCCCGCACTGTCCCGAATGCGGCCGCGTCATTGAGCGTCAGACGACCGACCAGGTTGCCGACAAGGTCTTGGCGGCGGGGGAGGGCCGCCGCGCGTTTGTGCTGGCACCGGTGGTGCGCGGGCGAAAAGGCGAGTACACCAAACTGTTTGAGGACCTTCGCGCCGAGGGCTTTAGCCGCGTGCGTGTCGACGGTGAAGTGCGCTCGCTCGACGATCCGATCGATCTGGACAAGAAGTTCAAGCACGATATCGAGGTCGTAGTCGATCGCATCGTGATCCGTGAGAACTCTCTGGGCCGTATCGCCGAGTCTGTTGAGCAAGCGACCGCGCTGGCTCACGGCAATGTAAACGTGTACATGCTGCCCGATCGTGATGCTCCCGAGGGGACCGAGGGCGAGCTGCTGGAGTATTCGTTGGCCTTGGCGTGCCCGGAGCATGGTCACTCCATTGACGATCTTCAGCCGCGTGATTTTTCGTTCAACGCTCCCTATGGCGCATGTCCTGAGTGCGACGGCCTGGGCTTTAAGAAAACCGTTGATGCCGAGGCGCTGATTGAGGATCCCTCGAAGTCCATTGCCGATGGAGTCTTTGGTAGCCTGTTTGGCAATTCGAACTACTATCCGCAGATTTTTGCTGCGGTCTGCAAACACTTTAAGGTGAGCGCCGATACGCCGTGGGAGGACTTGCCCCCTCGCGTGCGTCGTGCATTCTTGGATGGCCTGGGCGATACGAAGATCTCGGTCGACTACCAAAAGCTCGACGGACGTCGCAGCCAGTGGGATACCAAGTTTTCGGGCGTTCGCAACATCCTGTACGAACGCTATACCGAGACGACGAACGAGAACACCAAGGCGCGCCTGGAGAAGTACATTCGCGAGGAGCCGTGCTCGAGCTGCCACGGCGCTCGTTTGCGCTCCGAGATGCTCGCCGTCACCGTGGGCGGCAAGTCCATTTACGAGGTTTGTTGCCTGTCGTGCCGTGAATCGCTCGAGTTTTTTGAGGGCCTGGAGCTCACCGAGCGCCAACAGTTTATCGGCGGCCGTATCGTCAAGGAAATCCTGGAGCGCTTGCGTTTTCTGGTCGATGTTGGACTCGACTATCTGACGCTCGATCGTGCCTCGGCGACGCTTTCCGGTGGCGAGGCGCAGCGTATTCGTCTGGCAACGCAGATCGGCGCGGGTCTCATGGGCGTGCTCTATATTCTGGACGAGCCCTCGATCGGTCTTCATCAGCGTGACAACGAGCGCTTGATCAAGACGCTCGAGCGCCTGCGCGATATCGGCAATACCGTTATCGTCGTCGAACACGACGAGGATACAATCCGTGCCGCCGATTACGTGATCGACATGGGGCCCGGCGCCGGCGTCAACGGCGGACACGTAGTCGCGGCGGGGGACGCCCCCCACAACACTGGGTGAATGACCCCTGCCGATATCATGGCGTGTCCTGAGTCGATGACGGGCGCTTATCTGACCGGCAAACGAATGATCCGGGTGCCTGATGAACGGCGCAAGCCCGGTCGCGGCTGCCTTAAAATTACGGGCGCTCGAGCCAACAACCTCAAAAACGTTACCGCCAAAATCGAGTTTGGTACGCTTACGGTTGTTACCGGCGTGTCGGGATCGGGCAAGAGCTCCCTGGTTACCGACACCATTGCGCCTGCCCTTACGAATGTCATTCACCGTTCGACGCGCCCTGTGGGTCCGTATAAGAAAATCGAGGGCATCGAGTGTATCGATAAGGTTATCGATATCGACCAGTCGCCGATTGGCCGCACGCCGCGCTCCAACCCTGCTACCTATATCGGCCTGTGGGATGATCTTCGCGCGCTGTTTGCGAGTACGCCGGAGTCGAAGGCGCGCGGCTACTCGCCAGGTCGTTTCTCCTTTAATGTGAGTGGCGGGCGCTGTGAAGCGTGCAAGGGCGACGGACAGATCAAGATCGAGATGCACTTCCTTCCCGATATCTACGTTCCCTGCGAAGTTTGCGGCGGTAAACGCTACAATCGCGAGACACTCGAGGTCACCTACCGTGGCAAGACCATCTCGGACGTACTTGACATGAGCGTGGCCGAGGCACTGGCTTTCTTTGGGAATATCCCGCAGATTAAGCGCAAGCTTCAGACGCTGTACGATGTAGGCTTGGGCTACGTGAGCCTGGGCCAGCCCGCCACGACGCTTTCGGGTGGCGAGGCGCAGCGTGTGAAACTCGCCAAGGAGCTTCATCGACGCCAGACGGGCAAGACGTTCTATATTTTGGACGAGCCGACGACCGGCCTTCATTTTGAGGACGTCCGCCAGCTGCTCGATGTGCTGCAGCGCTTGGTCGATGCGGGCAACACGGTGCTGGTGATTGAACACAACCTTGATGTCATCAAGGTTGCCGACCGCCTGATCGATATGGGTCCCGAGGGCGGTAACGGCGGCGGAACCGTCGTGGTTTCGGGCACACCGGAGCAGGTTGCGGACTGTCCGCAGAGTTATACGGGCAAGTTTTTGGCGCCGTTGCTCAGGCGTGACCGGGAGCGTCAAGCTCAACTTGATGCTCAATAAATAGGCGATTCAGTTTATGGGCGCCATCGACTCCTTGTGATTCGATGGCGCTTGCTGTGCCGAAGTGACGTATGCAGCCGAATTGGACATATACTTAATCCTTGCGTCCGAATGCGAGGGAAAGGATATGTCATGGCAAAGGCTGTAAAGACGCCAAAAACCAATGCGATGCGCGAGCTGGAAAGCGCCGGCATTTCCTATGTTCTACATACGTACGAAGACGATGGTGATGAGTCGGTGGGCCTGGGGGTCGCGATTTCGGAGCAGCTTGGCGAGGAGCCCGGTCAAGGATTTAAGACTTTGGTCTGCGTGACACCGTCCAACGACTATGTCGTGTGCTGCATCCCTGTTGCCGACGAGCTCGATCTAAAGTCCGCCGCGCGTGCCGCGGGGGAGAAGTCCTTGGCCATGATGCATGTGAAGGATTTGCTTGCGGCGACTGGCTACGTTCGCGGCGGCTGCAGCCCGGTCGGTATGAAAAAACGCTACCGGACGCTCATTGATGAGACATGCGTCCTTTGGGATACCATTTTTATTTCGGGAGGCAAGCGTGGTTATCAGCTCGAGCTTGCACCCGATGATTTAATTGCATTTTGCGGGGCGACGGTTGCCGCGATTACGAGAGAGGACTGAGCGATGCCGCAGGAAGAATTGAAGCGCGGAGCTCATTTTGCAAAAGAATCTGCGCCTCAGACACCCTCATCCGAAGCTTCTTCGTCGCGAGATGACACTGACGACATGGGCTCGTCGGACTACTCCACGGTTGGTCGTTCTGCCGGGCTTATGACCATCCTGACTATCGTGTCTCGCGTCACCGGTTTTATCCGCACGTGGGCAATGGCGGCCGCTATCGGCATGTCGCTGCTCTCGTCCTCCTATCAGGTCGCCAACAACCTGCCCAATATGCTCTACGAACTCGTGATGGGCGGCATGCTCGTGACGGCGTTTTTGCCCGTGTACATGGGCGTGAGGCGTGAGCAGGGTCGCGAGGCCTCGAACGAGTACGTGGGCAACCTGCTCGGCATTCTGCTTTTAGTGCTGGGTGGCATTTCGTTGCTGGGGACCGTGTTCGCCCCGGGCTTTATCTGGACGCAATCGTTCCTTTCGGGTGACGGTGGCAGCATGGATACCGCTGCGTTCATGTTCCGTTTCTTTGCCATCCAGATTCTGTTTTATGGTTTGGGCTCGGTGTTCTCGGGCGTTCTCAACGCACACCGCGACTACTTCTGGTCGACGTTTGCCCCGGTCCTCAACAATGTGATCGTCATTGCGAGCTTTATGGGTTTTGCGCCCGTGTCCGCACAGTTTGGCGAACGTGTCGGCATCATCTTGATTGCGGCCGGTACGACCCTCGGTGTCTTTGTTCAGATGGCATGTCAGATTCCCGCGCTTAGCAAGCACGGCGTGCATCCCCATATCCATATCGACTTTAAGGACCCCGCGCTGCGCCAGACGATTGCGCTCGGTATCCCGACGCTGCTCGCCACGGTGTGCATGTTTGTCTCGACTTCTATCACCAACGCTGCCGCGCTGGTGGTCCAGCCCGAGACGGGTCCTTCCGTCATCGCCTATGCGCGCCTGTGGTACACGCTGCCCTACGCGCTGATTGCCGCCTCGCTTTCGACGGCGCTCTATACCGAGCTCTCTCATGACGCACAGGAGAAGGATTACGACAGCGTTCGCACGGGCATTTCGCGTGGCGTCGCCCAGATGCTGTTCTTCCTGATTCCGTTCGCACTGTACCTGATTGTCTTCGCACGT
Organism: uncultured Collinsella sp.; assembly: GCA_900540095.1. Taxonomy (GTDB): domain Bacteria; phylum Actinomycetota; class Coriobacteriia; order Coriobacteriales; family Coriobacteriaceae; genus Collinsella. The sequence goes on from UQEO01000005.1 coordinate 14,726, forward strand.
CCGCTCAATATGATCTACTGTGCTGGCAAGTTCGATGAATCCGGCGTGGCGCTGGTGTCCGAGTACCTTGTCTACCTGGCACTTTCCCTGCCGCTCTACGGCGTGGTCGTGCTGATGCAGAAGAGCTTCTCGGCCCTGCTCGATATGAAACCTTATAGCCGCTATTGCTTGTACTCCGCTATCGGTCAGGCCGGTTCGGTGCTGCTATTTGGCGTGGTGCTGGGCTACGGTATGCCGGCAATTGCGCTTTCGTACGTCGTTGACTACGTGGTCTTGGTCGGATGCTCACTGTGGTGGCTGCGCCGTCGTCTGCATGGCCTTCAGGTCAAGTCTATCCTGCACGGCGGTTTCTTCGGCCTGTTGTTCGGTGGCTTGGGCGCTGCCGCGGGCGCCGGCGTCATGTGGGCACTTGAGCACTTTGTCGGAATGCTTGGCAGCTCGATCCTCATTACCCTGGGCTACGTTTGTGTTGCAGGCGTCGTCTCGCTCGCCGTGACTTTTGGCCTTGCCTTCGTCTTTAAGATGCCCGAGGTCTCGGCGCTGCTTCGTCGCAAGTAGGTGCGTGTGGCAGGTCACGACAACATTCCAACGCTTGCCGAGCAGGTTTCGCGCGTTCCCACACAGCCCGGATGCTACCTTTGGAAGGATGCCAAGGGCGATGTCATCTACGTGGGCAAGGCAAAAAACTTGCGTTCCCGTATGCGCCAGTACGTGACACTGCAGGATGAGCGTCAAAAGATCCCGCTGATGATGCAGCTGGTGGCGAGCTTTGACTATATCGTGGTGGAGACCGAGCACGAGGCGTTGGTGCTCGAGCGCAATTTGATTGGTCAGTACCATCCGTACTTTAACGTCGACCTCAAGGATGACAAGAGCTACCCCTTTATCGCCATTACAAAGGGCGACCTGTATCCCGCTATCAAATATACGCGCGAGCGTCATAAGCCGGGAACGCGTTATTTTGGTCCCTATACCGATAGCCGTGCGGCACGTGAGACGATAGATACGCTGCGCAAGGTTATCCCCATCTGCTCCGCATCCTGTGCGGAGTGGCGTCGTTGTCGTCGTATCGTCGAGTCCCACAGGGGCGAGGAAGACATCGTCAATATGATTTGCGCGCAAAACGGGCGTCCCTGCTTTGACTACCATGTCGGGCGCGGCCCGGGTGCGTGTGTCGGCGCGATTTCTCCTACGGACTATGCCAAGAACGTCAAACGTGTCGAACGTTTTTTGTCGGGCCATCGCAAGGATGTCGTCGATGAGCTGACCTCCGAGATGACGGATGCCGCCGAGGCGCTCGACTTTGAGCGCGCGGCACGCGTCAAACGTCGTTTGGAGGTCATCAGGGGTCTGGACGACCGTCAGCAAGTCGTTTTTCCCTCCAGTGTCGATATCGATGTCATCGGTTTCTATCGCGAGGAGACCATCTCCGCCGCTTGCGTCTTTGTCGTGCGTGAGGGTCGAACGGTTCGAACCTGCGAGTTTATTCTCGATAAGGGTTTGGATGTCGACGAAGAGGAGCTTCAATCGGGCTTTCTTAAGCGCTATTACGACGAGACGGCTGATATTCCAGCTGAGATAAACCTCTCTGTCGAGCTTGAGGATGCGGAGGCGCTGGGGGAGTGGCTTGCAGGCAAGCGCGAGCGTTCCTGCCATCTCCATAGGCCGCAGCGTGGCGAAAAGCACCGTTTGCTCGATATGGCATCCAAAAATGCGCGCCATGCCCTCATGCGCTACATGATGCGAACGGGGTACGCTGACGACCGCACCAATCAAGCGCTCCTGGAGCTCGAAAGCGCGCTGGCGCTGCCGGCGCCGCCGATGCGTATCGAGTGCTTCGATATCTCGACGCTGCATGGAACCTTTACCGTCGCCTCGATGGTGGTGTTTACCAACGGACGCGCCGACAAGAGCCAGTACCGTCGTTTTAAAATTCAGGCCGAATTGGACGAGGCAAACGACCTCGTGTCGATGTCCGAGGTTTTGGGACGACGCTATGCTCCCGAGCGCATGGCCGACGAGCGTTTTGGCTCGCGCCCCGATTTGCTCGTTGTCGATGGCGGTAAGCCGCAATTGACCGCTGCGATCAAGCAACTTGAGGCTCTTGGGCTCGATATACCAGTTTGTGGCTTGGCAAAGGCCGATGAGGAAGTTTTTGTGCCTTGGGACGAGACTCCCGTCGTGCTGCCGACCGGGTCTGCTTCGCTCTATCTAATTAAACAGGTGCGCGATGAATCGCACCGTTTTGCAATCACATTCCATCGTGAGTTGCGCGATAAAGCCATGACAGTTTCGGTACTCGATGACGTTCCAGGCGTGGGACCCACCAGAAAACGTGCCCTTATGCGCCATTTTGGTTCGATGAAGCGTTTGCGCGCGGCGAGCGAGCAAGAGATCGCGGAAGTTCGCGGCATACCTGCCGATGTTGCCAAGGCGGTCCACGAGGCGCTCGTTGCGTGGAATGCCGAGCGCGCCGAGGCGGCGGCTGGCCATTCCGATAGCTAAACACGAGCCTAAACTACTGATATACATGATTGCGTGATTTTCAACCATTTATTTCGCCATGATTGCATGCTGGTTTCGGGTTTTATTAACGCTAAAACGTTTGACTAGTCATGGTGAACAACCCTGCTATCCTGCGGGTTGACGAAGACTGATATCTCACCTCGTCGATACATACTGTCTGGCGAATCATTTGTCAATGAATTCGGTGAACGGTAGTAAATACCGTTCAAGCGTATGTATGTATCGGTCGCCGAGCGCGGCACCTCAGTTGGGTTCGTCGGTAGGTAAGGTATATATCGTCCGCAAGTTGCGCGGGGGCAAGTCTAGGTGCTCCCGAGTAAGATTCTCTATTGATAGGAGAAGACATGGCCATCATCAACAAGGGTATGTCCAGGCGTTCGTTCCTCGGCCTCACCGGCAGCGTCGCTGCTGTCGCCGGCCTTGGTCTCACTGGCTGCGGTGGCAGCTCTAGCGACGAGGGTTCCGCTTCCGGCTCCACCGATTCCGCCAACCGTGGCGGCGGCGTGATCACCGCTGGTTCCGCTTACGCTCCGTCCAGCTTCGATCCCGCCAGCACCGGCTCCGCTGTGGGCCTGGGTGCTAACTGGCACGTCGTCGAGGGCCTCTACGGCATCGATTACCACGACTACAGCACCTTCAACGAGCTCGCCACCGACGATCCCAAGTCTGTGGACGACACCACTTTCGAGGTCACCATCCGCAAGGGCGCCAAGTTCTCCGATGGCACCGAGGTCACCGCTGACGATGTCGTTGCCTCCTACACCGCTTGCGCCGCTTCCGCTACCTATGCTCCGTTCTTCCAGCCCTTCGAGTCCATCGAGGCCAAGGACGCCAGCACCGTGACGGTCAAGACCAAGGTCCCCAACTTCTCCCTGCTCAAGGATCGTCTGGCCATCGTCCGCGTTACCCCGGCCACCCAGACCGAGGAGGATCGCGCCAAGCAGCCGATCGGCTCCGGCCCCTGGATGTACGACTCTATCTCCGATACCGAGATCACCCTGGTTCCCAACCCCGAGTACAACGGTGAGTATGCTGCCGAGGATAAGAAGATCCAGTACAGCATCCTGACCGACCCCACTGCTCGCGTTACCGCTCAGCAGGAGGGCTCCACGCTCGTTATGGAGCTCGTTACCGCTGACGCCGTCGACCAGCTCGAGAGCGCCGGCTGCAAGATTGACAACGTTCAGGGTTTCGGCACCCGCTTCATCATGTTCAACGTCGCCAAGGAGCCTTGGAACAACGTCAAGGTCCGTCAGGCTGTCATGTATGCGCTCGACACCGAGAAGATGGTCAGCAACACCTTCGCCGGCCTTGCCACCGCTGCCAGCTGCTACCTGCCCAAGAGCTTCACCAACTATCATGAGGCTTCCACGGTGTACAAGACCGACGCCAAGAAGGCTAAGAAGCTCATCGAGGAGTCTGGCATCACCCCGGGTGCCATCACCCTGCGCACCACCGACAACGAGCAGATTAAGGGCATGGCCGCCCAGGTCAAGAACGACCTCGACGCTCTCGGCTTCGATGTGACCATCCAGACCGATACCTCGCCGGCCACCTACGCCGCCATCGACGGCGGCGAGGCCTACGATATCCTCCTTGCCCCTGGCGATCCTTCCTGCTTCGGCGCCGACCCCGACCTGCTGCTCAACTGGTGGTACGGCGACAACGTCTGGATGCAGACCCGTTGCCCGTGGAAGGAGTCCGCTGAGTGGCAGAAGCTCCACGGTCTCATGGACGAGGCTCTTGCCGCCGAGGGCGACGAGCAGCAGAAGAAGTGGAACGAGTGTTTCGACATCATTGCCGACAACGCCGTTCTGTACCCCGTTGTCCACGTCAAGACCGTCTCCGCTTCTTGGGACGATCCGTCCACTGCGCCCAATGGCGAGGCCCTCGATGGTTTCAAGGGCATCGGCACGACGAGCATGTCCTTCAGGGGCGTTGCGACCGTCAAGGCGTAAGACTCGCTTGAGTCTATATGCAGGATGTCGGTCGTTGGGACCGTATCCTCATAGTTGAAACAAAGACCCGGGCGGCAACGATGTCGCTCGGGTCTTGTAATGAGTATCCGTACTCATATACCAGTTGGTCCTACCGACAAAAGAAAGGGGAGAGAACGTGAACAACTTGCTACGTTTGATTGGAAGGCGTCTTGTGGCGCTGCCGATCATGGCATTGGGCGTCACCGTCCTGGTGTTCTTCCTTATGTCGTTCTCCAAGACCGACCCCGCCTACACGGCGTTGGGTGACGGTGCCTCGCCCGAGGCGGTTGCCGAGTACCATGAGAAGTATGGTCTGGACGACCCCTGGCCCGTGCGCTACGTGCGCTATATGGGCGATTTGATCCATGGCGACATGGGCACCTATGGTGCTGCTCGCAACTCCGTTGCCAAGCGCATCTCCACGGCCCTGCCCGTCACGATGCAGCTGACCTTCATCGGTCTTGCCATCGGTGCGGTCGTTTCGTTTTTGCTCGGCGTCATCGCGGCACTGTATCGCGACAAATGGCCGGACCAAGTAATCCGTGTCTTTTCCATCGCCGGCTTGGCAACCCCGTCGTTCTGGCTTGCCGTTCTGTTGATCCTGCTGTTCTCTTCCTACCTTAAGGTGCTCCCGGCATCGGGCGCTCTGCCTCACTTCACCACGAATCCGGTTGGCTATCTGGGGCGTATGATCATGCCCGCTATCGCCTTGGCATTTCCGCTGACGGGCCAGATGACTCGTATCGTGCGTACCGCCATGGTCGAGGAGCTCGACAAGGATTATGTCCGTATGGCTCGCGGCGCCGGCGTTCCCGAGAAGGTCGTCGTCGGCATCAACGTTCTTCGCAATGCGCTGATCACCCCGGTCACCACCCTCGGTCTTAAGATCGGTTACCTCATGGGCGGCGCCGTCGTCATCGAGGTTATCTTCAACCTCCCCGGCATGGGCACCGCGATTCTGCAGGGCGTTCAGGGCAACGAGGCGAACCTGGTTCAGGGCGTCGTCATCGTCGTTGCTCTTGCCTTCATCATCATCAACATCGTGGTTGACATGCTCTACCTGCTCATCAACCCGCGCATCAGGACGGTGTAGATTATGGTAAAGATTCGAGAGAAGCAAACCGAGCAGCTCGAGAAGGCTGCCTCCAAGGGGCTCAAGCTCGGTGGCTGGAAGAAGATGACGCTGTTTTCTAAGATTGCCGCCGTCGTGCTGGTGCTGGTCGCCCTGACTGCGATTCTGGCGCCCCTTCTTGCCCCCTATAGCCCGGTCGAGATCTTTACGGCTCGCCAGGCTCCCGGCAACGGATTTATCTTCGGTACCGACGATAAGGGTCGCGACATTCTGTCGCGTATGCTCTACGGTGGTCGTTACTCGCTGATTATCGGCTTTGGCGCCACCGCCATGGCTCTGGCCTGCGGCTCGGTCGTGGGCGCCCTTGCAGCGGTTTCGCGCAAGGCCGTCTCCGAGACGATCATGCGTATCTTGGACATCATCATGTCCATCCCGGGCATCGCCCTCGCGGCCGTCTTCGTCTCCATCCTGGGCAACTCCGTGCCGTCGATCATCTTCGCCATCGGCTTTATGTACACTCCGCAGATTGCCCGTATCGTACGCGCCAATATCGTGTCCGAGTACGGCGAGGACTATGTCCGCGCGGTCATCGTTTCCGGCGCCAAGGCTCCGTGGATTTTGATTAAGCATGTTCTGCGTAACTGCATCGCCCCGATCATGGTCTTCACCGTTACCCTGGTCGCCGACGCCATCATCTTCGAGGCCTCGCTGACCTTCATCGGCGCTGGTATCCAGGAGCCCACCGCTACCTGGGGCAACATCCTCGCCGACGCCCGCGGCGGCGTGCTCGCCGGCCGTTGGTGGCAGGCGCTGTTCCCGGGCCTAGCCATCATGATCACCTGCCTGGCGCTCAACATCCTCTCCGAGGGCATTACCGACGCCATGGCCGCTGCTCCCTCCGCTGCCCTGGATCCTACCGATTCCTCCAAGCGTCGCGAGGCCGACCTGCTGGTCTCCGACCCCGTTCGCGCCTACAAGGAGCAGGCCCAGTCCCTCTCCGCTCGCCTTGGCGCCCTGCGCGATGTCGAGCTCAAGCGTGACGATCGCCACGTGCCCGACGAGTCCGTTGAGCCGATTCTCTCGGTCCGTGACTTCTGCATCCAGTTTGAGCATCACGGTGATATCAACGTCGTCGACCATGTCAACTTTGACGTTCGTCCTGGTCAGACCATGGGCCTGGTGGGCGAGTCCGGTTGCGGTAAGTCCATCACCACGCTGGCCATCATGGGCCTGACCGACGATGACGAGCATCTTTCCGGCGAGGTTCTCTGGGAGGGTCGCGACCTGCTCAAGATGAGCAAGAAGGAGTGGTTCGGCCTGCGCGGTACCGATATCGCTATGGTCTATCAGGACGCCCTGTCCTCGCTTAATCCCTCCATGCTCATCTCTGCCCAGATGAAGCAGCTCACCAAGCGCGGCGGAACCCGCAGCGCCGAGGAGCTCCTGGAGCTCGTCGGCCTCGATCCCAAGCGCACGCTCGAGAGCTATCCGCACGAGCTTTCCGGCGGCCAGCGTCAGCGTGTCCTGATCGCTATGGCCCTTACCCGCGACCCCAAGCTGGTCATCTGCGACGAGCCCACGACCGCTCTGGACGTTACCGTCCAGAAGCAGGTCATCAAGCTGCTCAACGATCTTCAGGCCAAGCTCGGCTTTGCCATGATCTTTGTTTCGCATGACCTGGCTCTGGTCGCCGAGGTTGCCCATAACATCACGGTTATGTACGCTGGCCAGGTTATCGAGCAGGCACCCACCAAGGAGCTGCTCACCAACCCGATCCACGAGTACACCCGCGGTCTTCTGGGCTCCGTTCTGTCCATCGAGAGCGGCTCGGGCCGTCTGCACCAGGTCCCCGGCGCCGTTCCCAGCCCGCGCGATTTCCCCAAGGGCGATCGCTTCGCACCCCGCTCGAGCCATCCGCGTATTGGCCTGGATACCCGTCCGGTCTTCAAGCGCGTGCCCGGCACCGAGCACTTCTATTCCGAGCTCCCCGACGAGGTGCTCAAGGCAAATGGTTTGACCCCTCACGCGGAGGTGATGTAGATGAGCGATACCGCAGTCAACGGCGTCGAGCCGATCATCTTCCTTGATGACGTCCACGTCACCTTTAGGACCCGTACCGGCTCGATTCTGCACCCCAACCTGGTTCACGCCGTCCAGGGTGTAACGATTAAGCTCATGCCCGGTCAGACGATCGGCATCGTCGGCGAGTCCGGTTGCGGTAAGTCCACCACCGCTAACGTCATGTGCGGCCTGCAGGCCCCCACGAGCGGCAAGGTCTACTTTAAGGGCAAGGACGTTACCAAACGTACCGCCGAGGACCGTCGCCACATGGGTCGCGTCATCTCGGTCGTGTTCCAGAACCCGGCCACGGCGCTCAACCCCCGCATGGTCGTTCGCGAGCAGCTGCTCGACCCCATGCGCGTCCACAACCTGGGTACCGAGGCCGAGCAGGAGAAGCGCGTCAAGGAACTCTTGGAGCTCACCGGTCTGCCCAGCTCCGCTGCCGAGGTTCTTCCCGGCCAGCTTTCGGGCGGCCAGCGTCAGCGCGTCGCAATTGCCCGTGCCCTGTCGCTGAACCCCGATGCCATCATCGCCGACGAGCCCACCTCGGCTCTGGACGTTTCGGTCCGCGCGCAGATTCTGAACCTGCTGACCGACCTTAAGAAGGAGCTCGGCCTGGCCATGGTGTTCATCAGCCATGACATCCAGACGGTCCGCTATATCTCTGACGACATCATCGTTATGAATGGCGGCAAGATCGTCGAGCAGGGCGAGGCCAAGCAGGTCTTCCAGCACCCCCAGGACCCCTACACCAAGATGCTGCTCGGCGCTGCGCCGTCGCTGCTGCATCCCAAGCTCGGCGAGTAACCTCGCTTTCCCTCCCGTGCGCCCGGTTCCCTTGCCGGGCGCACCTCCGTTGCGATTTCGAAAGGTTGGGTTCACGAGCCATGCCAAGTGCTCAGGAGCTACAACATCAATTTGGTGAATATCGAGGCGCCATGCCCCGTCCATCAGATTTCGATCTCTTTTGGAAGGATCGCATGGCCGAGGCCGACGCCGTCGGGCTTGACTATGCGATCGAGACGGCATCGGTCACCGATGCCGCGACCTGCCAGCTTTTCGACCTCTGGTATACCGGCATGTGTGGCGCTCGCCTGCATGCCAAGTACCTTAAACCCGTCTCGGACGAGCCCGTGCCATTGGTGCTTCAGTTTCATGGGTATCCGGGTGCAAGCCGCAGCTGGTTTGAGCAGGCGTCGTTTGCGGGCATGGGCATGGCACTCATCGCCCTCGACTGCCCCGGCCAAGGAGGTCCCTCCGAGGACATTGGTGGATTTGAGGGCACAACGGTTGCCGGGCATATCGTCGCCGGCATCGACGGCGACCCGGCCAACCTCTACTATGTCCGCTTACACCAAGATATTCGAATCCTGTGCCGTATTGTTCGTGAGCTCGAGGGCATCGATCTTGCCCGTGTGTTTGTGAACGGCGCGTCGCAGGGCGGCGGTTTGGGTATTGCGACCTGTGCGCTTAATAGCGAGCTTATCAATCGTGCCGCCATCCTCTATCCCTTCCTGTCGGATTTCCGCCTGGTCTGGGATTTGGATGCCGACGACATTGCCTACGAAGGCCTGCGCTATTGGTCTCGCTGGTTTGATGAGGACTCGACTCGTATTGACGAAGCCTATGCCAAGCTGGCGTACTTCGATTCCAAGAACTTTGCCCCTATGGTCAAATGCCCCGTGCTGTTTGGCACTGGCACAGCCGATATCGTCTGTCCGCCAGCGACGCAGTTTGCGGTCTATAACAACCTGACCTGCGAAAAGCGTCATGAGTTCTTTGAAGGCTTTGGCCACGAGGAGATTCAGGATTTTGACGATTTGATCATTCCGTTTTTCTGCAAGGGAGGGGAGGCTCATGTCTAAGTGCGAGAGCAATGTTGACGAGCTGATTGTCCCCGGGCTCGTGGGAATTCCTGGAACGGTTTCGTCAAGGCTCGCAGAATATCGGGACTGGCGCGGTGATGTCCAAGCAGATGTTTCTGATTTAGAGACATGCGCTTCGAATCTTGAGATTCAAGGCCTGGCCATTACGGCGATTGACTTTGTTAACCCCTGCGCCCGTTACTCGGAGGTCTCCTTTGAGCTCGGTGACGATTCGATTCACGCTCGTTTGATCGAGCCTGTCGGTCGTGCCCGAGTATCTGAGCGCGTGCCGCTGTGCCTGATGTTCCACGACATCGATCGGCCTGTGCGCGGCTGGCATCACATGACGAGATTTGCCGCCATGGGGTATGCCGTCCTCGCGCTGGATGACGATGTTGCTGGTGCGGACGACCTGCAGCGGGGGATTTCTTCGCCCGCTTTTGTCGAGCGCGTCCGTTGGGGTTGCGCGTTGGCGAAGGTGGCGCGCAATCTTGATGGCATGGACCCCGACCGCATCTTTGCATGGGGCGAGGGTCTAGGCGGCGGAGTCGCGCTGGCGGTTTCTGCTCTGGACGAGCGGGGTCTCGCCTGCACGGCGGTTGCCAATCCGCTTCCTGGCGGCCTCGAGGCGCTGTCGTCTCGGGTGCGCGGATCGGTGCTCATGGGCACATCGCTCATGGATACCGTGAGCGATCCCAAGGGCCAGTTTGCCGTATTCAACGGTCTTGAGTGTGACCGGAGACATATCATCTATGCCAAATACGCTCACGAGCGCATCAATGCGTTCGAAAACGAAGTCGTCGACTTTTTTAACCAAACGTTCTACTCGTGTTCTTTGGCCTAGACGGCCTGGACACTGCCAACAAGAGTGGGCGGCATAGGGCTGCCCACCAGACAACTAAGGAGATTCTTGTGGCAACTCAGAAATTCACCGGCGTTATCCCTCCCGTCGTTGTTCCCGATACCGAAGACCACCAGCTCGATGTTGCCTCCTTTGAGCGCAGCATCAACCGCATGATCGATGCCGGCGTCGATGGCTTGTTCTTCCTGGGCTCCTCGGGCGAGGTCGTCTTCTCCACCGACGAGCGTCGCCGTCAGATCATCTCCGAGGCCGTCCGTATCGTCGACCACCGCGTTCCCGTTCTGGTCGGCATCATCGACACCGAGACCGAGCGCATGATCGAGCACGGTAAGGTCGCTCAGGAGCTGGGCGCCGATGCGCTTGTCGCCACCTGCCCGTTCTATGCCCTGCAGGGCATGACCGAGGTCGAGGAGCACTTCCGCATCCTGCATGAGGAACTCGACCTGCCCATCTTCGCCTATGACATCCCCGTGTGTGTCCACACCAAGCTCCCGTGGAAGCTCCTTGCCAAGCTCGGTGCCGAGGGCGTTCTGGCCGGCGTCAAGGATTCCTCGGGTGATGACATCTCGTTCCGCTACCTCGTTCAGGAGAACGAGAAGAACGGCCATCCGATGAGCATTCTCACCGGTCACGAGGTTGTTGTCGACGGCGCCTACCTCGGTGGCGCCGACGGTTCCGTCCCGGGTCTCGCCAACGTTGAGCCCGGGGGCTACGTGCGTCAGTGGAAGGCCGCTCAGGCTGGTGACTGGGCTACCGTCAAGGCCGAGCAGGATCGCCTCAATGAGATTTCGCACATCTGGGATGTCACCTCGGGCGTCCAGGGCTATGCCGGTGGCGTCGGCGCCTTCAAGACCGCTATGAACCTCATGGGCATCTTCGACAGCCCGACCATGCCGCGCCCGGTGAAGGCCATGACCGGCGAGAACGTCGAGGCGATTAAGAAGGTCCTCCAGGACAACGGTCTCCTGTAAAGCTTCCCCAGGCACCCGATCTTGGGGCTCAAGTGGTCGGGCGTGACCCATTAGGTCAACGCCCGACCACTTTCACCCCAACCTCGGGCACCTGGGAAACCTTTACTGAGTTGCGGCGATAACACCGCCTTCATTTCCTGTAGTTGTTTTTATCTCCTAAGGAGAGCGACATGGAGAACAAGTACGTCTGCTCTGTCGATATCGGCGGAACTAAGATCGCGACTGCCATCATGGAGTACCCGGCTGACGGTAGTGTGCCCCATCCTGTTTTTGAGGCCGAGGTTCCCACCGAGGCCCAAGAGGGCGGCGAGGCCGTCTTCCAACGTATCGAGGCGTCCATCAAGGCTGCTCTCGAGGCGAATCCCGATGTCGAGGTCCTTGGCGTCGGTATCGGTGCCGCCGGCGTCGTCGATCCCAAGACGGGCGCCATCGCGTATGCCAACGAGATCATGCCCGGCTGGTCCGGTGTTCAGTTGGGGCCGCGCCTGCGCGAGGACCTCGGTCTTCCCGTTGCCGTTGTAGGCGACGTGCAGGCTCATGCTCTGGGCGAGGCCCACTGGGGCGTCGGCAAGGGCAAGTTCTCCGTCTTGTGTCTTGGCATCGGTACGGGCATCGGTGGCGCATATGTCGAGAACGGCCGCGTGATGCAGGGCTTCCATGGTGCTGCCGGCCATATGGGCCACATCGAGTGCTCGGCTGCCGCCGGCATTCCCTGCGCCTGCGGGCGTTCCGGCCATCTGGAGTCGGTTGCTTCGGGCACTTCCATTGGTCGTATGTACGATGAGCGCTTTGGTCGCGTCGACCCCAGCCGTCCTTCGGTCGGTCGCGATGTGAACGACCTGTGCCGTGCGGGCGACGCAAAGGCGACCGAGGTCATCCATGACGCCGGCTTTGCGCTGGGGGCCAGCTTGGGCTCGCTCGCTAACATCCTGGACCCTGAGGTCATCGTGCTTTCGGGCGGCGTGATTCACCAAGGTCCCGATTGGCGTTCGCAGACGTGGAAGGATTCGGTGCACGAGGGCTATGCCAGCCAGGCGCTCGATCCGCTTCAGGACACGCCGATCCTCATCGGTTCTCTGGAGGGCGATGCTCCGCTCATCGGTGCCGCCGAACACCTTCTTGCATCGTTGAAGTAAACATAACTACCAAGTGCGCCTTCTGAGGTGCCGCAGATTGACGTGAAAGAGGAGCGAAGCGTACTTCGGTACGCGAGCGACGGTTTGAACGTCAAGGTGCGGTGTCTCAGAAGGCTGTTTTGAGAAAGGTTGAGTCGAACATGACCGTTGATCCTTTGATCCAGTCCCTGAAGGGTAAGCTCGTCGTGAGCGTTCAGGCGTATATGGGCGAGCCGCTTCGTACGCCCGAGACCATGGCTCAAATGTCTCGTGCTTGCGAGCTCGGCGGCGCCGCCGCCATTCGCTGCCAGGGCCTTGCCGACATTGCCGCCATTAAGGGTCGCTGTGAGGTTCCTGTTATCGGCCTGTGGAAGGATGGGCACGAGGGCGTTTACATCACGCCGACGCTGCGTCACGCTCGCGCCTGCGTTGCTGCGGGTGCCGATATCGTGGCGATCGACGCCACCGATCGTCCGCGTCCCGACGGCAAGTCGGTCGAGGATACCTTCCGCCCGCTGCACGAGGAGGGTGTGCTCCTGATGGCGGATTGTGCCACCATCGAGGACATTCGCCGTGCGGTTGATATGGGCTTCGACCTTGTATCTACCACGCTTTCTCACGGTGTCGCTGCCATCGACTGCACCATGGCCGATGGCCCCGATCTGCCGCTCCTGCGTCAGGCGACCGAGGAATTCCCCGGTCTTCCCATCATCTGCGAGGGCCGCGTGCACACGCCCGAGGAGGCTCGCGCCGCGATCGATGCTGGCGCCTGGGCCGTTGTCGTCGGCACCGCCATCACGCACCCCACGAGTATTACGAGTTGGTTCAAGGCTGCGCTTGAGGCGTAAGACAGGCCTCGTATCCGCTCGGGGCGGTATACTCAATATAGGCAATTGACCGCGCGGGATCCGGGTTGCTGGGTCCCGCGCTTGTTTTCGGGAGGCAGCACATGCAAAAGGGAGATGCCATGGATGCGGCGGAGCGCTCGGAGCGCATCCCCGATATCGTCATCATCACCGGAATGTCCGGATCGGGCCGCACACAGGCCATGCACGTGTTCGAGGACATGGGCTATTTTTGCATCGATAACCTGCCTCCGCGTCTCATCGCCCAGCTTGCCGAGCTCGTCGGTATCAATACGGGCGTGGGCAGGCATCTCGCCGTCACCTGCGATTTGCGTAGCCAGGGACTGTTTGACGAGTTGCTCGATGCGGTCGCCGCACTCGAGGAGCGCGAGATGAGCTGCGACATCGTGTTCCTGGAGGCTTCTGACGAGGTGCTGATTCGTCGCTACAGCGAAAATCGCCGCCGTCATCCCATTGCCAAGCCGGGGGAGACTACGGCCGATGCCATTCAGCGCGAGCGCCTTCAGCTGCAGGGCGTGCGCGACCGAGCCGATATGATTATCGACACGAGCCGTCTGCGCACCTCTGCGCTGCGCAACAAGCTACGTATGGCATTTTCCGAGCTGTCCGACCAGCAGCTCATGGACGTCCACGTGTTCTCGTTTGGCTTTAAGCACGGCATGCCCGTCGAGGCGGACATTATGATCGACGTCCGCTTCCTGCCTAATCCGTTCTACGATCCCGAGATGCGCACGATGACCGGTCTCGATAAAAAGGTCTCCGATTTTGTTCTGGACCATCCCAAGACGCAGGAGTTTTGGAAGGCTTGGACACAGCTGCTCGATACGGTGATGCCGGGCTATATCGCAGAGGGTAAGCCGCAGCTTTCTATCGCCATCGGCTGCACGGGCGGCCAGCACCGCAGCGTTGCCATTGCCGAGGCCACGGCCCGTTACCTGGAAGGCGCTCAGTATCATGTGAGCATCTCCCACCGCGACCTGTCGCGCGCCAACACGAAGGCATAGGCCTGCATGTCGTTTACCGCCGAGGTGCGTGACGAGCTTGCGCGCTGCGAACCCGAATGTGAATACTGCGACTTGTCGACGCTTGCCGCCCTCACGCGCGTGAGTGGTACGCTCTCGCTTACCGGCTCTGGGCGGTATCGTTTGACAGTTGCGACTGAGACGGGAGCCGTCGCGCGCACGATGATCACGTTGACGCATCGTATCCTTAAGCTCAAAACGGAGTTCACCGTCCGTAAATCTGTATTGCATAAGGTTCGAAACTACCTCATCACCTTGCCTGATCAGCCAGACCTGGATAAGGCCTTGGTTCTGCTGGGTATCCTCGACCGTAGGGGAGGACTTGTCGCCGGCGTGCCCCGACATATCGTTGCCCGTCCCTGCTGCAGGCTTGCCTATATCCGCGGCGCGCTCATCGCGGGCGGCTTCGTGGCCGATCCACGCGGCGATTTTCATTTGGAGATCGCGGTGCAGGGCGAGCAATATGCCAAGGGGCTTTGCGATCTGTTGGAGCAGATTGGGGTCCATGCTCGTGTTAATGCGCGGCGGGGGTCATATGCCGTGTACATTAAGAGCGCCGAGGAGATCGAGCAGCTCCTAAAGCTGGTCGGCGCCAAGCGCAGCGTTGCCGAGATCGAGGAAGCGCGCGCGGTCAAATTGGTTAAGAACGACGTAAACCGTCGCGTGAACGCCGAGCTCGCCAACCAGACCAGAAGCGCCGGTGCCGCCCAGCATCAGCTTGCGCTTATCGATGAGCTCGAGCAGCGTGGCCTTCGCGATGCGCTTCCGGATGCCTTGGCGGTCTTTTGCGACCTGCGCGAGCGCTACCCCGATCTGTCACTGCGTGATTTGGGGGAGATGGCTGACCCTCCCTTGTCGAAGTCAGCCCTCTACCATCGTGTTTTACGGCTTGAAAAGCTCATTGAAGCAAACAGGTAGTTTGAAGTATCGACTTATATATGGATTTAACTGCTATTTTAGTCTTTAAAACGTTTTAACGTAAATTTGATTTTCAATTTCGAGCATTCTCGTGAAATTCAAGTCAAAAAAAGGTATATTAGGCAAGTGGTTAGTTTGTGGGCCTCAACGGCGGGGGGGGGGGGGCGCGGGGGGCCTTCCTGAAGGGCGGCCTCCTTGGTATTAACGGCTTCGGTCGCATCGGTCGTCTGGCTTTCCGTCAGATGTTCGGTCATGAGGGCTCCGAGATCGTCGCTATCAACGACCTCACCTCTCCCGATATGCTCGCTTACCTGCTGAAGTACGACTCCACGCAGGGCAACTACGCTCGCGATCACGAGGTCGTTGCTGGCGAGGATTCCATCACCGTTGACGGCAAGGAGATCAAGATCTACAAGGAGGCCGACGCCAACAACCTGCCTTGGGGCGACCTCGACGTCGACGTCGTTCTCGAGTGCACCGGCTTCTACACCAGCAAGGCTAAGGCTCAGGCCCACATCAACGCTGGCGCCAAGAAGGTCGTCATCTCCGCTCCGGCCGGCAGCGATCTGCCCACCATCGTGTACAACGTCAACCATGAGACGCTGACCGCTGAGGACAACATCATCTCCGCTGCTTCCTGCACCACCAACTGCCTCGCCCCGATGGCCAAGGGTCTGAACGACTTCGCTCCCATCGTGTCCGGCATCATGACCACCATTCACGCCTGGACTGGCGACCAGATGCCGCTCGACGGCCCGCAGCGCAAGGGCAACAAGCGTCGTAGCCGCGCCTGCGCCGTCAACATCGTCCCCAACACCACCGGTGCTGCCAAGGCTATCGGCCTGGTTCTCCCCGAGCTCAACGGTAAGCTCATCGGTGCCGCCCAGCGCGTCCCGACGCCGACCGGCTCCATCACCAACCTCTACGCTGTCGTTGACAAGAAGGTCACCGTCGACGAGGTCAACGCTGCTATGAAGGCCTACGCTGCCACCATCTCCGAGACCTTCGGTTACAACGAGGACGACATCGTCTCCACCGACATCATCGGCGAGACCCACGGCTCCATCTTCGACGCCACTCAGACCATGTGCTCTGACCTCGGCAACGGCCAGACCCTCGTTCAGGTCACCTCTTGGTACGACAACGAGAACTCCTACACCTCTCAGATGGTCCGCACCATCAAGTACTTCGAGAAGTTCGTAGCTTAATTTAGCTTTTAACGAATAGCTCGTTGAGCGTCTAAAGAAGGGCGCGGCCTTATAGGGCTTACACCCTAGGGTCGCGCCCTTTTTATAAGAAATCGTCTGCCGTAATGGGAGGCAGACACGTACGAAAGGTAGAAGCAAACATGGCCTTTACCAAGAAGACCGTCCGCGACATCGATGTCGACGGCAAGCGCGTTCTCGTCCGCGTTGACTTTAACGTGCCTATCAAGGGTGGCGTCGTTGGCGACACCACCCGTATCAAGGCTGCCCTGCCCACCATCAACTATCTCGTTGAGCACAACGCTCGCGTCATCCTCATGAGCCACCTCGGCCGTCCCGAGGGCACCGGCTTCCAGCCCGAGCTGTCTCTCGAGCCCGTCGCCAAGAAGCTCGCTGAGCTCTCTGGTCTCGACGTTGCCTTTGTCGCCGACACCTACGGCGAGAAGGCTGCTGAGGCTGTCGCTGCCGTCGAGCCGGGCAAGGTCCTCGTTCTCGAGAACGTCCGTTTTGACAAGCGTGAGAAGAAGAACGATCCCGAGATCGCCAAGAAGCTCGCTTCCTATGGTGACGTCTTCGTTCTCGATGCCTTCGGTACCGCTCATCGCGCCCAGGGTTCCGTCGTGGGCCCCGCCGCTTACCTGCCCGCAGTCGCTGGCTTCCTGCTCGAGAAGGAGGTCGACACGCTGACCGGCATCTTCGCCGAGCCCGAGCGTCCCTTCGTCGCTATCGTCGGCGGTTCCAAGGTTTCCTCCAAGATCGGTGTTCTCGATCACCTCATCGACTCTGCTGATACCCTGATCATCGGTGGCGGCATGGCCTACACCTTCTTCCTGGCTCAGGGCCTGTCCGTTGGTCAGTCCCTCAAGGAAGAGGACTGGGTCGAGCGCGCTGGCGAGATGCTCAAGAAGGCCGAGGAGAAGGGCGTCAAGATCCTGCTCCCCATCGACAACCGTGTTGCCGATCACTTTGGCGAGGACGCTGTCCCCGAGGTTGTCGCTTCCGACGCTATCCCCGACGATCGTGAGGGTATGGACATCGGCCCCAAGACCGAGGAACTCTACGCCGAGGCCGTCAAGGGCGCCAAGACCGTGTTCTGGAATGGCCCCATGGGCGTCTTCGAGTTCGATAACTTCGCTCACGGCACCCAGGCTATCGCCGAGGCTGTCGCCGAGGCCGACTGCACCTCGATCATCGGTGGTGGCGATTCCGTCGCGGCCGTCAACAAGTTTAACCTGGCCGACAAGATGAGCTGGATTTCCACCGGCGGTGGCGCTTCCATGGAGCTCGTCGAGGGTAAGGCCCTGCCCGGAGTGGAGGCGCTTCTCGATGCCTAAACGCACCCTTCTTATCGCTGGTAACTGGAAGATGAACAACGACGTCGCCGAGGCTGCCAAGCTCGCCGACGAGCTGGCTCAGGCTCTGCCCGAGGTTCCGGCTGGCGTCGAGGTACTCGTCTGCCCTCCGACCATCGACATCACCACGGTTCATGACCGCATTCAGGCTGCCCCCATCGCCCTCGGTGCACAGAACGTGTACTGGGAGGCCAAGGGTGCCTTCACCGGTGAGTCCTCTTGCGACATGCTCAAGTCCGCTGGCTGCACCTACTGCATCATCGGTCACTCCGAGCGTCGCGACTACTTCCACGAGACCGACGAGGACCAGAACAAGAAGGCCAAGGCTCTCGTTGCCGCCGGCCTTGTTCCCGTCTTCTGCTGCGGCGAGTCCCTCGAGGTCCGCGAGGCCGGCACCTATGTCGAGCACGTCGTGAACCAGGTCAAGGCTGGCCTTGCTGGTCTTGAGATCACCTGCCCCAAGCAGGTCGTCGTCGCCTATGAGCCCATCTGGGCCATCGGCACCGGCAAGACCGCTACCGCCGAGGACGCTCAGGAGGTCTGCGGCGCTATCCGTGAGACCCTCAAGGAGATGTTCGGCGAGGAGCTCGCCAACGGCATCCGCGTTCTCTACGGTGGTTCCGCCAAGCCCGGTAACATCGCCGAGCTCGTCGCCAAGCCCGACGTTGACGGCGCCCTCGTGGGCGGCGCTTCGCTCAAGGCTGCCGACTTCGCCTCTATGGTCGTCAAGGCAGGCGAGTAGGACATATGGCACAACGTCATCTTCCTGCGCTCCTGATTATCATGGACGGCTGCGGCCTGGCTCCGGCTGATGGCGAGAACGCCGTCGCCGCTGCCAAGACGCCCTTCCTTGATGGCCTGTACGAGAAGTATCCTCACACCACGCTCGGTGCTTCGGGCGAGGACGTGGGCCTTCCCGACGGCCAGATGGGCAACTCCGAGGTGGGTCACCTCAACATCGGTGCCGGTCGCATCGTGTTCCAGGAGCTTTCGCGCATCAACAATGCCATCAAGGACGGCTCCATCGCCAAGAACGAGGTTTTCGTCAAGGCCATGGACGATGTCAAGGCTGACGGCAAGACTCTCCACCTCATGGGCCTTATGAGCCCTGGCGGCGTTCACTCCCACATGAACCACGTCGAGGCTCTGGTCAAGATGGCTGCCGAGCATGGTGTCAAGACCGTTCGCGTCCACGCCTTCATGGATGGCCGCGACGTTGACCCGCAGTCCGGTGCCGGTTACATGAGTGAGTTCTGCGCCTTCCTGACCAAGATTTCCGAGGAGACCGGTTGCGACGCTCGCGTTGCCACCGTCTCGGGCCGTTATTGGGCGATGGACCGCGACAACCGTTGGGAGCGCATCCAGCGCGCCTACGACGTCATGGTCAACGCGTCCGATGCTGATACCGACCCCGTTGCCGGTATCAAGGCCTACTACGAGAAGGACCCGCGCGGCGACGAGTTCGTCGAGCCCTTCGCTGCCCACAACGAGGGCATCCACGAGGGCGACGCGGCTATTTTCTTCAACTTCCGTCCCGACCGCGCACGTCAGATGACCCGCGTGTTCACGGACAAGGAGTTCGACGGCTTTGAGCGCGAGCAGATCAAGCTCTCGCACTTTGTGACGATGACCGAGTACGATCCGACGTTTGACGTCGAGGTCGCCTTCCCCAAGACGTTCCCCGAGAACGTCCTGGCCGACGTTATCGCCGCCAATGGCCTGAAGCAGCTGCACACCGCCGAGACCGAGAAGTACGCCCACGTGACGTTCTTCCTCAACGGTGGCATCGAGGAGCCCAAGGAGGGCGAGGAGCGTGTGCTCGTCGCTTCCCCCAAGGTCGCTACCTACGATTTGCAGCCCGAGATGAGCGCTCCCGAGGTTACCGAGAAGCTTGTCGCCGCCATCAACGAGGATCGCGCTGATTTCTACATCGTTAACTTCGCGAACTGCGACATGGTTGGTCACACCGGTGTCTTCGACGCTGCCGTTAAGGCCGTTGAGGCTGTTGACGATGCCCTGTCCAAGGTTGTCCCGGCGATTCTCGCCAAGGGCGGCTTTGCACTGATTACCGCCGATCACGGCAACGCCGATCACATGTTTGACGTTGCTTCCGACGGTTCCAAGCATCCGTTTACGGCGCACACCACCAACCGCGTGCCGTTCATCATCGTTGATGAGAAGGCACAGCTCACCGGTATCGAGGACGGCCGTCTTTCCGATATCGCTCCGACCATGCTCACCATGGCTGGTATTGAGCCTTCCGCCGAGATGACGGGCCGCGTGCTCGCCACCGAGGCCTAATAGAAAACAAATACCGTTTTCTAGCAAGGGGGTTGTCCACAACCGGACAACCCCCTTTTTTGGTATTTCTGCCATTTCCACCCCGTCCTTGAGTGGCAGGTAGGGGAGAGCGGGGGATTGTGGTACAGTACTGGAGTTTGAACTGTTCTATTAAGGAGCTTATCTATGGGTCCGTTCCAGATTCTTCTGTTTGTCGTTTGGGCTGTCTCTGCCATGGCGCTGACGATTCTCGTCCTGATGCATTCCGGCAAGGGCACCGGCGTTTCGGATATGATCGCTAGCTCGCTGTATAACTCCAGCTCTGCCACGGGCGTCATGGAGCAGAACCTCGATCGCCTGACGGTAATTATGGCCGTTGTTTTTGCCGTGTGCGTCGTCCTGTGCATGTTCTTCTTCCCGCAGGGCATCGTGGGCTACTAATCACGAGCCGCATAAGTACTTGTAAAGGGTTCCGCAAGTGCGGGATCCTTTTTTGTTTACATATTCGTAACAGAGTCAAAATATCCCCACATACTTCGCCCAACTAAAGAAATTCTCGACCGTTAACCGGAATTAGCCCCAAATCGTGCATAAAATGCGCTACTGTATTGCGAAACGTTGGTCCGTTGTGCATAACCAGCCATAGCAGCGGGCGGCGTTTTGATGGTTCGGATCGGATTGTCTCGACATATGTCCGACTGAACATTTCTTTGTCCTATCTCATAAGGAGGATGGCATGGCTGATTCTATGTTCCACCAGCCCGTTATGGGTCGTCGCGCCTTTGTTGGCGGCACCCTCGCTGCGAGCTCCATGGCTTTTCTTGCCGCATGCGGCAAGAAGGGCGGCGACGCTTCCGGTTCTGAGTCCGGTTCGACGCTGAACTTCTACATCAACAACCCGGTCTGCATCGACCCCTACAATGTCCAGGAGGACCAGGGCACTCAGGTCGAGTACCAGCTCTTTGACGCTCTGACCTCTTATGACGCCGAGAAGGGCGAGATCGTTCCGCTGGCTTGCGAGTCCTTTGAGGCCAACGACGACGCCACCGAGTTTACCTTCAAGATCAAGAAGGCCAAGTTCCACAACGGTGACGACGTTACCTCCAAGTCCTTCAAGCTCGGTTGGGAGCGTCTGGTCAACACCAAGTCGGCCATCGCTACCGAGTACGGCCCTTCCGAGGTCTCCTATCACCTTTCCATGGTCGAGGGCTACGACGACCTGCTTGCCGGTAACGCTACCGAGCTCAGCGGTGTTACTTGCCCCGACGATGAGACCCTCGTCGTCAAGCTGTCTTCCGCTTACGTCGACTTCCCCTTCGTCGCCTCTCACCCGGCTCTGGCCCCGGTTCCCGAGTGCGCCGAGTCCGATGTCAAGAGCTTCTACCTTGCACCGGTCGGTAACGGCCCGTTCATGATGGACGGCAAGTGGGAGGATGGTCAGGAGATCAACCTCAAGAAGTTCGACGATTACTATGGCGACAAGGCCAAGATCGATGGCATCCACTTCCAGGTCATCAAGGACATGGAGACCGCTTACAAGGAGTTCCAGGCCGGTAACCTCGATGTCTGCGACGTTCCCGTTGCTCAGATCGATGCCGCCAAGAAGGATCGCGGCGTGTCCAAGGACGGTTACACCATGGGCGACGGCGAGCGCATGCTGCTCGGCGCCGAGCCTTCCACCTACTACCTGACCTGCAACAACACGGCCGAGCCGTTCAACAACGCCGATCTGCGTAGGGGCATCTCCCTGGCCATCAACCGTGAGGCCATCTGCAAGACCATCTTCAAGGGTACCCGTACCCCCGCCGACGGCATTGTTCCTCCGGGCATCGATGGCTACAAGGAGGGCGCATGGGAGTTCTGCGCCTACGACGTCGACAAGGCTAACGAGTACCTCGACAAGGTCGCTCCTGCCGGTGCCAACGGTGACCGTGGCATTAACGTGACTCTGTCTTACAACCAGGACGGCGGCCACAAGGAGATCATGGAGTCCATCATCGGCGACCTCGCCAAGGTTGGCGTTACCGCTACTTCCGATACCCCTGAGTGGTCTGCCCTGCTCGAGCAGTACCAGAACTTCAACTATCAGTTCGGTCGTCTGGGCTGGATTGCCGACTACCCGATCATGGACAACTTCCTGTATCCGCTGTTCCACTCCGACTCCCTCGGTGGCGACAACCGTTCTGGTTACAACAACCCCGAGTTCGACGCCAAGGTTGACGAGGCTCGCACTACGGTTGACGACAAGGAGCGCGTCGCTAAGATGCAGGAGGCCGACGCAATGGTCGCTGCCGACTGCCCGGTCATCCCGGTGATGTTCTACACGCACACCATCGCCGGCTCCGATCGCATCAAGCACCTCTATGTCGATCCGCAGAAGCACGCCGATCTGGGTACCGCTGAGCTCGCCTAAGAGTTTGCAGCTTCCGTGAGGGTCAAGTATTTACGTAGACCTCATGGGAAACATACAGTTCTCCCTAACCTGGGGTAAACTGGCTGATGGTAATTTTGGGATGCCGGTCTGGCGATCGGCATCCCATTTAGGTTAATCCCTAGATAGGGGAGTGGTATGGGTAAGTACATCGTTAAACGTGTGCTTCAGTTCATCCCGGTGTTTTTGGGCGTCACGCTGATTCTGTTCGCCCTCCAGAATATCGTGCCGGGAGATCCGATCAAGCTGATCGGTGGAGACAAGGCTCTGTCCCCCGAGGTGGAGCTTCAGCTTCGCGTCCGCTATCACCTAGTCCAGTCGGACGAGGACGGCAACGCGATTCTTGACGAGAACGGCGATCCCGTTCAAACGTCGCTCGTGGACCGTTACTTGTATTACATGAACGGCCTGCTTCATGGCGATCTGGGCAATTCGTATCAGCGCAAGCTGCCGGTTACGGAAATCTTTGCCCAGAAGTATCCGTATACGGTCAAACTTGCCGCGTGCGCCATCGTGCTCGAGGCAATTATGGGTATCGGTGCGGGTATCATTTCGGCGGTAAAGCGGTATTCCTTCTGGGATATCTTGGTAACGCTTACCACGTCGATCCTCGTTGCGGTCCCGGCCTTCTGGCTCGGTATGTTGCTGCAGCTGTTCTTTGGCGTCATCCTCAAGGACGCCACGGGCGGTGCAATCTCCATGCCGATCTCGGGTGCCGGCGGTTCCAGCTCTCAGTATCAGGATTGGATGCACTATGTGCTTCCGACCATTACGCTGGCTTCGGTTTCGACCGCTTACGCCGCCCGCATTATGCGCTCGCAGCTGCTTGACGTCATGAACCAGGATTACATCCGTACGGCAAAGGCCAAGGGTCTCTCCAATCGCGCGATCATCGTCAAGCATGCGCTTAAGAATGCACTCATCCCCGTCGTTACCTATATTGGTGTCGACTTTGGCGGCATGCTTTCGGGCGCCATCCTGACCGAGACGGTCTTTAACTGGCCCGGTATCGGCTATGAGGTCTATCGCGCCATTAGCATGCGTGACTGGCCCATCGTTATGGGCGGCGTTACGCTCATCGTTGTCGTCGTCATGGTGATCAACCTGCTCGTCGACATTAGCTATGCATTCCTCGACCCGCGCATCCGCCTTGGCGGTCCGTCGGATAAGGCCTAAGGGAGGTACGTCTCATGCAGGAAACTGATTCTCAGTCTCAGGAGCAGGCTACCGCCACCAAGGTCGCATCTGCTCCCGCCAAGTCCCGCACGCTGTGGGGCGACGCTTTTAAGCGTCTTCGTAAGAACAAACTCGCCGTTATCGGTGTCTGTTGGATCATCATCGTCGTTGTGGTTGCCCTGACCGCAGATCTGTGGGCTAAGCCCTGGCTCGGTTCTCCGACGGCTTCCGACTCGACCACCATGGCCGAGACGTCGCTGCTGGCTCCGTGTGCCGAGCACCCGTTTGGCACCGACGCCCTTGGTCGTGACATTCTCGTCCGCGTTATCTACGGTGCGCGCGTTTCGCTGTCTGTCGGAATTATGGCCACCGCGATCTCCACGCTGATCGGTCTGGTCATGGGTGCTCTGGCCGGTTTCTACGGCGGCATCTGGGATACGATCATCATGCGCTGTGCGGACATCTTCCTGGCGTTCCCGTACGTGCTGTTCGTTGTCGCCATGATCGCCGTTATCGGCCGTGGTCTTCAGAACGTCTTTATCGCCATCGGTATTCTCGGCTGGCCTTCGATTGCGCGCGTCTTCCGCTCTGCGATCTTGACCGTCAAGGAAAACGACTATGTTGATGCTGCGCGCGCGATGGGTGCATCTGATGCTCGTATCGTCGTACGTCACATCTTCCCGAACTCCGTCGCTTCCATCGTGGTCTACGCGACCATGAACATTGGTGGCGCCATTCTGACCGAGTCCGCTCTGTCCTTCCTCGGCATGGGCGTTATTCCGCCTACGCCTTCGTGGGGCTCCATGATTCAGGACGGTCAGCAGTATCTTCTGACTGCTCCCTGGATGATGATCATGCCCGGTCTGGCAATTCTCTCGACGGTGCTCGCCTTCACCCTGCTGGGTGACGGTCTGCGCGACGCCCTCGACGTCAAGATGAAGGACGCATAAGGATGAAGAAGAACAAGAACTATGTGGACCTGAAGGACCAGCCGGTTCCCGAGGGCCAGCATCTGCTCGAGGTCGATGACCTTAAGATGTATTTCCACACCGAGGATGGCGTCGTTCGCGCTGTCGACGGTGTCTCCTACACGCTCGATCGCGGCGAGACCCTGGGCGTCGTCGGTGAGTCCGGCTCCGGTAAGTCCGTGACCGCCATGACCATCATGGGTCTTATCTCGATGCCTCCGGGAAAGATCGAGGGTGGCGACGTTCGCTACCGCGGTCGTTCTATCCTCGAGATGTCCGAGGAAGAGATGCAGCACATTCGCGGTAACGACATCGCGATGATCTTCCAGGATCCTATGACCTCCTTGAACCCGGTCTATAAGATCGGCAAGCAGGTGGGCGAGGGCCTTCGTCTGCACCGTGGCTACTCCAAGCAGGAGGCGCTCAAGCGCGCTACCGAGCTTTTGGACCTCGTGGGTATCCCCGAGCCCGAGAAGCGCGTCAATGAGTATCCGCACCAGTTCTCCGGCGGTATGCGTCAGCGTGTCATGATCGCCATGGCTCTTGCCTGCGATCCCGATATCCTGATTGCCGACGAGCCTACGACGGCTCTGGACGTTACCATTCAGGCTCAGATTATCGAGCTCATGCAGGAGATGCAGGAGAAGAACGGCAACGCCATTATCATGATTACCCATGACCTGGGCGTCGTTGCCGATATGGCCGATAAGATCATGGTTATGTACGCCGGCCGTCCCGTCGAGTTCGGTACTGCTGAGGAAATCTTCTACGAGAGCCGCCACCCCTACACCTGGGGCCTTATCCGCTCCATCCCGGAGCAGGCCATCGAAGAGAAGAAGCCTCTTACGCCGATTCACGGCAACCCGCCTTCGCTCATGAACCTGCCTGAGGGCTGCGTCTTCTCTCCTCGTTGTCCCTATGCGACGGACAAGTGCCGCAAGCAGCGCCCCGAGCGCGTTGTCACCGAGTCTGGTCATTACTCTGCGTGCCACTACTCCGGTGACCCCGAGTTCCTCAAGAACGCTCCTGAGACGTCCCGTACGCGCAAGGATTCCAAGAAGGGAGGCGAGGCGTAATGGCAGATACCAACGAGCGTACTCCGCTGCTGAAGGTCGAGCACCTCTCTAAGGAGTTCCCCGCTGAGTCCGGCATGTTCGCCAAGCGCTTCTCCAAGCGTGTTGTCTCTGCAGTAAATGACATTTCGTTCGAGATTTATCCGGGCGAGACCTTTGGTCTGGTTGGTGAGTCTGGTTGCGGTAAGTCCACGACGGGTCGCACCATCATGCGCCTGACCAAGCCGACCGCCGGTAAGGTGTTCTTCCAGGGTAAAGATGTTGCCGAGATGAGCAAGCATGAGATCAAGGACATGCGTCGCGAGATGCAGTTCATCTTCCAGGATCCCTATGCTTCGCTCAATCCCCGTATGACCATCGGCGAGATCGTCTCCGAGCCCATGACCATTCATGGCGTGGGTACCAAGGAGGAGCGTATCGAGCGCGTCCGCGAGCTGCTGGACGTCGTCGGTCTGAATCCCGAGCACATCAACCGTTATCCGCACGAGTTCTCGGGCGGCCAGCGCCAGCGTGTCGGCATCGCCCGCGCGTTCGCTCTGAAGCCCAAGCTGATTATCTGCGACGAGCCTGTCTCAGCACTTGACGTATCCATTCAGGCCCAGGTTCTGAACCTTCTTAAGGAGCTCCAGGACAAGTTCGGTACCGCATATCTGTTTATCGCCCACGACCTGTCCGTCGTGCAGCACATCTCCGATCGCGTTGCCGTTATGTACCTGGGCAAGATGGTCGAGGTTTCGGACTGGAAGACGCTCTACAGTGAGCCGCACCACCCGTACACGCAGTCGCTGCTGTCTGCCGTGCCGGTGCCCGATCCGGATATCCAGAAGACCCGCAAGCGCATCATCCTCGCCGGCGATCCGCCGTCGCCGCTGGATCCGCCGACCGGCTGCCGTTTCCACACGCGCTGCCCGATCGCGCAGGGCATCTGCTCCGAAAAGCTTCCTGAGTTTAA
>UQEO01000006.1 GCA_900540095.1 uncultured Collinsella sp.
GCTCGCGCAGCGTCAAGCGGTCCGCCGTTCGGTAGAACGGCGAAACTAGTTACGCTTGGCGGTAATGATCGAAGAAGTCGGCGAGGTCTTCGAGCGACTCTTTGAGCACTTCCATGCGCGGCAGGTACACGATGCGGAAGTGATCGGGCTCGGCCCAGTTGAAGCCGCCGCCGCGCGTGATCAGGATCTTCTTCTCGTGCAGCAGGTCAAGGGCGAACTGCTCGTCATCGGTGATGTTGAACTTCTTCACATCCATCTTGGGGAAGATATAGAACGCCGCGCGCGGCTTGACCACCGAGATGCCGTCAATCTTGTTGAGCGCCTCATACACAAAGTTGCGCTGCTCGTAGACACGACCGCCGGGGCGGATGTAGTCGTTAACCGACTGATGGCCGCCGAGCGCCGTCTGGACAATCGACTGAGCCGGCACGTTGGAGCACAGGCGCATGTTGGAGAGCATGTTAATGCCCATGATGAAGTCGCTCATGCAGCGCTGGTTGCCCGAAAGCACCATCCAGCCAATACGATAGCCCGCGATCATGTGCGACTTGGAAAGGCCGCTAAAGGTGACGCAGGGCAGGTCGGGGGCGAGCGAGGCAATCGAGACGTGCTCGTAGCCGTCCATGCACAGGCGGTCGTAGATCTCATCGGCAAAGATCATCAGCTGATGCCTACGTGCAACCTCGACGATGCCCTCGAGCACCTCGCGCGGATAGACGGAACCCGTGGGGTTGTTGGGGTTGATGATGACGAGAGCTTTGGTCGCGCTCGTAATCTTGGACTCCATATCCTCCAAGTCGGGATACCAATCCGCCTGCTCATCACACAGATAATGTACGGGATGACCGCCGGCAAGGGTTGCGCACGCCGTCCAGAGCGGATAGTCGGGGCTGGGGATCAGAATCTCGTCGCCGTTGTCGAGCAGCGCGTTCATCGAAAGCTGAATGAGCTCGGACACGCCGTTGCCCGTGTAGATATGCTCCATCTGAACGTTGGGCAGGCCCTTGATCTGCGAATACTGCATGATTGCCTTGCGCGCGGAGAACAGGCCACGCGAGTTGGAATAGCCTTCGCAGTCGGGCAGCTGCTGGCGCATGTCCTTGATGACCTCATCGGGCGTGCGGAAACCGAAGGGCGCCGGGTTGCCGATATTGAGCTTGAGGATGCGCTCACCCTCGTCCTCCATACGGGCGGCCTCGTCGACGACGGGACCGCGCACGTCATACAGGACGTTATCGAGCTTGGTGGATTTAGAAAAAGTACGCATGGTGGTGCTCCTTGCAATTTGAGCTGAGGGATGGGGTTCGGGTTTGGAATCGTTGCGGGGTGATGATGCCTCGCCTTGATCGGCGTCACCGGTAAGCAGCCAGGTAACATCGACCTCCAAAATACGGGCGAGCAGCTCAGCCACATCGCGCCGCGGGATCGTCTTGCCGCTCACATATTGGCTCATCTGACTCTTGCCGAGTTTTTTGCCGAGCATCTCCGATGCGCGGATTACGTCCGACTGGCGAACGTCGCGATCGGACATAGTCTGTCGCAGGCGATCGCTAAACGTCTCTTGGGCCACTAGAACCTCCTTGCTGGCAAAGTTCAATTTATAGAACACGAATTGAACCAAGGTTCAATTTAGGCAGCAGTATAACGCGGTACCTCATTCGAAAGTTCAATTTCATAAGAAAATGCACCAGACTCTGAGATTTGCCCAAAGCGGACAATAACATGCACGCGTTTAGAGGTATTCAAGGAATCGAGCAGCGGCAAGCGAAACGTCGGCCGTTCGATATATGGCGTTGATCTGCCGATGAGGATGTCCCTCGAGTGGGCGCACGGCAACATCGAACTGACAGCGGCGCAAGATGAGCGCGGGAAGAATGCTCACGCCCAAGCCGTCCTCGACCATAGCCATAATCGCATAGTCATCCCAAGTCGACAGTTTTGAGCGCACTGTCAGTCCCGCCCGACGAAACAGCGGCGTAATCTCGTCATCGGTGCCGCGTTCTAGCAGAATAAACTGCTCGTTGGCTAAATCGGCAAGAGAAACGACCTCCGCCGTGGCAAGCAAAGAATCTGCCGGCACTACCGCCATCAACTCGTCGCGCACCAAAGACCGCGATGCCATGCCGTTTTCTCGAGGCTCATACGGGATAAAGCCCAGATCGCAGCGGCCCTCTGCCACCCATTGTTCGATCTCTGAATAGTCGCCCATCAGCAACTCATAATCGACGTCCGGGTGATCGGCGCGAAAGCGCGCAATCACCGGCGGCAGCACGTGGGTCGCCACGCTCGAAAACGTACCGATGCAGATTTTGCCGCGCATGAGCCCACGCATCTCATCCACCCGTCGCTGCAAACGAACAAATACCTCGCATAACGCCTCGACCGCCGGCATGACTTGCCGCCCATCGGCAGAAAGTACTACGCCCTCGCGGCTTCTATCGAGCACTTTAAAGCCCCAGTCTGTCTCAAGATCGGCCACCATACGGCTCACGCCCGACTGCGAATAGCTCAGCCGCTCGGCGGCGCGCGTAAAACTGCCGGCGCGCACGGTCTCGAGCAGCACCTGCATCTTTTGAATATTCGTTTCCACGGCACCCCTCCACCTTTGCATGAGTTTTTGTCATGTTATCCATGCATTATATTCGCTTTTCTTCTAAAGCCAGTTCACCCATAGTGAACATGCTCGGATATAGAAGGGATGTCAGCGCATGAACAACGGACTGTTTACGTACTTAGCAGCATTGCTATTGTTTGGCTCCAACGGCATCATCGCCGCCGCCATCGCGCTGCCGAGCTCCGATATCGTGCTACTACGCACGTTTTTGGGTGCACTCTCGCTTGTCACCATCCTCGCCATCACCCAACGCCATAAGTTGCAGGCGCCATCTCGCCCCCGCGAAGCCGCAGCCCTCCTCCTCTCGGGAGCCGCGCTGGGCGCCAGCTGGATTTTTCTGTTCCGCGCCTACCAGACGATCGGCGTCGGCGTATCCTCGCTGCTGTACTACTGCGGCCCCATCATTGTCATGGCCCTCTCGCCATTTATCTTTGGCGAAAAACTGACCGGCGGCAAAATCGCCGGGTTTATCGCCGTCGCCTGCGGTGCTTTTCTCATTGCAGCACAAGGTCTAGGCGGCAATATGCCCATTGCGGGTATCGTCTGCGGTATCGCCTCGGCATTTTGCTATGCGCTGATGGTCATCGCTAGCAAGGGTGCGCCACACATCGAAGGCCTCGAGAACTCCACGCTCCAGGTGAGCGCCGCCTTTGTGACCGCGCTGGTCCTCACGCTCATCACGCAGGGCGCTCCCTCATTCCTGTCCGCCAGCGTCGCCGCCAGTATTGATTGGCACGCCGTTGCCATGCTCGGCATTGTCAACACCGGACTCGGTTGCCTGCTCTACTTTAGCGCCGTCGCCAAACTGCCCGTGCAGACCGTCGCCGTCGTCGGCTACCTTGAGCCGCTTTCGGCCGTCGTGTTCTCGGCCGTCCTTTTGGGCGAAGCCATAACACCGGTCCGCCTGATGGGTGCCGCGCTTATCATCGGCGGCGCGATTTTTTGCGAACTCGCCGGCAAACGCGCAAGCGCCAAGGCTGGCATAGCCCAGACAGCACGTGCTTAAAAGCCCCTGTTTTGAAATGCTACCTACGTACATAAATAATCCCCAGCTGGGGATTATTGTCTAAAATAACCTGATGTGCCAAACTGCTCTTGTATGTATAAAGACGGCATAAAGATTATCTGTCCTAGACAGATAACCGGATGTCTAAGGGAGTCCACGTGGCACACAACAAACTGGAGGCAAGCCCCCAAGACCAGCGTGGTCAAGGCGGGCACGGAGCCATCCCCCTCTCCGCTGGCATGCTGCTTGTAACGCTCGGCGTCGTCTATGGCGACATCGGCACGAGCCCCATGTACACCATGAAATCAATCGTCGCCAACAACGGCGGCATCGGTACCGTCAGCGAGGACATGATTCTGGGCGCGCTTTCGCTCGTCATCTGGACCATGACGCTCGTGACCACGGTCAAGTACGTGGTAATCGCCATGAAGGCCGACAACCACAACGAAGGCGGCATCTTCGCCCTGTTCAGCCTGGTGCGAAAAGTGGCACCATGGCTGATCCTACCTGCCATGATCGGCGGCGCGGCACTGCTCGCCGACGGCATCCTCACCCCCGCGGTCACGGTCACCACAGCCATCGAGGGCCTGCGTACCATCGAGTGGGGCCACGCGCTGCTGGGCGACGGCCAGACCAACGTCATCATCATCACCATCATCATTATCTGTGGCCTATTTGCCATGCAGCGCGCCGGTACCTCGTCAATCGGTAAGCTGTTCGGTCCGCTTATGACGCTATGGTTCCTGTTCCTGGCGGGCGCCGGCCTGTTCAACATGATCGGCAACCTGTCCATCCTACGCGCGCTCAACCCCATCCGCGGCATCATGTTCCTGTTCTCGCCCATCAACCACTCGGGCATCATGGTGCTCGGCTTCGTCTTCCTGTCGACGACCGGCGCCGAGGCGCTCTATTCGGACATGGGTCACGTGGGCAAGGCTAACATTTACGCA
This sequence comes from uncultured Collinsella sp., assembly GCA_900540095.1. Taxonomy (GTDB): domain Bacteria; phylum Actinomycetota; class Coriobacteriia; order Coriobacteriales; family Coriobacteriaceae; genus Collinsella. Next base: position 4,571 of record UQEO01000006.1, read on the forward strand.
TCCTGGCCGTTCGTAAAGGCAGCCCTCATCCTTAACTATCTGGGTCAGGGCGCTTGGCTGCTCGCCAACAACTCCAATCCCCAGATGCTCGCGATGGATATCGTCAACCCGTTCTATATGATGCTCCCCGAGCCCCTGCGCCCCTTTGCCATCGTGCTTTCGGCCGTGGCGGCCATCATCGCCTCGCAGGCGCTCATCACCGGCTCGTTCTCGTTGGTTTCGGAGGCAACGCGCCTCAACCTTATGCCGCATCTGCGCATCCACTACCCCAGCGACACCAAGGGCCAACTCTATATTCCGCTCGTCAACAACATCATGTGGGTCGGCTGTATCTTCATCGTGCTGCTGTTCCAAAACTCCGAGCGCATGGAGAGCGCCTACGGCCTCGCCATTACCGTGACCATGCTCATGACCACGACGCTTTTGACGAGCTACATCGCCGGCATCCTCAAGCACAAGCTGGGCGCCTGCGTCTTCGCCCTGCTCTTTGGTGCCATTGAGCTGTGCTTCTTCGCTTCGTGCCTCACCATGTTCTTTGACGGCGGCTACGTCATGATCTTCCTGGCCGCGCTGCTGTTTGGCCTTATGTACGTGTGGCGCCGCGGCACCGCCATCGAGCGCACGCAGACGATCCTGCTGCCCGTCTCCAAGTACATTGACCAGCTCGGCCGCCTGCGCAACGACGAGACCTACCCCGTGCTCGCCGACAATCTGGTGTTCCTTACCAACAGTCCCGACCCGCTCACGCTCGACCGCGACGTGCTCTACTCCATCTTGGACAAGCACCCCAAGCGTGCCAAGGCATATTGGTTCATCAACGTACACGTTACCGACGAGCCCTATACGCACGAGTATTCCGTTGAGACCTTTGGCACAGACTTCCTGTTCCGCGTGCGCTTGGACCTGGGTTTTAAGGTCAACCAGCGCATCAACGCCTACCTGCGCCAGATCGTTGGCGACCTGATGGCCTCGGGAGAGCTGCCACCGCAGCACCACACCTACTCCATCTACGAGACGCGCGGCAACGTGGGCGACTTCCGTTTTTGCATGCTGCGCAAGATGCTCGCCCCCGAAACGGACATCAACCGCAACGACCATCGCGTCATGGCCATCAAGTACGCCGTCCGCCGCGCCTGCGGAAGCCCGGCACGTTGGTATGGTCTCGAGAACTCGGCCATCATCATCGAGTACGTGCCACTGTTTGCCCGCATGCGCCCGGCCGTTAAGCTCGTGCGCACCCAGGTGCCGCTCGAGGTTCAGATCGAAGAGGCCGAGGAAATGGAAGTCGATATCTTCTCGGACGACTTGGTCAACGGCAACGAGGCCGGCAAGAGTATGAACGTCGATCCCACCGAGCTGCTCGAGAGCGTCGCCGATACGCCCGAGCAACAGCAACTCGACGGACTCGAGAGCACCCAGCTCAACGACGCCAACTTCTAACACGCCACCAGCCATTGACGACAACGGCTCCGCATCTCATAAAAGGTGCGGAGCCGTTTTATGTCGCAACGGACCGGTGAGCTACGAACGACGCGGCTCGGGAACCACGAGCCTATCGGGGCTCGCGCCCTCGGCATCCATCAGGCTCACGTAGCGAATCGACGGATCCCCATACATCGCGTAGTAATAATTGCCCGTGCGCGCGCTAAAGCATCCGGTGTAGATAGTCTTCTCGAACTTGCCATCGCCCATCCTGGACGCCCCCTCGATCATCACCACGCCCTCGAGCGAGCGGAACATGCGGACGACGTTTTCGGTCTCGCTCTCCTTTTGCGGGTAATTGGCATTGAGGTACGCCGCCTTTACAAAACGGCTCGGCGAATAGCAGTCACCCGGAATACCGCGCATGCCGGCACCCGCACCATAGGGCTTGAGCTCGGCGCCACGCCATGTCGCCGTCTGCGGAAAATCGCTTGTGGCCGTGATATAGGTGCGCAGGTTTTCCATGTGCCACGGGAAGGTGGGCTGATTGGCAAGGGTGTCGACCGGATCGTCGTATACATGCAGGCCGTCAGCCATCATCTCGACCACGATGCTACGCTGGCTGTCGCCGATAATCCAATGGAGCAGCGACACGCCCAGCCCCTCTCCGGCAGATTTGGCGACAATCACCGTGTCGCGCAGCGCGGCCTCGACCTCATCGACCGTCGAGAACGTCGCTGCCACCCACAGGGGAAACTCATAGGCCGCGATATTGGTCTTTCCATCAACCGGGCCCTCGGCATACTCGGCATAGCCGGGAAAGTTGAGCCCCGCCACAGCCAGACCCGCATCGTTACCGCAATCGAAAAACATGGGATAGTTCTTGTAATCGATGCACATACCGATCACCGCGTGCGCCGCTGTCGCGTCGTCGATAAACGAATACGGAATGTGAAACCCGCGCGGCATCACGCGAACCTGTTGGCCGTAGTCAAAGCTCCAGTCGAGATTGCGGCCCAGATACATGTGGCCAGAATTATCGGTAAATCGAATACTCGTACACATAGCGCCTCCTAGCTTTACGTTCTTGCTAATTTCATTGTCTCCAAACAAAAAGGCGCTAAACACAAAAGCCCGGACATGACAACAATGTCATGCCCAGACTATTCAAGCAGGATAAACTCAACCAAGTTAACCCCGCAGGTCGTCTAAGGGGTCAAAGTGCCGCAGATTGCCACGAAAGAGGAGCGCCGCGTACTAACGGTACGCAAGCGACGATTGAGCGGCAAGGTGCGGTGCTTTGATCCCCTTAGACCAACTTTCCTAGACAGTGGTCGATCATATGCTGGACCATTTGTGCCTCAAAGCCCGCGTAGTCGCGGCGGCACTCCTTCATCTTGCCGTCGACGATTTGGTCAAAGGCAACCTTGCACTTGATATAGCGCGTGGACTTGGTGACCTCCTCGTGCGTCAGGCAGCTCTCCTCCATCTTGCTGGCGCCCAGGCCAAACACCAGACGAGGGTTGTAGAGCACGTGGGGCTCGCCGGCATCGTCCAGGTAGACGCAAACCTTCTTGGTGACGCCAATCTGGTTAGCGGCAAGGCAGCCGGCATCGTCGAGCGACTTGATGGTATCGATCAGATCCTGAGCAACCGACTCGTCCTCGACGGTCGCAACCTCGCAACGCTGGGACAGGATAGCCTCGTCGTGGCAGAGCTCTTTAATCATACATTCCTCCATAGGGGTCGTTGTAACCGCTTTAGTATACGGTACCCACACATTTTCATACGGAAAATACCGCCCGTCCGTTACAAAGCGCCGAACATCAACATGCGAGGAACAACAGCGTCGTAAAGGGGCTATAGTAGTTGAGTTCGTGTCAATCGGCCTAAACTCGGGGCCGAACAAGGAAAGGGTATGCATGGACGAACTTTTTCACGTCAGTGAGCGCAAGTCCACAATCGGGACCGAACTCCGTGCTGGACTGACAACATTCCTGGCGATGGCCTACATCATCGCCGTCAACCCCGCGGTGCTCTCGGGCGCTGGCATCGATGCGGGAGCGCTCGCCTGCGCCACCTGCCTGGGCGCCGGCATCATGACCATCTGCATGGGCATCTTCGCTAACCGCCCGCTCGCCTGCGCGTCGGGTCTGGGCATCAACGCCATGATCGCGGGCATAGCCACCACCATGTGCGGCGGTGACTGGCACGTGGCCATGAGCGTTATCTTCCTCGAGGGTATCGTCATCTTGCTGCTCGTCCTGTGCGGCCTGCGCGAGGCCATCATGGACGCCATCCCCGTGGTCCTGCGCCACGCCATCTCGGTTGGCTTGGGCCTGTTCATCGCCATGATTGGCCTGTGCGATGCCGGCATCATCACCGCTGGCGCCGGTACGCTCGTCGGCCTGGGCGACATCGCCTCCCCCACCTTTATCGTCGGCATCATCTCCATCGTCGTGACGGTTGCCCTTGCTTCCCGCAACGTGCCGGGCTCGCTGCTCATCGGCATCATCGTCGCCGTTATCGCCGGTATCCCGCTGGGCGTCACCCATGCGCCCGAGGGCCTCATCGCACCGCTCGACTTCTCGACCTTTGGCGCCCCGTTTGCCAGCACCGCCGATGGCAACATGGCCATCGTAAAGGTCCTGACCGACCCGATGCTGCTCGTCGTTGCCTTCTCGCTGCTCATGAGTGACTTCTTCGACACCATGGGTACTGCGATGGCCGTCGCCAAGCAGGGCGAGTTCCTAACCGAAGACGGCAATGTCGAGGACATCCGTCCCATCCTGGTCGTCGACTCCGTGGCTGCTGCTGCCGGTGGCTTTATGGGCGTCTCCTCCATCACCACCTTCGTCGAGTCCACCTCTGGCGCTGCCGACGGTGGCCGCACGGGCCTCACCTCCGTCACCACCGGCGTGCTGTTCATTCTCGCCGCGTTCTTCTCCCCCATCGTCACCATCGTTTCCAGCGCCGCCACCTGCGGTGCCCTGGTCTACGTCGGCTACCTCATGATGAGCGAAGCCTCCGAGATCGACTGGTCCGACGTGTCGCAGGGTTTCCCGGCGTTCATGATTGTCGCCGGCGTGCCCTTCACCTACTCCATCTCTGCCGGCATTGGCCTGGGCTTTATCGCCTACGTGATCGTCGCGCTCTTTAAGGGCGAGGCCTCCAAGATCAAGCCGCTCATGTGGATCGCAGCCCTTGCCTTCCTCGTCTACTTCTTCGTGGCGTAACGGCATAGTCTGTTAAAGCAAAACAACAAGGCGCGGAGTCGCATCGAGCGGCTCCGCGCCTTTCTTTTAGCGTCTGCCCCGTGCCAGCGTGCGACAATTGAGGCTGTCAATATCACAACACCGAGAGAAGCCTGCCTTGGAAGCGCATCAGAAGCAGATAACCGTTTATTCAGAGTGTGCGGAAGGTGCGCCCGTCATCTACCTCCCCGTGGTTATGGGCGACGGTAGTGAAGTCTACGAGCGCTGCCGAGAGCTCGACTGCCCGCCATTCGCCCTTGTCGCCATTGGAGGGCTCGATTGGAATCGCGAGCTGAGCCCCTGGGAATGCGACGGAACTATACGAGATGCCGAGCCCTTTGGCGGACAGGCGTCTGAGTTTCTCGATGAACTGCTGAATCAGATAATCCCAGAGGCCGAATCATCACTTCCCTGCCCGCCCACCTGGCGCGGCATTGCCGGCTACTCGTTGGCGGGTCTTTTTGCACTGTGGGCACTTTGGCAAACAGATGTCTTTGAGCGCGCGGCAAGTGCATCAGGGTCGCTGTGGTTCCCCGGCTTTATCGACTACGCGCGAGAGCGCACGATGACAGCCACGCCCGACGCCGCCTATCTGTCGCTCGGTAAAAAGGAAACCAAGACGCCCAACCGCATGATGCGGCACGTACTCGACGATACGCGTGCGATGGAAGAGCTGTTTATCGAGCATGACATTCCAACAACGCTGGAGCTCAACCCCGGCAACCACTTTGCCCAAACTGACCTGCGCATGGCGCGCGGCATCCACTGGATACTGACGCATTAAAAATGGCGTCCACGCGTACATACGCATGGACGCCATTTTTTGATTTAGCTGAACACAACTACTATTCGACAGTCTCCTCGAGTTCAGATACGGCGGGCGTCGAGGATTGGGACATGGAAGTCCTTTCATGATGGAAGGGCGATCAGGCATATCAGATAACCTGCCCGAACGATACGATCCGAACCATTGTACGTGATACGCCATGTCTCGCGCGCGCCGTCACCTGCAAGCGGTAGCGTTACTTTCAAACGCGCTCGGCAATGCGCTTGACCAGCGCGATCTTTGCCCACTGTTCGTCCTCGGTCAGTTTGTTGCCAATCTCGCAGCTGGCAAAGCCGCACTGGGGCGACAGGTACAGGTTCTCGAGCGGCACATACTTTGCGGCCTCTTGGATACGTTCGACGATAACGTCCTCGTCCTCAAGCTCAGCCGCCTTGGTGGTCACCAGGCCCAGCACGACCTTCTTGCCGGGGGCAACGTACTTGAGCGGCTCAAAACCACCGGCGCGGGGCGTGTCGAACTCCAGATAGAACGCATCGACGTTCTCATGTGCGAACAGGTACGGCGCGATGGGGTCGTAGCCGCCCTCAAAAGCATAGGTGGAGTGATAGTTGCCGCGGCACACGTGCGTGTTGATAACCAGATCGTCGGGCTTGCCCGCGATGGCAGCATTGTTGAGCGCCACGCCCAGCTCGCTCACCTTTTGCAGATCAACCGGGCTCATGCCGGTTTTGGCGACAAAGTCGGTATCGCAATAGATGCCCCAGGTGCAGTCATCAAACTGGATGTTGCGGCAGCCTGCAGCGTACAGGTCGGCGATCACCGTGCGATAAGCGGCTGCGATGGCGTCGGCAAGTTCCTCATCGGTCTTATAGACAGCGCGCAGGCTCTCCTGCTGGCCGTCGCAGCGGTCGAGCGTGACTTCGGAGAACGTCTGGATCGGCGCCGGAATGGTTTGCCGCGCGACCTGGCCCTCCCCCTCGAGCGCCTTGACAAATTTAAAGTGCTCGACGAACGGATGGTTCTCGCCGCTAATGGGGCCGGTTACCACGGCGGTGTCGGCTGTGGTCTCCTCGTCGTGGAACATATAGCCCGTACGCGAGGTACGGCGTTCAATGCCGTTGAGCCCCCACATAAAGTCGAGGTGCCAGTAACTGCGGCGAAACTCGCCATCGGTAATCACCTGCAGGCCAGCGGACTTTTGCTTGTCCACCAGGTCGCGAATGGCCTCATCCTCGACGGCCTTAAGGCCGGCGGCGTCGAGTGTGCCCGCAGCATAGGCGGCACGGGCGTCCTTTACGGCCTGTGGACGAAGAAAGCTGCCGACGATATCGGCGCGAAACGGCGCGTTCAGCGTGGTTAAAGCACTCATAGATATCTCCCTTTGCATTGGTTGCTTTACTGGGACAAAGTATGAGCGCTCATATAGCCATCGTAAAATATACGTTTATAACAGTTTGATATAGATGCTTCCTATATCAGTTGGGACTGCCATGAAGAGATTTGACCTGTACAGGACGCAGCAGTCTAGATATGCTGACGGATCGCGTCGATATAGGCTTGACCGTAGCGCGTGAGCGTCGTGTTCTTGCGCGTGATGATGCCGATCTCCATGTACTCGTCCACATCGAGCGGAATGGAGATAATACCTGGACCGTTGAGCTCGTGGCTGATCACGCCTGAACACACCGTGTAGCCGTTGAGGCCCATGGCCAAATTGAACAACGTCGCACGGTCGCGCACGCGGATATTTTTGCGACGCTCGAACGTCGAAGTCAGCTCCTCGGAATAGTAGAACGAGTTATAACTGCCCTGCTCATAGGACAAGAACGGGTAGTCTTCCAAGTCCTCGAGCGTCACGCTGGCGCAGTCCGCCAGTGGATGGTCGGCGCATACAAAGACATGCGGCGCGGCGCAGAAGAGTCCCTCGAATACGAGCTCGTTGGCGGCGAGCATGCGCTCGATAACCTCGCGGTTATGCTCGGATAAGTACAGGATGCCCAGTTCGCTTTTCATATGCGCGACATCCTCGATAATCTCGTGAGTCTGCTCCTCGCGCAGGGTGAAGTCGTAACGCGCGGCATCGAACTCGCGGATCACGTCGACAAACGCGTTGACGGCAAAGGAATAATGCTGGCAGCTCACACTAAAGTGCGGCACCTGCTCGGATGCGCCCTTGTACTTGCCCTCGAGCAGGTCGGCCTGGTCGAGTACCTGGCGCGCATAGCCCAAGAAGGTCTCGCCCTCCTCGGACACAATGACACCCTTGTTGGTGCGCTCAAAGATATGCACACCCATCTCGTTTTCGAGATCGCGGATCGATGCGGTAATCGAAGGCTGCGACACAAAGAGCCGGCGCGAGGCCTCGGTAATGCTGCCGCATTCGGCAACTTTGACGACATATCTGAGCTGTTGGAGCTTCATAGCTTTCTCCCTAGACGTTCGTGACGTCGAAACCCGTCGTATCCATCTGACGCATAAACGGCGGCATTTCCCCCGTCGCAGCGCAGGCGGCAATCTGATGCAGAGCCCCGGCGACCGCATCGTCTGCCGCAGCGCCGATATGCCAGCGCGCGGCAGCCGTGACGGCCTCGTTGGCATTGGCGACTGCAACGGAGTTGGGAACGGCATCGATCATGGGCAGATCGTTATCGGAATCGCCAAATACGGCCACCTCATCGGGCGTCAGGTCCAAAGCGCGCGCCAACTCCAGCGCAGCGCAACCCTTGTCCCAACCTGCTGGAAGGATGTCAAACAGGCGCACTCGGTTGTTGGGAAACACAAGCGAGAGTTCCGGCACCTCAACGGCAACGCGCTCGCGTAGCTCCGCGAGCTCCTCACGCGAACGGGCACTCCAGATATTCGCCTTGAACACCGGCACTTCATCAACGACGGGACGGCACGGGGCCTCTTCGCCTTTGAGCCATGCGTTGCCGCCCGACTCCATGGCGCGACGAACGCGCTCGGGATCACTCGTCACGCAATAGGCATCGTTGCCCCAAAAGTCATCGCCCAGGCTATAGACTTTTAAAAATGTATCGTCGGTCTCTTGCTCCAGATAGTCGGCCAAACGCATCAGAGCATCGTTGTCGATTGCGTGCGAGGCGACTACTTCGCCGCCGACAAACATCACCTGGCCGTTACAGAACGCGCCAGTCGAAAAACACTCGGAACGATTTTTGAACATCCAGCCCATCGCGGACGGCTGACGACCCGAAACCGGACCAAAGTGCAGACCCGCCGCTTGCATGGCATGAATACCCTCGATGGCGTAGTCGCTGGCGCCGTCATGCCCGGCTGGAATCAGCGTATCGTCCATATCGGTCAGCACAAGTTTGATCATGAGGTCCCCATTCGTATCGGTCCTACCTATTGTAACGACCTGCCAAAATAAACCTGTCCCTTTTTGGCAGGTGCGTTAGTATAGGGAACAACAGATTCGATGCGGGAGTGCCGGCGGTGCAAACCACAAGGCTGAGAGGGCATAGGGCCCAATCCTTTGAACCTGTCAGTTAATGCTGGCGTAGGGAGCATGCCGCCTTTACAGGGGCGCTGTCTATGCACAGCGCCCCTTTTCTATGCCAAGGAGGCATGTGCAGTGATTGATTCGGAACAGTTTAAGCAGCATATGGTCAAGGCCGTGGAGGAGATTCGCGCCACCAATCCGATGGCCGGCTCCATCACCAACACGGTGACGATCGACTTTGTCGCCAACGCGCAGCTCGCCGTGGGCGGTTCGGCCGCCATGGTCTATCTTCCCGACGAGGGCGAGGCACTCGTTGCCGGCGGCGGCGCCATCTATCTCAACATGGGCACGCTCTTCCCCATCTACGAGCAGACGATTCCCCGCGCGGCCAAGGCGGCACACGACGCCGGCAAGCCCTGGGTGCTCGATCCGGTGGGCCTGGGTATCGGTAGCCTGCGCACCCAGCTGGTAAACGAGCTCAAGCAGTACAAGCCCGCCATCGTACGCGGCAACGCCTCCGAGATCATCGCACTCGCCGGCCTGTGGGGTCTTGAGGGCGAGGCGGCTGATATGAGCCGCGTGCGCGGTGTCGATACCACCGACACGGTCGACGCCGCCCGCGCCGCCGCCGTGGCGCTCGCCCGCTACACCGGAGGCGCCGTGGTCGTCTCGGGCGAAGTCGACCTGATCACCGACGGCACGACCGTGGCCAAGTCCCACGGCGGCAGCCCGCTCATGTCCAAGATCACCGGCTGCGGCTGCTCGCAGGGCGGCGTGCTGGCCGTGTACGCCTGTGCCACCGACCCGTTTACGGCAGCCGTCTGCGGCACCGCCGTCTACAACGTGGCCGGCACGCGTGCCGCCGCCGTCGCCGATGCCCCGGCAAGCTTTAAGGTCGCCTTTATCGACGAGCTCTACCGCGCGACCGCCCAGGACATTGCCGATAACCGACTCGAGCTCGAGGAGGCATAGGCCATGTCCGAGCCCGCAACCACTGCTGGCATGAACACGCTCGTCGCCGTGGCCATCGCCCCGTGCGGCACCGGCGACGAGCTGTCCGCCGAGGTCGCCGAGGTCGTGCGTGTCATTCGCGAGAGCGGCCTTCCCAACCGCACCACCTCTATGTTCACCGAGATCGAGGGCGACTGGAACGAGGTCATGCAGGTCGTACGCGACGCAACCTTTGTGTTGGCGAGCAAGGGCATCCGCACCGAAGTCGTGCTCAAAGCCGATATTCGACCCGGATTTACCGACACCATGACCGGCAAACTCGAGCGCATGGAAGCACAGATCAAGAAACAGGAGGAAGCGCGATGAGCATCCGCGACAACCTTGATATCTCGGCCTATCTGGTGCTCGGCCCCGAAAACACGCTCGGGCGCCCCGTGGGCGATGTGGTGGCCCAGGCACTCGACGCCGGCTTTACCTGCATCCAAGTGCGCTCCAAGGTGGCAAGCGCCCGCGAGATCATTGCGCTGACCGGCGACACCGCGCAGGCAATCGCACAGGCTGGCAAGACCGGTCAGGTCGCTTTGCTGATTGACGACCGCCTGGACTGCGTACTCGCCGCGCGCGAGCAGGGCATTGCTGTCGACGGCGTGCACGTGGGTCAGAGCGACATTCCCGTCGAGGTCTGTCGCAAGCTGCTGGGGCCCAACGCCATCGTGGGCCTTTCGGCCCGTTGCGAGGAGATGCTCGAGTACGTCAAGACCGCCGACATGAGCCTAGTCGACTACCTGGGCATCGGCCCACTCCACGAGACCGAGACCAAGCGCGACTGCGGACGCGCGGCCGACGGCTCCATCATCACCAAGAGCTTTGAGGACCTGGACGCACTCCACGCGGCAAGCCCCGTGCCCATCGTGGTGGGCGGCGGCGTCAAGACGGCCGACTTGCCGCAGCTTAAGGCAACCGGTGTCGATGGCTTCTTTGTGGTGAGCGCCGTCTGCAGTGCCGACGATCCCTACGCCGCCGCCAAGGAGCTCGTCGACACCTGGCAGCAGGCATAGGCTCAGGCCGAGCAACTGATTCGCGGCCTCATATCTTCAGCAATGGAAAGCGCATCCCGGTTTGGACCTCCATTCCGGGATGCGCTTTCCGCATGCGGCTCCGTTGGGAAACCCTATCCCATTCCAGGCGCAAATTCTGGGACGCCGTTTCCAAAACCCGCCGTCGGGGAAACTGCATCCCGTTTTGGATGCCGATTCCGGGGCGCGCTTTCCGCTACGGGCCTCTCGCGGAAACCTCATCCCATTTTTAGCGCCGATTCCGGGATGCGCTTTCCGCCGAGGCCACGGCAGCTTGCTCTACCCCGCCAGGTACGCTTCCAACGCCGGTAAGGTCACCTCTGCATCGTGGCGGCCGATCTGATAGATGCGCTCGAGCTCATCGGGCTCGCGGCACAGCGACGGCACTTTCACCGATTCGCTCGGACGCACCACAAAGATATCGCCGGCGGCCTCACGACGTGCCAAATCATCGAGCGTGGCATTGTAGACCTCATGCCGATGCTCAAGCGCTGCGACAAACTCCGGATAGTGACGGAACACGCGACGCAGCATAGGCATCACGCTGTTGGGCTGCTTCACAAAGCCCGCCGGCTGCGTGAGCACCACGATATTGCGGTCATACCCCTGAGCAAACAGCCATGCACTGGGAATAGAATCAGCCACGCCGCCATCCAGGTACTTGCGGCCCTCAATGGCGACAGGACGCGTCGCCACGGGAATTGCCGACGACGCCCGGATCCACTCGATATCGCGCTCGTCGCCATACGGCAGGTCGTGGTAGACGGCCTTGCCCGTCTCGATATCGGTACACACGCACGTAAATCGCATGGGGCAGGCGCGATACGCCTCCAAGTCGATGGGATCGCGCTCGATAGGCACCTCGTGATAAGCAAAGTCGGCATTGAACATATCGCCGGTTCGCAGCCAGCTGGTCACGCTCGCATAGCGCTTGTCGGCGCAATAGGCCTTGTTATAGCGAATGGCGCGGCCGATCTGGCGCGATTTAAAGTTGTAGCCAAATGCCGCGCCCGCCGAGACGCCCACCATATGGTCGCAGGTCAAACCGTGCTCCATCCAAACGTCGAGCACGCCCGCCGTATACATACCGCGGTAGCCGCCTCCCTCGAGCGCCAGCCCCACCGTGCGCGTCGTATCCGGCTGTGCCATGCGACCATCTCCGTTCCTGCGTTTAAAACCGGAACAAGTATACCCGTCAACATATATCGTCTCAGTCGCATTTTCATCGAACATCGCGTCGTCGCGCTACCGCCTGTCGAATAATAGCCGCCCACAGCATGTGCACCCATATATAATTCTGCACTGTTGTTTATACTACTCAGCAGTTATCAACAGCGAACATTAGCCGGTAAATTAACCCAACAACGCAACAAGGCGGGGGCCTGGATACACGCAAAGCGCCGAACAACAACGCGTGTGCACAACGAGCTCGCCCGACGCAATTCGCCCGACCTCAGAAAGCCGCTTACGACATGGATACTGTCAGCAATTACACCGAAACGCTCGAAAAGACCGTTCGCGACCTTCTCGAGCGCCAGGATGATCTGATTAGGACTGCCTTTACCGACCAGCTTACCGGGCTTGCCAACCGTGGCGGCTTTGCCCGTTCCCTCGAGGAGCTCTGGGAGCAGGACACCCCCGTTACCATGGCGTTCATCGATATCGACAATCTCAAGCACTGCAACGACGTCTTTGGGCATGACGAGGGCAACCGCTATATCTTGCAGGTAAGCCTCTATCTCAAGCTGTATATGAAAGTGGACGAGGCGGCGTTTCGCATAGGCGGCGACGAGTTTGCCATCCTGTCTACGATTGCAACCGAGGACGACCTCGCCGAACGTCTGGAACACTGCCGAACGATCCTGCTCAAAAACAACGATTCCGAGATGCCCCACTCGTTTAGCTATGGAGTGTCGCATGCCGACCCCGCCCTGGGCGAAGCCACCAACCGTATGACACTCGATGCCGACCATCGCATGTACGACTACAAGCTACGTCATGCCGTGCACCTCGATCGACGTAATATCACGCAAGTCCACGCCGACGACTTCGAAATAAGCGATCGTATTTTCGACGCCTTTTCGATGCTCAACGAAGGTCGTTATTTCTTTATCGAGAACTTGTACAAACATCGCACCCTTTGGTCACAAGGTGCCTTGCGCGATCTTGGCCTTCCCTCAGAGCACATAGACAACTGTCGCGATTACTGGAAAACGCGCGTCCATCCCGACGACCTTGAGGCCTTCGTCAACGACATCGACCAAGTCTACAACGGTACCAAGCACCGTCGCGTCATGCAGTATCGTGTGCGCAACGCCGTCGGCGACTACGTCCTTTGCCGTGCTCGCGGGTTTCGTATCGACGGCGACGGAAATGTCCCCTCGCTCTATGTCGGCGAGCTCGTCAACCACTCACTTGCCGAAACCGTCGACGCCGCCACAGGCCTCGGAACGCAGCGCATGCTGGTCAATGCCATCGATACCTGCCGCCTCGACCGTTGCAAGACAGGGCTTATAGCGGTGCGCGTTCGTGGCACGACAAAGCTCAACGAGCTCTACGGGGCCGAGGCTGTCGACAACATGCTTGCCGAATACGCGGGCCGCATGCTGTCGATCACCCGCGGCAGGAGCCGGGTCTACCGTTCACGAAGCGTCCAGTTTGTCGTGCTCAGCAACGATTTGGACCACGAGGCATTCGAGCAACTGACCCGCCACCTTAAAGAGGCCGTTTTCGCTCCTGTGCAAATCGCAGGCGACACCATTGCTCCCGTCTGTCTTGTCGTCCCAACCTTTTACGAACGCCTGGACTCCCAAGCATCGACTGTTTTGGGCGAACTCGATCGTCGCCTTCGCACAGCTGGCGGGCTTGTCCCCAACGACAGCCTCCCTATACCCGAGGTCGAACGCAAAAGCGCAATCGCCGAACGCATCGATATGCTCACGGGCCTCTATCGACCCAGCGAGTTTATGCGGCGCGCCAACGCATTTCTCGAGGCAAGGCGCGACGGCACCTGGTGCATCGCCACGGTCGACATGGGCCACATGCGCCTGTTTAATGAATGGCACGGCCAGGCCGAGGGCGACCGCGTACTCGCCGATGTGGGCACGGTCCTCAAGGACATCGAGAATGCCGATATGGGCGTCGCAGGGTACTGGGGCCAAGATGACTTTTGCGTACTCATCCCTTTTAAGCACATCACCGTCCATCAAATCTACAACCGCGTTCGCGAGGCCGTAGCCAGACATGATGATGGCGCAGGCTTCTGGCCGTCCATGGGCGTTTACCCCATCGACTCCAATGAGGAAATCACCATCGATGCGCAGGCCAAGGCCATGTTTACCAATCGACGCGCCAAAAACGACTTTAAGGAGCGCATTGCCGTTTTCCGCCCCGAGGAATATGAGCATGAGGTTGCGTTCCACCACACGCTAACCGAGTTCCAGTATGCGCTCTCAAACGGCCGCATCACGTACTACCTGCAGCCCCAGGTCGACATGGAAACCGGCGAGATCATTGGCGCCGAGGCACTCACGCGCTGGATTGACAAGGACGGTTCTCTCATTTCGCCCGCAACGTTTATCCCCGCACTCGAGGAAAGCGGCTTTGTGGTGACGCTCGACAAGTACATTTGGCAGGGTGTCGCCTCGTGGCTGCGCGAACGCATCAATCGAGGACTTCGTGTGGTTCCGGTTTCGCTTAATGTGTCGCGCGTGGATATCCTTGCCTGCGATGTGGCCGAGCATATGGGGGCGCTTGCCGCCCAATACAACCTACCGCCCGAGCTCATGCGTATCGAGATCACTGAGACGGCTTATACGGGAGAGTCCGAGGCCGTGGACAAACTGACGGCCGACCTGCACACCCGCGGCTTCTCGACCTATATGGACGATTTTGGCACCAGCCAGTCCACGCTCGCGATGCTCAAGAACGTCAACGTCGACGTCATCAAGCTCGACCGCACCTTTGTGCCCACCGACCGTGATCAAGGCCGCAGCACGCAAATCATTTCATCGATGCTCGAAATGGCGCAGTCGCTCCATCTGCCCGTCGTGGTCGAAGGCGTCGAGACAGATGAGCAGGCGAACATGCTACGACAAATGGGCGCCCGCTACGCTCAGGGCTTCCTCTACTACCGCCCCATACCGGCGAAGGATTTTGAGGCATTGCTCGATGGCGGCAATAACAACTGATTCGCTCGCGCGCAAAACGCCACCGTCGAAGGGGCATTTGTCTCCATTAGCTAACTTATATCCCCAATTCAAACCGAATTGGGGATATGATACAAACCGTTGTTCCGCCCAAGGAGGTTATCCATCATGAACGAGCCATATCGCCTGGGCGAGCAATCGATTATTGCCTATCTTCAGCGACTTGCGAATGGCATCTCGACCGCCGAACTCGATGTTGCCGCGCTACCTGCTGAACTACGCGCCGTTGGCGAGCAACTGCAAAAGACGCATGCCATCCTGCAACAAGAGCGCCGGCTGCTTGAGAGCAACGCCTATATCGACCCGCTCACCAACTTGGGCAACCGCAGCGGACTCGACCGTCACGTCGAGCAACTCTGGCGCAAAGGCGACCCCTTCACCTGCGCCTATATTGACATCGACCATCTCAAACATTGCAATGATAGGTTTGGCCACGCCGAAGGCAATCGCTATATTCTGAGCATCTGCCGCACGCTCTCCGAAACCATGGAGCAAGATGAGATGCTGTTCCGCATCGGTGGAGACGAATTTGTGCTTATCTCGCTCTCCGCAAACGAGACTGAACTCGAGCAGCGCTTGGAGCAGGTACGTGCCGGGCTGATCGAGGCGAGCTCAGGTGGCAAGGCGCCCATGATCGCCAGCTTTAGCTTTGGCTGCTCGCGCGTCGATCCACTTGCCGGCGACACGCGTCGCCAGATGACGATGGATGCCGATCGCAAGATGTATCGCTATAAGCTTATGCATCGCGTGCAGCAGCCGAAAGACGATGACGCGGCGGAGCGCCCGATCGTCGACCAGCTTCCCTGCAACGACCGGGTGTTCCAAGCGATCTCCATGAGCTCCGAGACGCGCTATCCGTTTATCCTCAATCTCGATACTGGAGAATCGCAATGGTCGGTCAACGCCGTGCGCGATTTTGACCTGCCCTCCCAGCACCCTTTTAACTCGGTCGATATGTGGCTTGCCCGCGTTCATCCCGAGGACCGCGACAACGTACGCGCCGAGCTCGACATGGTGATAAACGGCACGTGGCACTTCCACTACATGCAGTATCGCGTAATGGATGCCACCGGAAAATACGTGCTTTGCGACTGCACGGGCTACCGCTTGGACGGCACCGATACCGAGCCCAGCATGTATGTGGGCATTATCATCAACCGAAGCCTAGCAGATACGACCGACTCGGTAACGGGCCTGGGCGATGTCCACGCGCTGGTCAACGCTATTGGAGAGATGCGCCGCGTGGCGCGCGAGGCAGGCTTTATTGCCATTAAGGTCGACGATATCGCCGAGGTCAATGCCCGCTTTGGATTCGATGCAGGCGACCGCGTGCTCGCCGAAAGCGCCGCCTGCCTCATGGATTGTTCGCGCGGCAAGGGCCGCCTGTTCCGCTCGACGGGGCCGATGTTCGTGGCACTCTTCGATGAACTCGGCCCCGAGGCAATCGACGAGATCGCAAGCGACATCGAACGGTTCCTGGGTTCTCCTGTGCTCATCGGCTCGCTTGAATATCAGCCGCCCATTCGCGTGGCCACGCTTCATCTGGACGGCGTCGACCGTCAGCCCGTTTCCATTTTGAACGAGCTCAAAGCGTTGCTCGGGAAAGCCATGCAGGTGCCAGGTACCAAACTGGATTAGCGCCGCGCCCGCGCCGCCTCCCCCATCGTGCGATAATCCTCTGCAGAAGTCACCAAAAGCAGGGGGAGTTTGTGATGAAGGTTCTTTTAGTCAATGGCAGCCCCAAGGCAAACGGCAACACCGCCCGCGCACTCGCCGAGGTCGTAGAGCAACTTAATGCAGAAGGCATTGATACCGAGGTGTTTCAGCTGGGCGCCAAGCCCATTCGCGATTGTATCGGTTGCGGCCAGTGCGGCAAGCTTGGCGGTCGTTGCACCTTTGACGACGACGTGGTGAACGAGCTCATCGCTGCCGCCGAGCAGGCCGACGGCTTTGTCTTTGGCTCGCCTGTCTACTACGCGCACCCCAGCGGCCGCATTCTTTCGGCCCTCGATCGCGCCTTCTATGCCGGCAGCAAGGCCTTTGCGCACAAGCCGGGCGCTGCCATCGCCGTCGCCCGTCGCGGCGGCACGTCGACGACCTTCGACGTACTCAACAAGTACTTCACCATCAACCAGATGCCCGTGGTTGCCTCCACGTACTGGAACAACGTCTTTGGTGCCATGCCGGGCGAGGCCGCCCAGGATGCCGAGGGCCTGGCCACCATGCGCAACATCGGCAAGAACATGGCCTGGCTCCTGCGCTGCATCGAAGCTGGACAGGCCGCTGGTATCAACGCACCCGAAGCCGATCGCGCAACGACCAACTTCATCAGGTAGAACGGCGGAACATACTATGAACGTGCAAATCTTCGGCACCAAGAAGTCCTTCGATACCAAGAAGGCACAGCGTTATTTTAAGGAGCGCCGCATTAAGGTGCAGTTTATCGACCTTAAGGAAAAGGAGATGAGCAAAGGCGAGCTCACGAGCGTGATGCAGGCGGTCGGCGGCATCGACAAGCTGCTCAACCCCAAAGCCAAGGACGAGGAGACGCTCGCGCTCATTCAGCATCTCACCCCCAGTCAGCGCTTCGACAAGCTGCTCGAGAACCAGCAGGTCTTGGCCGAGCCCATCGTGCGCAACGGCAAAAAGGCCACCGTCGGTTATTGCCCCGATGTATGGGGAGCCTGGGAGTAGCTTGTGTTATTTGCCGGCGCGTGGGTATAAGAGCAGGCGTTTGGCATAAGATTCAACTGTAAGCCATGTCTAACAAAGGAGGGCACATGCCCAACAAACCCGTGAAGATCATCATGCTTACCGGATACCTCGGTGCCGGCAAGACCACGCTGCTCAACCACATCCTCGCTAACGACGGCGGCATCCGCGCCGCCGTGATCGTCAACGATATCGGCGAGATCAACGTCGACGCCAGCCTTATCGCCGACGGCGGCCTTTCCGAGACCGATGACCTCATCCCGCTCACCAACGGCTGCATCTGCTGCACGCTTTCGGACGACCTGGCCAACCAGCTGCAGGGCATCGCCGATTCGGGCAACTTCGACTACATCATCATCGAGGCATCGGGTATTTGCGAACCTATCCCCATCGCCTACACCATCTCGAGCTTCTGCGACGAGGCCAAGGCGGGCGGCGAGCCCAAGCTCGCGCTTGACAACATCGTGGCCGTGGTCGACTGCGCCCGCATGTACGACGAGTTCAACGGCGGTCGCGACCTGCTGGCAGAGGATATCGACGAGGACGACATCGAGAGCCTGCTCATCCAGCAGATCGAGTTCTGCTCCACGCTGATCCTCAACAAGACCGATACCGTGAGCCCTGAGCAGATCGCCGAGCTCAAGGCCATCGTGCGCAGCCTGCAGAAGGACGCTGTGATTGTCGAGGCTCAAAACGGCGAGGTTCCTATGGAGGAGCTGCTCGACACCGACCGCTTCGACTTTATGCGCGCCTACAACTCCGCCGCCTGGATCGAGGCCATGGAGCATCCCGAGGAGCACGACGACCCCGAGGTGCTCGAGTACGACATCGAGACCTTTGTGTACTCGCGTCGCAAGCCGTTTGACCTGCAGAAGTTCACCGATTTTGTTGAGCAGGAGTGGCCCGACGAGGTCATCCGCGTCAAGGGTCCGCTGTGGCAGACCGGCAATCCGGACATGTGCTACATGTTTGAGCAGGCCGGCCACCAGATGCGCCTGATGGAGAACGGTCTGTTTGTCGATTCGGCGCCCGAGGGCGAGAAGCAGAAGATCATCGACGAGAACCCCGAGATCATGCAGATTTGGGACGACGAGACGGGCGACCGCATGACGAGCCTGTGCATCATCGGCCGTCACATGGACAAGGATGCGCTCATCGCCTCCCTCGATGCCTGCCTGACCGACTGGCACCGCGCCTAGGTTTATCCAAGCGGGTTTTTCCGCTACGTAACCGCCAAACCACCACGAAGGTGCCTGTCCCCTTCGTGGTGGTTTTTCGTTCTGAGCCAAGGAGATTCATGTTCAACATCGTGCTGTATGCGCCCGAGATTCCGGCCAATACGGGCAATATCGGCCGTACCTGCGTGGTCACCGGCGCCCGTCTACATCTGGTGGAGCCACTGGGCTTTTCGCTCGACGACAAGACAGTACGTCGCGCCGGCCTGGGCTACTGGCAAAACTTGGACGTGACCACCTATGCCGGCTGGGAGGATTTCCTTGCGCGCAATGGTCTCTCCCCTGCCGACGAACGCCTGCATCTGCTGACCAAAAAGGCACGCCGCACCTATGCGCAGAGCACCTACCGCGATGGAGACTACTTGGTCTTTGGCAGCGAGAGCTCGGGCATTCCCGAGCCACTGCTTGCCGCGGCGCCCGAGCGTTGCGAGCGTATCCCCATGCTGCGCGATTGTGACTCACTCGATAACGCCGAGGCTTGGGAAGCCCACGAGGAATCGCTCGGACATACCGAGGACAGCCACGAGGCCATCCTTCAACAGGACATCTGCGGCAACTTCGTCAATCCGGACGACTACGGCATCAGCGCACTCAACCTCTCCAACAGCGCCGCCATCGTCCTCTACGAAGCCTTGCGCCAGACAAGCTTTCCGGGAATGTGACAAAGGGACAGTTCCTTTGTCACATTCAAGCGCCACGCCGATGACACACACGCCTAATTGATGCTCCAGATAAAGAGCCCTCACTTTTAATCAGAATTAACTAAAGTAAAATAAAGTTAAACGGCGGTGTGAAAGGAGAGCCGTGTGAAATATCTCGAGAACCCGTTTACCCCCAGTTTTGGTGAGGTTCCTGCCCATCTCGCTGGCAGACAACAGATTATTCGGGATTTGGACCGTGCCTTCTTGAGTCAGCGCAGGCGCCCAGAATTGACCTCGATCTTCTCAGGCGCACGTGGAACCGGTAAAACCGCTCTCATGTCGTCGCTCGCGACAAGAGCGGAATCCCACGGCTGGATAGCCGTAAAGACGACCGCGCTCCCGGGAATGCTTGAGGAAATCGAGTTCGGGGCGAAACGTGCTGCCGGCCATCTTATCGACCCGTCTAAGAACTTCGAAGTCACCGGTCTCGGAATTGCACCGCTCGGCAGCGTCGAGGTCAATCGCGTTCACGATGCTTCAACCTGGCGTTATCGCATGAGCGACATCATCGACCGGCTCAACGAGGCGGGCACCGGTCTGCTCGTCACGGTTGACGAGGTGGACCCGACACTCGACGAGATGATCCAACTCGCAGCCACGTATCAGCACTTTGTGACCGATGGGAAACGCGTCGCCTTGCTTATGGCGGGACTTCCCAACAACGTCTCTACGTTGCTGAACCACAAGACGGTCTCGTTCCTTCGCCGCGCCCAACAATATCATCTGGGTCGCATTGCCGACTATGACGTACGCGAGGCCTTGATTCGCACAATCCAGGAAAACGATCGCCTGGCAGATGCTGAGGGAATCGATAGAGCCGTTCGCTCGATCTCTGGATTTCCCTTCCTATTGCAACTCGTAGGTTACCGTGCCTGGGATCTCACAAGCGATTCGAAGGAAATCTCGTCACGCGACTTTGACCTGGGAATCAAAATCGCGCGCGACGAGATGGACGACCGAATCCTCGCGGCAACCTATCGGAAACTCACTGCAGAGGACAAGCGATTCCTCATCGCCATGCTCGATGACGAGGAAGAGTCCACCACCGCTGACCTTGTCGAGCGCCTTAAGCGTTCGCCGCAGCAGGTCTCCCGCTACCGACGCCGCATGATAGACGCCGGCATCATCGGGGAGCGAGGACGAGGGCTCGTCGCATTTGAATTGCCGTTCTTCCGTGACTATCTCGCCGCTCAATGCGTGAAATAGGCATCAATGAGCCAAAGGGACTGTCCCTTTGCCTCATTGTCTATAGATAGCGGCCGGTGATGCTTGCGGAGCAAACTGCGATGTCGCCCGGAGTGCCGGCGCAGACGATTTGCCCGCCGGCGTCGCCACCGCCCGGTCCCATGTCGATCACGTAATCGGCGTTACGGATAAGGTCGAGATCGTGTTCGATCACGATAACCGTGGCGCCTTTGGCAACGAGGCCGTCGAACACACTCAGCAACACCTGAACATCGAGCGGATGCAGGCCGATCGTGGGCTCGTCGAACACGAATACGGCGTCGTCCTGCACGCGGCCCATCTCGCTCGCAAGCTTAAGACGCTGAGCCTCACCGCCCGAGAGCGCCGGTGTGGGCTCGCCAAGCGTGAGATAACCCAGGCCCAGGTCGTGCAAGGTCTGCAAGCGCGTCTGAACTTTCTTGAGTCCCACCGTGGCGTCGATGGCCTCGTCCACACTCATGTCCATAAGCTGCGGCAGCGTAAGCAGACTCCCGTCCTTGCCCTCGCGATGGATACGCGAAGCCGCGTCTGCATAACGCGAACCGCGACATGCCGGGCAGACGATCTCGACATCGGGTAAAAACTGCACGTCGAGCGATATCGATCCCGTGCCATCGCACGTAGGGCAGCGCAAGGCGCCAGTATTGTAGCTAAAGGCACCCGCCTTGTAGCCAGCTGCCTTGGCCTCGGGCGTACGGGCGAAGGCGCGGCGCAGCTCGTCATGGATGTCGGCATAGGTTGCGACCGTCGAGCGCACGTTGGCACCGATGGGCGTAGCATCAATCAGGTTTGCGCGAGCAATGCCTTCGGCATCGACCCAACGCACGTGTCTTGGCAGGCGCTCGCCAGTTGCCCGAGCCTTGAGCGCCGGGATGAGCGTCTCGAGCACCAACGTCGTCTTGCCCGAACCCGAAACGCCCGTAACCGCGACCAAGCGGCCGCGCGGAATATCGACTTCGAGCGGCTTGACGGTATGGATGGCATCGGTTGCCATGCGGATATGTCCCTGCTCGAACATTTCGTCGTCAGTCACCTGCGGACGCATGCGCTTGGGCTCTGTGCACAAAAACGGGGCGATGCGGCTGCCCTGCGATTGTTCGACCTCGTCCACCGTGCCAGCGGCAATCACATTACCGCCGCCCGCTCCGGCAACGGGGCCCATCTCGACCAGATAGTCGGCTTCCGCCAGCACACGTGTATCGTGGTCGACAACAACCACGGTGTTGCCGTCATCCACCAGATCGCGCATCACGCCTACCAGGCCGTCGACATTGGCAGGATGCAGGCCGATCGAGGGCTCGTCCAGCACATAGAGTACGCCCGTCGATCGGTTGCGCACCACGCGGGCGAGTTGCACGCGCTGGCGCTCACCCGTGGAGAGCGTGGCACCGGCGCGATCGAGCGAAAGATAATTGAGACCCAGATCGACCAGGCGACGGGCCGCACCCAAAAACGAATCGCAGATATCCGTCGCCATGGGCTGCATCTCGGTCGGCAAGGATGCGGACACCCCGCGCACCCACTCAATCGCCTCGCCCAGCGTCATGGCCGCCGCCTGTGCCAGATTGATACCGCGCACCTGGGGCTGGCGCGCAGCCTCGGAAAGACGCGTGCCACCACAGTCACGGCATGGTCCCTCGCGCAAAAAGCGTGCAACGCGTTTGAGGCCCCTGTCGTCCTTAACCTTGGCGAGCGCATTCTCGACGGTATAGACGGCGTTGTAATAGGTAAAGTCGAGCGGCGTGGCGCCCTCGCCGTTTTTGGGAACGTAGAGAATATGCTTCTTAACCGCCGGACCATGGAACACGATGTCGCGCTCTTGAGGCGTGAGCTGGTTAAACGGCACGTCGGTGCGTACACCCATCTCGCCGGCCACCTGTTTCATCAGGTCCCACATGAGCGTGCCCCAGGGAAGCACCGCACCCTCGTTGATAGTCTTTGACTCGTCGGGCACCAGACTCGCTTCGTCCACCTCGCGCATGACACCGGTACCGCCGCAGGTAGGGCACGCACCGCCGCTATTGAAAGCCAAATCCTCGGCACTCGGCGCGTAGAACTCGCGGCCGCATGTCGGACACGTGAGCGACAGGCCCGCAGCCACGTTAAGGCTCGGCTCCACGCGTGCCCCGCAATGTGGGCACACGTGCTGGGCGCAGCGACTAAAGAGCAGGCGCAGGCTATTGTTGAGCTCGGTCATGGTGCCAAAGGTCGAGCGCACGCCCGGCACGCTGGGGCGCTGATGCAATGCGAGCGCCGCCGGCACGTGCAGCACCTCGTCCACCTGGGCGTGCTCGGCCTGCGTCAGACGACGGCGAGTATAGGTGCTGAGTGCTTCCAAGTAGCGACGCGAGCCCTCGGCATAAAGAACCCCCAGTGCCAGCGAACTCTTACCCGAACCCGATACGCCGGCAATACCCACCAGCTTTCCCAGCGGAATATCAATATCGATGTCCTTGAGGTTATGGACGCGCGCGCCACGCACCTCGATAGCCTGCGGGCTCATCTTCTGTTCCGTCACCTTTATCAGCCTACTCATGCCATAAAATGCGGTCGCGGATATACGCGCCCAGCATGGGCACGGTAAACCGGACGAGGCCGTATCCGGCAGCCTCGATGACGCGCTCGCGAATCAGGCTTGCGCGATATTTACTCGCCCAGCTCTGGGTACGATCGCAGCGCTCAATGATATCCGCCATGCGTGTCGGCTTACCCTCGTCAGCAGCCATGGCCTCGATAAAGAGGCGTTGTGGACTGCGCAGCCCGTAATACAGAGGCGCGTCAACCGCTTCGTAGAACTCGGAGACGGCATCCGCATGGCCATCCTCGACATCGCACCTTTCAATGACCTGTGAGCCACGCCGGACGGCAGAGCGCCACATGTAATAGCCCACCAGCTGAACCATATAGGGATGCCCCATGCTCTTGTGTGCCGCAAGGTCCGCCGTCTCCGCGTCAACGTAAAGGCCAGCGTCTTTGACCGTCTGGATATATGAATCACGCACCTTGGGCAAAGAGATGGCCCCCAGCGTACGCTGCTGGGCACGTCGCAAAAACGTCACGCTCGGCTCTTCGAGCAGATCGTCAACCATACTGGGTAAGCCGGCGAACACCAGCGCAAGACCGCGCTGGTCGCTATCGGGCAAGCCCGTGGCATCCTGGTCTCCGAGCACTTGCTGATAGAGAACGGCCAGCGCCGCCAGCTCCTCGATAGACGCAGATTGAGCCTCGTCAATCGCAAACAGTATGCCCTTGCCTGGCCCGAGCTTCTTAAGGCGCTCGTTGACCAGCCCTCGCAACGTCTCGCCCTTTGCTCGCGCCGTCTCGACCGACATCCGCCCAAACGACGGACCGAGCTCCATTGACGTCACAACGGGTTTATTCGAGCGAAGCGCGTCGGCCAAGCGATCGCATAAGCCAAGCGAAGCGGAATCGGAGACAACCGCCCATCCGCGCTCATTGGCTAGACGTTGCAGTTCCCGCAGGAGAACCGTCTTGCCGCAGCCGCGGTTTCCCGTAATGAGCATGAGCCTACCCGGCGCTCCGGCGCCGTTGTCGAGCCCTTCCTCAAAATCTTCGATGACCGACTCGCGACCGATGAGTATCGGAGGCCGCTTGCCAGCCGTGGGCTTAAAGGGATTTGGATTCATGTCGGCCTCCTCGGATTGGCAAACCCTGGTAATAGTTATACCAACTTATACCGAGTTATACCAATTTAATCTGACAAAGGGACTGACAATTTGTCACGCTGGCACCAAAACCAATTTGTCAAGGACTAGAGGACCAGAAAACCTACCATTTCTACCCCGTCCCCTAATGGCACATGTGGCCGAAAAACTCGGCATCTGCTGCTCGCCAGGGGCGGAAGGTGGAGGGATCGACCTTTACGTGCGCCGCGGCGGGTACGTCGTACCATTTGACCGTGTAACCGGCACCGTGAGAGCAAAAGACCGAATCAGGCGTGTTGGGTAGATCGGCCTCGGGCTCATAGGCGGCAGTCTCGATTACACGCTCGGCATCATGGCAAGCCGCATAACCGGCGAACTCCAGGTACAGATGACCGCGGCCGCTTGTGTAGGCAGCTACCTCCAGGGCATAGTCCTGCACCTCGGATGCCGGCACGCGACCCACAAGCTTCGCCCGGTCCCCTGCCATCGTCGGCGGCTCGTACTCGGCACCCATGCGCGTGGCATCTGAAAGCGCCCGGCCCACGCACTCCCCCGGCACCTCGAGCTCAAAGCGATACCACGGCTCCAGCAGCACCGCCGCGCCGGCCTCACGCGCCTGCATCAAACCCTGGCGAATCGCGCGGTACGTGGCCTGGCGAAAGTCGCCGCCCTCGGTGTGCTTGGCATGCGCGCGGCCGCCCGTGAGCGTAATGCGTACATCTGTGATGGGCGAGCCGGTCAGCACGCCCAGGTGATCGCGCTCCATGGCGTTAGTAAGTGCCAGACGCTGCCAGTTAAGATCGAGCTCGTCGGTCGAGGTCACGGTGCCAAACTGCACGCCCGAACCCGCTGGCAACGGCTCCAGGCTCAGATGCACCTCGGCATAATGGCGCAGTGGCTCAAAGTGCCCCACGCCCCCGACCGGCTGCGAAATAGTCTCCTTATAGAGAATGCCGCCAGACTCAAAATCAATCGAAAGGCCAAAGCGATCTGCCAACACCCGCTGCACGACCTCGAGCTGCACGGCGCCCATCAGCTGCAGGTGAATCTGCTCCAGATGCGTATTCCAGCTTACGCCGAGCATGGGATCTTCGTCCGCCAACTCAGTCAGCGCTTTGAACACCGCATGGACATCGTGTTCGCCCGGAAGCACCGTATAGGTGAGGACCGGCGCAATGACAGGCGCATCGCCCGCAGGCTCCGCGCCCAGGGCATCCCCCGGGCGAACGTGCGCAAGACCCGTCACGGCACAAATACCGCCAGCAGCAACTTCTTGGGCAAGCTCATACTTCTCCCCGTTATAGATGCGTACCTGATCGACCTTCTGCTCCCATGCCTCGGCACCGGAACGTCCGCCAATCATCTGCTTGGCATGCAGCGTGCCGCCGGTCACTTTAACCCATGCCAAGCGCTCGCCGCGATCCCCGCGGCTGACACGATAGACGCGCGCGGCAAACTCCGGGAGCCACGCCTGTTCACGCATCAGCGCGCATATACCATCCAGCAGCTCGTCCACGCCCCGGTCCTTGAGCGCCGAGCCGGCAAAGCAGGGAAAGAGCTTGCGCTCGGCAACCATGCGCGACAGCGTTGCGACGGAAAGCTCACCCGCTTCAAGAAACTCCTCGAGCGCCGCCTCGTCCAACGCAGCAGCGTCCTCCTGAACGGCACCGCCCGCCAACAGTTCGCTGGCATCCAGGCAGCCTTCAGAAAGACGCTGCCCAAGCTGTGCCAGCAAAACATCGCGGCCGGGATTCTCCAAATCGATCTTGTTGATAAAGATGAACGTTGGGATGTCATAGCGCGCAAGCAGGCGCCACTGGGTTTCGGTGTGCCCTTGCACGCCATCGTTGGCACCCACAACCAAAATCGCATAGTCGAGCGCGCGCAATGTGCGCTCCGCCTCGGCAGAAAAATCGACATGCCCCGGTGCATCCACGAGCATGACGTGGGTATCGCCATGGTCGAGCACGGCCTGCGACGAGAAAATCGTAATGCCGCGCTCGCGCTCAATCTCGTTCGTATCCAGATGCGAATCGCCATCGTCCACGCGGCCGCGCTTGCGAATGCGACCCGCGTCGAACAACATGGCCTCGGCCAACGTGGTCTTGCCGGCATCGACATGCGCCAAGATTCCAACGACCGCTTGCTTCGACATGGCTCTCCTTTTATTACAAGCCCATCGCACGCGGCAACGGGCGTTCACGCTCCACACTGGATGATACAATTTACGGGCCGGCGGGCGAAGCGGGCCCTATCCCCCGACCGAGCTCATCGCCCTGCGTTGCCGCGCGGCGATTTTCGTAGGTTCGCGCCTTGCGAAAGCCGGCACCTCCCCTTTTTGTCTGCCCGGGCTCATCTGGGGCGATAACAACGCGAGCCCCACAACAACGCGTTTTACCAAAAATGGCCCCACTCGGGGCCATTTTCGTTCGTGCGAATTGTTGATACGCGCCCTCGCTCTTATGCCTCGCGCAGCCAGTCGAACGCAACACGCGGCGTGCCGTCTGACACATACACGACGCCGGCGCGCTCAAACCCCGCCTTGATGCTCGCCCCCTGCATGGGCAGGTTGTCCTGATGCGTGTCGATTCGCAGGTGATCGGCACGCTCCTTGGCAAAGGCAAACATCGCAGCCGCGATACCGTGCACGGTGCCATCGGACGCCACACGGTGCAGCACGGCGTATGGAGTGTCGCTGCGCCATTGACCGCCCTCAATTACGTCATAGCACTCGTCCGGGCCCGGTAAAATGGCAAACGTCGCCACCACGCGACCGTCGACTTCACACACATAGCTGCCACCGGCGGCGGTATCGGCAGCCAGCTGCTCGGCAGAAGGCGTGCCCTCGGGCCACTGCGTGGCGTTGCCATGCGCGCGCATAAAGGCGCGGGCCGTGTCATAGATAGCCATGACGGCGGGAATGTCGGTATCGAGGGTTTTTCTGATCATCACGCGGCGACCTCACGTTTATTGGTATCACTTTGATTGAGCAATGATACCAACGTTTGGAGAAGGGCGCGAAGCAGATGGGAAGCAAAAAGCGAGCCGCCTGGTCAAAGGCCAAAAGCGAGTTTTTGAGCGCTGCCACCGGCGGCGATATGAGCGACCTGTTTGCGCGCGAGGACGAGCGCCGCGACGCCCTGGACGCCGAGCGCGATGAAGCCTGGCGCTACAAGTCGTGCGAACGCAAAAACCGTTACGACACGCGCGCCGAGGCCGAGGCCGTTATGGCCGAATGCGAAAACCGCGGGCGGTGTGGTTTGGCCTGCTATAAATGCGAATACTGCGGCGGATGGCACCTGACGTCGCACCCTTGGAAATAGGCGCCGCTTCGGCGCGGCATTGACGGAGCGCCAGCCATCGCACGCAAGCTACGGGCGCGGCGGCACCAAAACATCGTAACGAACGGCCTTGCCCGCAAGTTGATAGCTCGGCTTAACGCCGGCAATCAGTGGGCCCTTCACCGGCCGCTTGATAACGACCTTGCGCGGGCGCGCCGCAAGCGCTGCCTGGACCAGCGCCTCCTCATCGGCACACGGCTGTTCCAAATGGTGCAAGAGTTGGAACTTCTTTTTCACCGCCGCGCTCTTGGTGCGCTCGGGAAACATGGGGTCCAGATACACCACGTCGGGAGCGGCAAGCTCGCCCTGACCGATCAGCTCAGCTACATGGCGAAGGCCGGCAATGCTGTCCTCGCCCGAATGAAGGCGCATGCGAGCCACGGCAACCGCAAGCGCCGGATCATCCGCCGCGCGATCCAAGGCATCCTTGAGGAGCGCCGCAATCACGCAATCCTGTTCATACAGATCGACGGTAAAGCCCGCTGCCGCCAGCAGCAGCGAATCCTCGCCAAAGCCCGCCGTGGCATCAATCGCCCATGGGCACTCAATGCCTTTTGCGCGCGCAGCCTTTACCAGCAGCTCTTGCTGCAGACGACCCTGTTTGAGCCGCGGAAGCATGCGGCCAAAATCGGCACGCAACTCCATCATGCCGTCGGTGAGCGTGAGGCCCTCGGACTTCCGCACGAGCTCGAGCCCCGCGGCCCGAGCAACAGAAAAGGGATCGACGACGCCCATGGGTACTCCTTAGCAAGCAAAACGAATACGTGAGCGCCGTTTATGTCAGCACCCAACCGTCCGCTATTGTCCCACATGCGACATGGCCCACAGCATCGCAATGCAAAGTACCGCCATCAATCCCGTGCACACGGCAGCGATCACGGAATCGCCCATGCGCCTTCCCAACGACCGCGGCTCACGCACTTGCCCTGCTCCGTACATCATGACTCCTCCTTGAGACCAGCTCCTTGTTACGGCCTCATCATCGCAGCGCCGCACATGGGCTGCCATCGATTTGCCTTACAGCTGGCTTTCCTTTTTGAAAGGTTGGACCGTGCAGGCAAGAGACGCTTTCAGGCGCATGCATCGCCGCGTTGAACTATAATGTGCTTCACCATATGTGCAGCACATTGGGTGCGCCAAGTTGGCGTACTCGTATCGAAAGGACCAGCCATGAGCTTCACTCGCAAGACTCTCAAAATCCTTGCTCTCATCTACTTTGTTTTGGGCATCGCCAGCCTCGTCACCGCCGGCGTCGGTATCGCCACGGGCGGTCTCGGTTCCACGTACGGTTCGTACGCCACGCTCGCAGCGGTCGTGCTTATCGCCAAGGGTCTCGTCGACCTTGCCGCAGGCGTCGCCGGTATCAAGGGCGCCAACAAGCCTTCGCAGGTGGACGGCGCGTTTAAGCTCGGTATTGTTGCCGCGGTCGCCACGCTTGCCCAAGCGGTGCTCACGCTTCCCGCGTTTGGCGGCGATGCCATCAACTATGGCGCCTTTGTCATCGTGGTGTACGACCTGTTCTTTGTTCAGCAGGCACACGCCGTTAAGGCCGAGAACAAGGACCGCCTATAAGCGCTCGCTTCTCATAACCTCTGCAGCCAAGCAACTAAAAAGGGCCGATCGCGCAGCAACGTGGTCGGCCCTTTACGTTTGTCCAGATAAAACCTACCAAAATAAACCTGTCCCTTTTTGGCAGGTCAGTGGCGGTACTCGGCGATGATGAAGTCGATATCGGTTTGAAGGGTGTCCAAATTTGCCAGGCGTTCTTTGTCGGCAGGGCGTGTGCGGTAGTAGTACGGCGTCATCTGGAACAACGCCTCGATGTCGGCCTGGGTCTGAAGCGTAATATTCGCAGACGCCCGCTGCGTTCCGACCAACTCGAGCTCGGTGGTCTGCGGCAGCTTCTCATCGTTAAGGTACGGCGTGTCGTAGAGCACCTCCTTGAGCCCAAAGAGATGACGGGCGCCCGGCACCACGGTGTAGAGCGAGCCCTCGGGCGCCAGCACGCGGGCAAATTCGCGCTCGTTAAAGGGAGCAAAGAGCTCGGTCACCATATCGAAGGCGCCATCGGCCACGGGGATATCCTTCATGTTGGCCACGAAGTAGGTCGCGTCGCCGCGCTTGGCGGCCAGGCGCACCATCTCCTTGCCCAGGTCGAAACCGTAAGCATCCACGCCCGGCACCGCGCCCATGGCACTGGTGTAGTAGCCCTCGCCGCAGCAAATGTCGAGTAAGGCCAGCGGCTTGTCCGACGTAGCCGCGCACCGCTGAGCTCGTTCGCGCACCAGCTCGACCATCGCATCGCGCAACGGCGCGTAGTAACCGCGGTTCAGAAAGTCGCGACGGCTGCGTGCCTGCGACTTGGGATCGCCCATGGAGTCGCCGCTCTTGGACGAGCGCAGCAGATATAGATAGCCCTCGCGAGCACGGTCAAACCGGTGTCCACCCGCGCATGCAGCACCGCGTTCGTCATCCACCAACGGTTCATGGCAAACGGGACACAACAACATGGCAACTCCTTAGCGCGAACAACACAACACCCACCATTGTCGCACGCCTTCCCCACCTAGTCATTGGGGACGTTCTTAAACGACTAGTCAAAAGGGACACTCTTGCGTCACTTAGGGACACTCCTTTTGGTCGGTGCCAAAGAGTGTCCCCAACGACTAGTCGTTTAAGAACGTCCCCAATGACTAGTCGATTAGGAGTATCATCGTCTCCGCAAATAAGCACGAAAGAGCATGTTAGAGATTGAGAGCGTATGGCTGATACCGCATCTAAGCACATTGACATGACAACCGGCTCGCTGTGGCGCAATATTCCCCTGTTCGCCTTCCCCGTGGCCGCCACGAGCATCTTGGAGCAGCTATCGAACCTCATCGCCACGGTCATCATCGGTAACTTCTCGGGCGACCAGGGAACCCTCGCCATGGCGGCGGTCGGCTCCAATGTTCCGCTTACCAGTCTTATGCTCAACCTGTTTATTGGCATATCGCTTGGCTCCAACGTGGTCATCGCCAACGCTATCGGCCGCAACGATCAGAATATGGTCAACCGCGCCGTCCATACCTCGATTTTAATGGCGCTCGTGGGTTTTATCGTCATCGCGCTGGGCGAGATCTTTGCCGAGCCCATGCTCGCCGCGCTCAACGTTCCCGCCGAGACCATGCCGCTCGCTTCGCTCTACCTGCGCGTCTTTTTGCTGAGCATGCCCTCGATTTTGCTCTACAACTTTGAGGCCGCGATCTTCCGCTCCGTCGGCATCACCCGCATGCCGCTGCAGGCGCTTGCCGTGTCCACCGTCCTCAACATTGGCCTGGACCTCATCTTTGTCCCTGTACTCCACTGGGGCGTCGCGGGCGTCGCCATCGCCACCGCCATCGCTTACACCGTCAGCGCCGCTACGCTCTTTATCCGCCTACTCAAGACCGACTCCGTCGTCCGCGTCACCCCACGCGACCTGGCTATCGACCCCGTCGCCCTCAAGCGCATCGTCAAGATTGGCCTGCCCGCCGGCATCCAAAGCGCCGTCTTTGCCGTCGCCAACATCATCATCCAGTCCGCCATCAACAGCCTGGGCACCGAGGTCATGGCGGCATCGAGCGCCGCTATGAGCTTGGAGTACGTGTGCTATAACCTGCTCAACAGCTTTAGCCAGGCTTGCACCACCTTTGTGGGACAAAACCACGGTGCCCGCCAGATCGACCGCTGCACCAAAACGCTCAAGGTCTGCCTGGTCGAAGGCGGTATCGTCGCGCTCACCACAATTATCGTTATTGTCGGCCTGGGGCGTGAGATCTTGTCGCTGTTCAACAGTGATCCCAACATCGTCTCGATCGGCTATATCCGCGTGTGCTCGATCTTCCCGGCGTACGCCTTTAGCATGTTCTACGAAAACATGTCCGGCTACCTGCGCGGCTTTGGTATCTCGCTCACGCCCGCCCTCATCACCATGATCTGCGTCTGCGGCATCCGCTTCTATTGGGTGTTCTGCGTGTTCCCGCACTTCCGCACCTTTGCGAACATCATGATGGTCTACCCCATCAGCCTGGGCACCACGGCGTTCTTTATGGTCGTGGCGGTGCTACTCTGCCACCCGGCACGCACCTATCGCGCCACCCAAGCCAAAGCGACAGCCCGCTAAACACCGCACCCAACGCTACGCCAGTCATTAATTGACAATATGCGAGCTCATATAGTCGATAAAGCGCCTCGTGGCGATAGGCATGGTGTCCCAGCTGCGCCAGGCCGCCACCACGTCGCGCGAGGGGGCATGCACGATGGGCCGCACACGAATATCGGCTCGCATGCCCTCCACAGTACGACGGTAGAGCATGCTCACGCCTAGGCCCTCCTCCACCATCGCCATGATGGTGTAGTCGTCGGTGACCTCGCTCGTCACGTGCGGCGACAGGCCATGCGCCGCGAATGCATCGAGCACCAGGCTCTGTTCGCCCTCATCCAGAAGCACAAACGGCTCGGAAGCCAGGTCGGCGAGTGTCACCTTTTCCTTTGCCGCCAGCGGATGCGCGACAGGCAACAGTGCCACCAACTCGTCGTGATAGACCACGCGCTTCTCGAGGCCAGCGGTAAACCCGCGTGCCGTAAAGCAAAAATCGACCACGCCATCGTGCACCCATTGGGCGTTGCGCGTGTAGTCGCCCTGCTTAAGGGTAAAGCGTACGCCCGGGTGCAGCGCCCCAAAGTCGCGGATCACACGCGGTAACACGGTTCGACTCACGTTGGTAAACGTCGCGATGCGAATATCGGTCGACGAAAGCCCCAGCAACTCCTGGCGCTTGCCCTCGAGCTCAGCCTCGGCAGTCACAATCTGGCGCAGATACGGCAGATATTGTTTACCGTCGCGCGTAAGCGAAACGCCCTGCTTACCGCGCTCGATAAGCGTGGTACCCAGCTCGCGCTCGAGTGCCTTGACGGCCTGGCTCACCGCACTTTGCGTATAGCCCAGCTCGTCCGCCGCGCCCTTAAGACTGCCGCGATCGACCACCATACAAACAATCTGATACCGCGATGCCATCGCACCTCCACATCAATGCAGCCGTAAAACGTTTTGCCAGGGCTTTTTCTGCCAACATTAGTTTTTCTTAATCATACTGAAGATACATTCGCTTTACTACATCCACATCTGGGAGCAGAATCCTTTTTGCGAAACCGTTCTGTAACAAAAGGAGTCCCATGGATCGCAAAAAAGCAATCGCGCTCTCATTTTCCGTTCCCGTCGCATGGGGCTTTTCGTATCCCCTCATGAAGATCGGCATGGACAGCATGAACGCCACGAGCATCGTCGCGCTACGCTGCATCATCGCCTTTGTGGTCTGCCTGCTGCTCTTCCACAAGCACGCGTTGCGCATCAACCGCGACCTTATGGTCCGTGCCGCCATCATCGGCGCCATTATGGCAACCGAGCTCACCTGCATGTGCCTGGGCTCCAGCCTCACCTCCGCCTCCACCGCCGGCTTTTTGCAGAGCCTGACGGTCGTGATCGTGCCGTTTGCCAACGCCGCCCTGCTGCGTCGCGCCCCCGAGCGCAAAGTGCTCGTCGGCACCGCCATCGTCACCTGCGGTATGTTGCTGCTCTCGGGCGCAGACTTTACCAGCCTGAATCCCGGCGCGATCATCATGCTGCTCTCGGCCTTTATCTATGCCAGCCACATCATCGTGGCCAAGCGCTTTGTCGAAGAAGTCGATCCGCTGGCTCTGGGCGTTTGGCAGCTGGGCTTTGGCGGCTTGTTCTCGGGCATCGCCGCATTCACCTTTGACGGCTTCACGCTTCCCAGTACGCCCAGCGAGATCGTGGTCGTCATTGCGCTCGCACTCATCTGCTCTGCTTACGGCTTTATCACCCAAACGCTCGTGCAGCCCCACGTGCCCGCCGAGACCACTGGCTTCGCCTTCTCGCTCGAGCCGGTCTGCTCCGCCGTCTTTTCGTTCTTCTTGGTTGGCGAGGTCCTGAGCCCCATCGCCTTCTTTGGCGCCGCCCTCATCCTCACCGGCGTCATGGTGGCAACCGTCGAGCTTCCGCGCCTCCGCGCACATGGACAGGCTCGCATGACAGGAGCGCCCGAGCACGTCTCGTAGACCCCGCTCTTCATACAGCCGCGGCATAAAGGCAACCGGTGCGCCTTTACAATAGATACCGACAGAGCATCTGACGTAAAGGAGCGCCATGGACGCCGCGACCCGCGACCGCAACATAGCAACTTGGTTGGGCGATGCACCGCAGCCGGTACGTAACACTACGAACCAGCTGCTCGAGCGCATCGCCCTTTTGCGTGCCGAGCAGACTATCTACCCGGCACAAGACGACATCCTCAATGCCCTCGCCTACACGCCGGCCAACCAGGTCAAGGTTGTCATCTTGGGTCAAGACCCCTATCACGGACCCAACCAGGCCATGGGGCTGTCGTTCTCGGTCCCCGCGACGCAAACCAAGTTGCCGCCGAGTCTGCGCAACATTTACAAGGAACTCAAAGCCGATCTGAGTTGCCCCATTCCCGCCACGGGAGATCTAACGCCATGGGCACAACAGGGCGTCCTGCTCCTCAACACCACGCTCACTGTGCGCGAGCATGCCGCGAACTCGCACGCCAAACTGGGCTGGAGCACGCTCACCGACTACGTTATCGAACGCTGCTGTCAGCTGCCCCAACCGGTAGTCTTTTTGGCATGGGGCCGCTTTGCCCAGCAGATGGTCGAGGGCAAGCTCGCCGCGACCGGCGCGGGCAAGGCGACCGGCAAGTTCTGCCTGGCCTCCACGCACCCCTCGCCGCTTTCGGCCAACCGTGCCACGGTAGAACTCCCCGCCTTTATGGGGTCGCGTCCCTTCTCGGCAGCCAATCGGCTACTCGAACAGCACGGCTCGACCCCCGTTAACTGGACTTGCATCGGCTAAAAATCGATACATCAAAAACGCGCCCGACAGCTTTCCATCGGGCGCGTTTCCTATTCGGGCCAAATAAATTGCGTGCGGCCGGCCTCGCCGCCATCGATCAGCAGACTCTGCCCGGTCATAAACCGGTTGGTCACGCCCACAAAGTAGATCCACTCGGCGATCTCTTGGGCGGTGGCCCAGCGTTTAAGCGGCGTGAGCTCCATAATCTGGTTCCACAGGTGCTCGTCTTCCATCACGCAACGGTTGAGCGGCGTGATAACGCCGCCCGGGTCCACACTGTTGGCGATAGCCTGCGGTGCCAGACGGTTTGCAAGGTTCTTGGTGTAGGCGATAACGCCGCCCTTGCTGGCGGCATAGGCGGGAAACTCCGATCCCGTATGCCCGCTCGCCGACCCCACATTGACCACGGATCTAATCGCCGGCGCCGGCTTGGCGGCAAGCCCCTCCCCCACAAAGGCGTAGCGCTCGGTCACGTTGATGGTGC
>UQEO01000007.1 GCA_900540095.1 uncultured Collinsella sp.
TTGTCGCCGTCCCCCGGCGCCTTCGCTATGAGCGCCCGCCTGCGTAGACAGGTGAATCTCGACCCCGGGAATCGCCGCGCGCAGCACGCAGGCCAACCCGGCATCGGCCACAATCAGAGCATCGGCGCCCAGCTCCAGTGCATGAGCTCCCAACACCACCGCGTCGGATAACTCATCGTCAAACACGAACACGTTGAGCGTCACGTACACGCGCGCGCCATGGGCATGCGCCACGGCACAACCGCGCACAAACTCGTCATCCGTAAAGCCATGGGCGCTCACACGGGCGTTAAAGCCGCCCAACCCCGCATAGATGGCATCGGCGCCCGCGGCGATGGCCGCAAGCATCTGGTCGAGCCCGCCCGCCGGCGCCAGCAGCTCGGGCAGCGCCGCACCGGCAGCATCCAATCCAGTCTTGTGTTGTCCGCTCGGCCCCATCGTCCGAATCGCCATCGACAAACTCCTTACCAAGGTATGCATTCACTCTGAAAAATGCCGCCTTCCAGCATACACGAGGCCTCGCGCACCCCGTTTGGTTTATCGTGTAATAACTTATGTCCATCCTGCCCCGACGGCACATCCGCCGTCGGGCACGACATACCTGGAGGTCAATATATGGGTCCTCGCCAACGACAGGGACGCAGCCGTTCAAAGACGCATGCCCTGCCCATAATCCTGCTCTCGTTTTTGGGCTTTTTGCTTATCGCGGGCGTGGCATTTGGCATCGGCATGGTCGGCAACGTCAACCGCTGGCTGTCCGATCTGCCCGACTACACCGACGCCAATGCGTATCTGGTGAGCGAGCCCACCGAGATCGTCGACTGCAACGGCAACAAGATCGCGAGCTTCTACACGCAAAACCGCAAGTCCATCACCAAGGACGAGGTCTCCCCCTACGTGCTGCAGGGCACCGTTGACGTCGAGGACGAGCGCTTCTACGAGCACGGCGGTATCGACCTGTGGGGTATCGCGCGTGCTGCGGTGGCAACCCTCGGCGGCGGGCACGAAGGCGCCTCGACTATCACCCAGCAGCTGGTGCGCAACACCATCCTGCAGGAGGAGCAGTTCGACTCGACCATCGAGCGTAAGGTACGCGAGGCCTACATCGCCGTAAAGATGGAGGATATGTACTCCAAAGACGAGATCCTCATGATGTACCTCAACACCATCTATTACGGCCACGGCGCCTACGGCATCGAGGCCGCAGCCGAGACCTATCTGTCCAAGAGCGCCGCCGACCTCACCCTGAGCGAGGCCGCGCTGCTCATCGGCCTTCCCAACTCGCCCTCGCAGTACGACCCCACGGTCAACCCCGACCTGGCGCTGTCCCGTCGCAACAAGGTCCTCGACAACATGTTGCGTCTGGGCCACATTACGCAGGAGGAGCACGATGCCGCACAGGCCGAGCCCATCACCCTCAACGTGACCGAAATCTCGGGCAGCGGCGTCGATGTATACTCGCAGCCCTACTTTGTCGCCTATGTTAAGCAGCTGCTGGAGCAGGAGTTCTCGACCGACGTGCTCTTTAAGGGCGGCCTGACCGTCAAGACCACCATCGACCCCACGATGCAGCAGGTGGCAGAGAATGCCGTTCGCGAGCAGCTCGACACGCTCTCGCTCGACGGCCTGGACATGGGCATGGTCGTCGTCGATCCCAAGACCGGCTACATCAAGTGCATGGTGGGCGGCTACGACTACAACGCCGACGAGAACCACGTAAACCATGCCACGGCCAAGCGTCCCGTCGGCTCCACCTTCAAGGCCTTTACGCTGGCAACTGCCATCCAAAACGGCATGAACCCCAACGTCACCCTCAACTGCAACTCGCCGCTCAAGGCCAAGGGCACCACGACCGAGGTCCAAAACTACGCCAACCATAGCTATGGCAACATCACGCTTAAGCAGGCAACGGCATACTCCTCCAACACCGGCTACATCCAGGTGGCGGAAGCCGTCGGCAACAGCAAGATCATCTCGCTCGTCAAAAAGCTCGGCATCGATCCCGCCAAGGACAACATCGAGGACGTTCCCGTCATGACGCTCGGCACTGGCTCGATCTCGCCGCTCGAGATGGCCGCCGCCTACGCGACGTTTGCCAACGGCGGCTACTATCGTCAGCCGATCGCCATCACCGAGATTGACTCTCGTACCGGTTCGGTGCTGTACCAGCACACGGACAATCCCTCACAGGTGCTTACCGAGGGCGAGGCCGCCGCGGTCACCGATGTTCTGTCCGGCGTCATGCAGGGCAGCGGTACAGGTGCTGCTGGCGCCCTGAGCGTCAACCAGCCCTATGCCGGCAAAACGGGCACCACCGACAACACCACCAACCTGTGGTTCTGCGGCTATACCCCGCAGCTGGCGTGCGCCCTGTGGACCGGCTATTCCGCAGGTGAGATCCCCATCCAAAAATACGGCACGGACCTGCTGGGCGACAGCACCAACCTGCCTGTCTTTAAGCGGTTTATGAACACCGTTCTGACCGGTACCGAGCGCGAGGAGTTTGCGACCGGAACGGCGCCCACCTACAAGAACAACAGCGTCTGGAAGTTCTACGGCACCAACAACACCAAGAAGACGGAGAACGACGACAAGGACGAGAACGAGGACGAAGAGGAAACCACCACAACGACTACCACGACGACCACGACGACCGAGACCACGGGCGGCGACACCACCGGCGGCACCGGAACGACCGGTGGCTCGACGGGCGGCTCCACTGGTGGTTCGACCGGCGGCGATGGCGGCACGCCTACGCCCACGCCTACGCCCACTCCCGACCCCTCGCCCACGCCTGACGATACGGTCGGCTAGAAATTCATCCGGCCATTAGCAACAAGGCCCCCGAGCAGCTTATTAAAGTGCTCGGGGGCCTTTTAATTTAAAGTGACCTGGTGGACGGTCTTTATACCGGCAAACAAAAAAGGGGGGTACCGACCAACGTCGATACCCCTTACAAGCCACCATGTCACGCGCACAGTGCCGAGCGCACGACCCGCACGCCTACTTGCGAGAATTGCTCAGCTTATTGATCAGCGCCTCAAGACGCTCGCCGTCCTCGGCCGTCTGGGCAATAACCAAAATCGTATCGTTGCCGGCAAGCGAGCCAAGCACATCGGGCAACTCTGCCGCATCAACGGCGGCGGCGATGCCGGAAGCCGTGCCAGGCTGAGCCTTGATCATAACCAGATTATCGGTACGCAGAACGCCCGTTACAAGCTCGGAAACCATACGCTGCAGGTGCAGGTCCTCTGCCAGAACATAGATGCCCTCAGGGAGCTTACGCAGCCCCATGTCGGCAATATCGCGAGAGACAGTCGCCTGCGTGCAATCAAAGCCCATAGCGCGGAGCTCATCGACCAGCACGCGCTGCGTTCGGACGTCCTTATTGCGCACAATATCTCTAATGGCATCCTGGCGCCCATTGCGTTTTTTAGCCATACAAACCCTCTCTCCAAAAGATGGCGGAGACAATCAATCAGTGATTGAATAGTTTAACGCTATTTGAAGGCTTTTGTGTATAAGAACACGTTTCGAAACAATTCTATGCAAGTTTGTTTCGAAATGAGCCGTTTAGGCGGTTTTTGTGCCCGTCCGGTTAAGAAAAGCTGCCAGATGCGTACACATCACGCAGCGCGCGGGCTTGGCGCTGGCGATCGGCCCAAACAACAGACCGAGCCCCCGATGGTTATCCTTGAGCGCGGCGACCATCTGACGGGTTCGAGGCGCCTCGAGCATATCACGCATGCGGGCGGAACGCTCGATTGACGACACTCCATGCGGGCTAAGACACAAATTCTCGATGCAGGCGACCAGTCCGGCAAAGTAGAACTTTTGGCTTGCCAGCTTGAGCCGACCACCGCTATCTGCTTCCGAGAGTGAGTCCGCAAGCTCGTCGAGCGCTCGAGTGTCATCGGATATCCTGGCATACATGGTGGGATCAAAGGCATCTGTAAGCTTAGGTGCCACCGCGTGGAAACAAGCGTCGCCGCAGCCGGACACGAATCGTGCCTGCGAGAGCGCATAAGCCATAAACTCAACCGTACGGTACGCCTTGCCGCGCGACAGGCATGCCTCAAACAGCGGACGGCTATACATCACGCCAGAGGTCTGAGCGACTAGGCCGCCCAAAATCAACTGGGGCAGCCCAGTCACCATAGAAGACTCGTCTTCTATGGCAATAGAGGCAGCATCCAAGACGCGCGAATGGCGTTCTCGATGTGCATCATAGCGGTCGAGCGACACCGTGGGGAACACTATGTCTGCCGCAGTATCGCACGCGATATCGACCATCTTGGAAAGGGACTGCGGAGCAAACCACTCATCGGCGTTCATAGCGATGATTTGAGAGCCGCGCGAGACAGCAAAACCGGCACGAAGGCAAGCGCCGCGCTTCGCGTCCTCGACGTCAATCAAATCAATATGGATGTCCCTGTCGGCAGCAACTTGAAGCGAATGGCGCACACCGGGCGCAGCATCGCGGCAAACAACGACAATCTGCAAATCGTAGAGGTCTTGGTTCTGGATACTCTCGAGCGCACGCATCGCATAGCTGGGCGAACCTTCTACCACAAGGATCACCGAAAGTCGCGGATGCGAGCCACGTCGAACCAAGTTATCCGTCCTCTCGACAGCAATGAATCAAATCGTGGTTCATGGTACACCCCATAAATAAAAGCAATGAGACACCGGTTGTATTGCACGCCAAGAACAGATGTTGCACACGTGCAGCCCACAGATGACAGGTGTCGACGCACGACGCGTCGAGCCCTCCCCTAGTCGAGCACGACAAGCTCGGCGGGATCGTAATCCACGCCCATAAACGTAAGGCCGCAGGCAGGAGCCGTGGGGCCCGCAGCGGTACGGTCGCAAGCGTCGATGACCTCGCGCATCCACTCGGGTTCGCGGCGATGCATGCCAATCTCGACAAGCGTGCCCACGATCGTGCGGACCATCGAATGCAAAAATGCGTTGCCCTCAATGGTAAACGTCAGGATATCCTCGCCAAAGGCCACCTCATGGCCAAACTCGGCCCGCATCACGCAGCGGTGCGTAGGCTTGGCCACGGCAGAGGCGACCTTGCAAAAGCTCTTAAAGTCCTGCTCACCCAAAAGCGCGGGACAGGCCGCAGACATGGCCTCGACGTCCAAGGGATAGCGATGCCACCACACGGCACCACGGGACAGCACGGGGCGCGCATCGCGATCGGCAATACGGTACGTATACGTACGGGAACGCGCGTCAAAGCGTGCAGAAAAGCCCTTACGGGCCCTGTAGACCTCGTTTATGGCGATATCTTTAGGCAGCAGGGCATCCATAGCCCGCAGCCACCTACGGCGCGTAAGGGCGAGCTCAGCGTCCGTTACGGGCACGCTGATGTACTGAGCCACGGCATGCACGCCGGCATCGGTACGACCTGCGCACGTCAGATCGATCGGACGGCGAAGCAGCGTCTCGATGGCTCGACGCAGCTCACCCGCAACCGTCGTCTGTCCCGGCTGCTCGGCAAATCCGCTATACGACGAGCCATCATAGGCCACGCGAAATACGAGCGTGGCGTCAAGCTCGGAAATCGAATTGAAATCAGACGGCGCAGTCATGGGCGCTCCCAACAAACAAGTAACGGTATCGCGGCAAAAAAAGAGGGGTACGCGAACGTACCCCTCGAATATAGCCTATGCAGACGGAATGTCTACTCAGCGGTCTCCTCAGCAGGAGCCTCCTCGACAGCCTCGACCTTCTTGGGAGCAGCGGCCTTCTTGGGGGCCGGAGCAGCCTTCTTGGCCTTAGGCGTGCAAGGCTCGGTGACGAGCTCCATGATAACGATGGGAGCGTTGTCGCCCTTACGGTTACCGAGCTTCATGATGCGGGTGTAACCGCCGTTGCGGTCCTGCCACATGCCCTGGGCAGCCTTGTCGAAGATCTCGGCAACGAGCTGCTTATCGCCGAGCTTGGCGATAGCCAGACGACGAGAGTGCAGGTCGCCCTTCTTGGCCCAAGTGATGATCGGGTCGACGACCGAACGCAGCGCCTTAGCGCGGGTCTCGGTGGTCTTGATGCGGTCGTTCTCGAAGAGGGCCTTAGCAAGGCTCTTCTTCATGGCCTTGGTGTGGCTCGCATCGGTGCCGAGCTTCAGGCCCTTCTTAACGTTGTGACGCATGGTCTAGTTTCTCCTCAAATATGCGAAGCATTAAGCCTTCAGGCTCAGGCCCATGGACTCAAGCTTGTCCTTCACTTCCTCGATCGACTTAACACCGAAGTTACGGATGTTGAGCAGATCGTTCTCCGAGAACTCAACGAGCTGACGGACCGAGTGAATGCTGGCGCGCTTAAGGCAGTTGTAGGAACGGACGGAAAGGTCCAGATCCTCGATCTGCTTGTCCAGCTCGGCGTTGTCGTTGGTGACCTCGGGAGCGAAGATCGAAGCCTCCTCCTCGACCTCGGGGGTCTCGGCAAGGTTCATAAAGGCGGCCATATGCTGGTTGATGATATTGGCAGCCTGG
This sequence comes from uncultured Collinsella sp., assembly GCA_900540095.1. GTDB lineage: Bacteria > Actinomycetota > Coriobacteriia > Coriobacteriales > Coriobacteriaceae > Collinsella. The sequence goes on from UQEO01000007.1 coordinate 6,504, forward strand.
ACCACGGCGTCGCGCGGGGCGATGGAGCCGTTGGTCTCGATCTCGAGGACAAGGCGGTCGTAGTCGGTGTGCTGACCGACACGGCAAGCCTCAACGAGCTTGGCGCAACGGGAAACCGGCGAGTACAGCGAGTCGACGTGGATCACACCGATGGGATCGTTGTCGCGCTTGTTGGCCTCGCCAGAAACATAGCCGCGGCCATAGCCGATGCGCATGCTCATGGTGAGATGGCCACCCTCGGTGAGCGTAGCGATGTGCTGCTCGGGGTTGACCAGCTCAAACTCGGACGGAATAAAGAAGTCCGCACCGGTGACCTCGCAGGGGCCGTCAACCGAGATGGTGGCGGTCGCCTCGTCGGTCGTGCCGAGAGCCCTGAAGACAAGACCCTTGACATTCAGGACGATGTCGGTGACATCCTCGACCATGTTAGGGATGGTCATGAACTCGTGCTGCGCACCATCGATCTGAATAGCCTCGACGGCGGCACCCTCGAGCGAGGACAGAAGAACGCGACGAAGGGAGTTACCCAGCGTATCGCCGTAACCACGCTCGAGCGGCTCGACGGAGACACGAGCAGACGTCTCGTTGATCTCTTCGACCTGAACCTGAGGCCTAATGAATTCTGACATGTATTACCTCCAGCCTCAGCAGCCCGGATGGACTACTTAGAGTAGAGCTCGACGATGAGCTGCTCGTTGATATCACCGCTGATCTGCTCACGCGTCGGCAGAGCGAGCACGTTACCAGACAGCTTCTCGATATCGACCTCGAGCCAGCCAGGAACCTCAAAGCGCTCGGAGGAAATCAGGGCCTCCTTGATGGGGAGGAGGTCACGGAACTTCTCGCCGACAGCGACGACGTCGCCGGCCTTGACGCGGTAGGACGGGATGTCCACGCGCTTGCCGTTCACGGTGAAGTGACCATGACGGACGGACTGACGAGCCTCTTTGCGGGTGCGGGCGAAGCCAAGACGGAAGACAACGTTGTCGAGGCGAGACTCAAGGATGATCATGAGGTTCTCACCGGTGACGCCGTTCATCTTGCGGGCCTTGTTGAAGTAGCCGTGGAACTGCTTCTCCAGAACGCCATAGATGAACTTGACCTTCTGCTTCTCGCGCAGCTGCATGCCGTACTCAGATTCCTTGCGACGGCGCTTGGGCTGACGGATAGATTCCTTCTTGCTGCTGTAACCGAGCTCAGCGGGATCGATCCCGAGCTGACGGCAGCGCTTAAGAACAGGAGTCCTGTCGATTGCCATATTGATACGATCCTTTCAGTTACACGCGGCGACGCTTCTTGGGGCGGCAGCCGTTGTGCGGAATGGGGGTCTTGTCCTGGATGCTCGAGACCTCGAGGCCAGCAGCCTGGAGGGAGCGGATGGCGGTCTCACGACCGGAGCCGGGGCCCTTGACGAAGACGGAAACCTTCTTCATACCGTGCTCCATGGCCTGCTTGGCAGCAGCCTCGGCAGCCATCTGGGCAGCGAACGGCGTGGACTTACGGGAGCCCTTGAAGCCCACCTGGCCAGCCGACTTCCAGGAAATGACGTTGCCCTGGGGATCGGTGATCGAAACGATCGTGTTGTTGAACGTAGAACGAATGTGAGCCTGGCCCACGGAAATGTTCTTACGGTCCGCGCGCTTCAGACGGGCAGCGCGAACGTTCTTCTTAGCAGTAGCCATCTATCTAGCGCTCCTTATTTCTTCTTCTTAGCACCGATCTGACGCTTCGGGCCCTTGCGGGTACGAGCGTTAGTGTGGGTGCGCTGGCCGCGGACCGGGAGGCCCTTGCGGTGACGAAGGCCGCGGTTGCAGCCGATGTCCATAAGGCGCTTGACGTTCTGGTTGCGCTCACGGCGGAGGTCGCCCTCAACCATGATCTGGTTCTTATCGATATAATCGCGGATGGCATTAACCTCATCCTCGGTGAGGTCCTTAACGCGCGTATCCACGTTAACGTTGCACTCGACGCAAATCTTCGTCGCAGTGGTGCGGCCGATGCCGTAAATGTAGGTCAGACCGATCTCAACGCGCTTCTCACGCGGGAGGTCGACACCATTAATACGGGCCAACGTAGTCTCCTCTCTTAACCCTGACGCTGCTTATGACGGGGGTTCTCGCAAATGACGAGGACCTTGCCATGGCGCCTAATGATTTTGCACTTATCGCACATCTTCTTGACCGAAGGACGTACCTTCATCGTTCTTCCTTTCGGTAGCGCTCAAACTACTTCCCTACTATCTACTCGCCCAGCCGCAGGCGTTTAAAACTATGGCTGGTCTTCACACACAATCCGACCGTAGGTTGAGCTAAGCCTGCAGTCGGAAATGGAGTGCGTGTATGCGTGCCGCTATTTGTAGCGATAGGTGATGCGGCCGCGGGTCAGGTCGTACGGGGAAAGCTCCACGACAACCCTGTCACCGGGGAGAATACGGATGTAATTCATTCGGATCTTGCCAGAAATGTTGCACAGAACCGAATGACCGTTCTCGAGCTCGACCTTAAACATGGCGTTGGGCAACGGTTCCTTTACCGTACCCTCGAGCTCAATTGCGTCTTCCTTCTTCACAAGCAATCATCTTTCTCTAGAAAACGACAGCGATTGAGTATTCTACAACACGTATGCACGCATCGTAATAACTTCGTAATGGCTCCACAACTAAGTGGAACTTGTTACATTTCTCCGCCTTGGAGGGAGCACCAAGCACCTTGGGCATCCGTGGTGAGAATCACCGGACCATCATTGGTAATGGCGACGGTGTTCTCGTAGTGCGCGGCGGGCAGGTGATCGTTGGTCGTAACAATCCAACCGTCGGAGCCCGTGCTCACATGGTTGGAACCCATCGTAACCATCGGCTCGATGGCAATGACCATGCCGGCCTGGAGGCGAACGCCCCTCCCCTTCTTTCCATAGTTAGGAACGTTGGGGTCCTCGTGCATCACGCGGCCAATGCCATGGCCTACATAATCACGAAGCACACCGTAACCGTGAGACTCGGCGAGGGACTGAACGGCATAACCGACGTCCCCGATATGGTTACCGGGAACAGCCTGCTCGATGGCAGCCTTAAGGCAATCGCGCGTGACCTCGCACAAAGCCTTGGCTTCGGGCGTGGGGGTGCCGACGAAAAACGTCCAAGCGTTATCGCCGACCCAACCGTCGACAACGGCTCCCGTATCGATGGAGATGATATCGCCATCGCGCAGGATCATGTCGGGGTTGGGAATACCGTGGACCACGGCATCGTTGATCGATGCGCAAATGGTCCCCGGGAACCCGCCGTAACCCTTAAAGGCCGGGGTGCCGCCATGCATGCGGATAATCTGCTCCGCGAGCTGATCGAGCTCAAAGGTGGAAACGCCGGGGCGCACCATGGCTCCAACGTGGCGGAGCGCCATCTTAGATAGCGCTCCTGCCTTCTTCATCTGCTCGATTTGCGTTGCAGACTTAATCTTGATCATAGACCGAGAGCCTCTTTGACATCCCCGTACACGGTCTCGCGAGCCTGGTCACCGTTGACCGACTTGAGCAGACCCTGGCCACGATAGTAGTCGACGAGCGGGCTCGTGGACTTCTCGTAGACGTCGAGACGGTTCTTGATGGTCTCGGGCTTGTCGTCGTCGCGCTGATACATCTCGCCGCCACACTTGGGGCAGGTAGCATCGGCAGCGGTGCCGGTGTAACCGCATGCGCGGCAGGTGCGACGCGAAGACAGACGATCGATAATGACCTCGGGGGCCACATCGACCAGAAGGGCGCAGTCGATCTCGCGACCCATGGCGGAGAGCTCGGAATCGAGCGTCACAGCCTGGGCGGTGTTGCGCGGGAAGCCGTCGAGGATGAAGCCCTGCTGGGCGTCATCGGCGGCAAGGCGCTCCTTGACAAGGTCGATCACGAGCTGGTCGGGAACGAGCTCGCCAGCGTCCATGTACTTCTTAGCCTGAATACCAAGCTCGGTGCCACCCTTGACGGCAGCACGCAGCAGGTCGCCCGTGGAAATGTGGGCGACGCCAAACTCGGCGACGAGCTCCTGTGCGACGGTGCCCTTACCGGCACCCGGAGCTCCGAGCAATACGAGGTTCATGAGCAATCCTCCTCTAGCCTATTTAAAGAATCCATCGTAATCATACATCTTGATCTGGCCTTCGAGCTTATCGACCGTGTCGAGCACGACGCCGACCATGATGAGGATGGACGTGCCGCCAAATGCCTGGATCAGATGGTTACCCGTGAAGGAGAAGATGATCGAAGGCACGATGGCGATGAGCGCCAAAAAGACAGCGCTGGGAAGCGTGATCTTGTTGAGCGCGTTCTTGATGTAGGCCGCGGTAGCCCTACCCGGACGCACGCCCGGAATAAAGCCGCCCTGCTTCTTAAGGTTATCGGCCGTGTCATCGGGGTTGAACACCATGGAGGTGTAGAAGTACGCGAAGAACACGATGAGGACAACGTTAAGCACCCAGTTGAGCCAACCGGTCGAAAGCGCGGAGGCAACTGCCTGAATCCAGCCGATGCCGGGGAAGAACACGGCAATCTGAGCCGGGAAGTACAGCAGCGCCGAAGCGAAGATGATCGGCACGACACCCGCGGTGTTGACCTTGATGGGCAGGTAGGTGGTCTGGCCACCCATCATGCGACGGCCCACGACGCGCTTAGCGTAGGAGACCGGGATGCGGCGCTGGCCGCGCTCAAGGAAAACAATCAGCGGGATAACCAGCAGGATGATGGCGCAGATGATCACCATGGTGATGATGCCACCGGCATTGCCCTCGGTGCTGGAGAAGATAGCCTGCGGCAGACCGGCCATGATGTTCGCGAAGATGATCAGCGACATGCCATTGCCGATACCGCGCTGGGTGATGAGCTCACCAATCCACATGATCAGCATGGCGCCCGCGGTGAGCGTACCGACGATCATGAGGTCGAAGATGATCTCGGGAGCGCCGGCGCCATTGAAGCTGATGCCGAAGCTCTTAAAGAGGAAGAGGTAACCCACGGAGTTGAGGATTGCCAGAGCCAGGGTGAGGTAACGCGAATACTGCGTAATCTTGGTCTGACCGACCTCGCCCTCGCGGGCAAGCTCATGCAGGGAAGGCACGACGGCCTGGAGCATCTGGAGGATGATCGAGCTGGTGATGTAAGGCATGATGCCCAGCGAAAACACCGACACATAGCTCAACGCGCCGCCAGAGAAAAGATTCAGGAGGGCCATAGCACCTGCGGCGACCGAATTGTTATCGGTCGAGAAAAGGCCCAGCATCCCCTGGAAGGGAATGCCGGGCACAGGAACGTGCGCACCAATGCGGTACACGACGAGCATAGCTATGGTAAAAAGAATCTTTTCGCGCAATTCTTTGATGCGGAAAGCATTCTTAAGACCATTTAGCACGGCAGCTCGACCTTTCCGCCGGCGGCCTCGATCTTGGCCTGCGCAGAAGCGCTGACCTTGTCGACCTTGACCGTGAACTTCTTGGTGAGCTCACCATTGCCGAGCACCTTGACGGGCTCGAACTCGCTCTTGGTGATGCGAGCGGCCTTAAGAGCGGCACCGTCGATCACAGCGCCGTCCTCGAACTTACGCTCGAGACGCTCAACGTTAACGGCGGTGTACTCGATACGACGGGGGTTGCGGAAGCCCGGAAGCTTGGGCAGGCGCATAGCCAGCGGAGTCTGGCCACCCTCGAAGCCGGCACCCTTGGTGCCGCCAGAGCGGGAACCCTGGCCCTTCTGGCCGCGGCCAGAAGTGGTGCCGTGACCCGAAGAATTGCCACGGCCGACGCGCTTGCGGTTCTTGGTGGAACCGGGCGCGGGAGTAAGATCGTGAAGCTGCATTTGCTACTCCTCTACAATCTCGACAAGGTGCTTGACCTTGAAGATCATGCCGCGGACGGACTCGTTGTCAGCAATCTCGCGAACCTCGCGGATCCTGTGGAGACCGAGGGCACGGACAGTACGGACCTGGTCCTGCTTGCAACCGTTGGTGCTGCGGACCTGCTTGATCTTGATGGTGTCAGCCATGCTTAGTTCTCCTTACCGACGAACATCTCGGAGACCGTCAGGCCACGGCGAAAAAACGCACCTGCCAAGAAGGGGAGCCGCGACGTCCTCAGGGCTGGAGAGCTCCTTGAGGCCCTCGACGGCAGCCTTGATGATGTTGAGGCCGTTGTCGGTACCGAGGGACTTGGACAGGACGTTCTTGATGCCAGCAAGCTCAAAGAGGGGACGCACAGCGCCGCCGGCGATAACGCCGGTACCCTCGACAGCGGGCTTGATGATGATGCGGCCGGCACCAAAGTGGCCGAGAACCTCGTGCGGGATGGTGCCCTGCTCGGTCACCGGCACGTGGAACATGTTCTTCTTGGCATCGAGAGATGCCTTGGAGATGGCCATGGGCACCTCAGCGGACTTGCCCATGCCAACGCCGACGTTGCCCTTGCCGTCGCCAACGACGACGAGAGCGACGAGGCTCATGCGACGACCACCCTTGACGGTCTTCGACACGCGGTTGATGTAAACGACGCGCTCCTCGAACTCGGAGGCCTCGCGCTGCTGCTTCTGATTACGAGCCATGTGCTACATACCTCCTAGAACTCGAGACCGGCGGCACGAGCACCGTCGGCGAGGGCCTTGACGCGGCCATGGTAGATACGGCCACCGCGATCGAAGGCGACCTTGGTGATGCCGGCCTCGATGGCGCGCTTGCCAACGAGCTGACCGACCTTCTCCGCAGCCTCCTTGTTCGAGGTGTGGGTGCCCTTGAACTCGTCCTCGAGGGTCGAGGCAGAGACGAGCGTCAGGCTGGAGCCCTTGCTGTCGTCGATGATCTGGGCATAGATGTTGGCGTTAGTACGGGTCACGCGAAGACGCGGACGCTCGGAGGTACCCGAGACCTTGCCGCGAACACGACGCTGACGACGCTTGAGGCCTTCCAGCTTCGCCTTATGCTTGTTCATACGTAAACTCCTAAAAAGGTTGATCTTGCCAGCACCTGACGGGGTGCTGGTCTTATGCGAGTGAGTCGGTTACGACTACTTGGCGGCCTTACCCAGCTTGCGGCGGATGTGCTCGCCAACGTAGTGGATACCCTTGCCCTTGTAAGGCTCGGGAGGACGATGGCCGCGGATCTCAGCGGCGATCTGACCGACCTGCTGCTTGTTGATACCCTTGACGTTCACGTGGGTGTTGTCGGGAACCTCGAAGGTGATGCCCTCGGGAGCCTCGACGATCACGGGGTGCGAGAAGCCCAGGGAGAACTCGAGGTTCTTGCCCTTCTGCTGCACGCGGTAACCGACGCCGGCGAGCTCGAGCTTCTTCTCGAAGCCCTCGGAAACGCCAACAACCATGTTGTGGATGAGGGCGCGGGTGAGGCCGTGGCGGGCACGGGTCTCACGCTCGTCGTCGGGACGGGAAACGGTGAGGACGTTGTCCTCGACGTTGATAGCGAGCTTCTCAAAGACATCGAGCTCGAGCTGGCCCTTGGGGCCCTTGACGACAACGTTGTTGCCGTTGACTGCCACTTCGACTCCGGCGGGAATCTGGACAGGCTTATTACCGATACGAGACACGGTGATCTCCTTTCCTTCTACCTACCGAGCGAATTACCAGACGTAAGCGATGATCTCGCCGCCGACGTTGTGCTTGCGAGCATCGCGGTCGGTCATGACGCCATGGCTGGTGGAAATAATGGCGGTACCAAGGCCACCGCGGACGCGGGGCATGTCGGCAACGCCGGTGTACTTACGCAGGCCCGGCTTGGAAATGCGGCGGATGCCGTTGATGACCTTAGCCTTCTTGGGACCATACTTAAGCGTGATGTGCAGAGTCTTCTGGGGAACGGTGTCCTCGACATCGTAGCCCTCGATGTAGCCCTCCTCGTGCAGAACACGAGCGATCTCGACGAGCTTCTTGCTGCTCGGCATGGAGACCGTGGCCTTGTTCACAGAGTTAGCGTTACGGATGCGCGTAAGCATATCTGCGATCGGGTCTGTAAGGTTCATACAGATTCTCCTTCGTTCTTGATGAACACGTGCTCTTGGTTCTTCGCCGCCCTTAACGGCAAAGCCTTTTTAGCGCGTTTTCCCTGTTCCAAACTGATGCTTGAAACGCTGGTAGTGACTTACCAGCTGGCCTTCTTAACGCCGGGAAGCTCGCCCTTGAGTGCAAGCTCGCGGAAGCAGACACGGCACAGGCCGAACTTGCGGTACACAGAGTGCGGACGGCCGCAGCGCTGGCAGCGCGTGTACTCACGAGTAGAGAACTTCTGCTTGCGATTGCACTTGACGATCATCGATGTCTTAGCCACTTATATCCTCCTCACATAGAGTATTGTTCGCCCCAAGCGCCGCCCCCTTGTGGGAACGGCGCTTATAGGGCAGGTGAACCTATTTCTTGAACGGGAAACCGAAGGCGTCCAGAAGGGCCTTGGCCTCCTCATCGGTATTGGCGGTGGTCACGAAAGTGATGTCCATACCGCGCTGGTGATCGACGGAGTCGAAGTCGATCTCGGGGAAGATGAGCTGCTCGGTGACGCCCATGGAGAAGTTACCACGGCCGTCGAAGCTCTTGGCGGAGATGCCGCGGAAGTCGCGGATACGGGGGATCGCGACGGAGGTCAGACGATCGAAGAACTCCCACATACGGTCGCCACGCAGGGTAACCTTGCAGCCGATCGGCATACCAGCGCGCAGGCGGAAGGTAGCGATGGACTTGCGGGCACGGGTGATCATCGGCTGCTGGCCGGTGATGGCGCGCAGGTCGCGCACGGCACCGTCGATGGCCTTGGAATCGGTAGCGGCCTCGCCGACACCCATGTTCACGACGATCTTCTCAAACTTGGGGATCATCATGACGTTCTCGTACTGGAACTTGTCCTGAAGCTGCTGCTTGACCTCGTTGTTGTACTTGGTCTTCAGACGCGGCACATACTTCTCTTCTGCCATTGTTCACTCCTTCTTGGGGTTTTAAGCACGGGGCGTGGCCACGATGGGTTGTCCTCGTGCCTCCTGACTGCATCCGCGCCGCTCATGGCATTTCGCGGTTTGGACTCGACGCAGCAGGAGCCGACAAAACAATCGGTACTATACGCGCATTGGGTGCGTATTTCCAGAAAAACCTCGTCTGCCTGCACAACTCCACAACTCCCCCGCACAAATGGATCCCAAAAAGCAGTTGCGGTGAAATAGGGACTGTTTGACGGCTTAACAGGCTTAAACAGTCCGTATTTCACCGCAACTTATTGGTGGGGATGCGATTAGCGCTTGCGGGGGACGAGTTTGGTGCGGCGCAGGTGGATCATCTCGGCGGCGATGGAGATGGCGATCTCCTCGGGGTCCTCGGCCTCGATGGCAACGCCGATCGGAAGGTGCAGCTCGTCGATCTGGTCCTGTGTAAAGCCTTCCTGCTCCAGGCGGGCACGCACAAAGGCCGTCTTGCGACGCGAACCCAGACAGCCCAGGTAGGCAGGCTTGGCACGCATGGCCTGAATCACCACGTCGATATCGGACTTGTGGCCTGCTGTGGCCACGACCACCAAGTCGCGCGGGCCGATGGGGCACTGCTTGCTCAGGTTCTTGTAATCGACCAGGCGACGATCGTAGACACCGGGCACCCATTCGGGCGTCAACGTGCCGGGGCGGTCATCGCAGGCCACGACGGCAAAGCCCGCCGCCGTGAGCACGCGCGCCGTCGCGGCGCCCACGTGGCCGCAGCCAAAGATATAGGTCAGGCCCTCGGGGCAGAGCGTCTCGATGTGCGCCGCGGGAATCTCAGAGGCCGCGTTGGTGTAGGTGACCTTACTCCCCTCCTCCACCAGCGAAAGCCCGGGGCAGCCTGCAATGGTGCGGCGCGATTCCTCGCCATGGTACTCGGCTACATCGCCCTCGAACGCGCTCGCGATAAACGGCTCAAAGTCGATGACGAAGTCGCCGATGCGCCGATAGGCCAAGACGTCGGCAATTTCCTGGAACAACGGTGCCTGGGTCGCATCCAGATGCAGATAGCACAGGCAAATGGCTCCGCCGCAGATCATGCCGGTATCGGAGTTCTCGCCGCCCATGGTGTAGCGGACCAGACGCGATTGCCCCGCGGCCAGCAGCTCTCGCGCCTCGTCCAGCGCAAAGAGCTCAATCTTGCCGCCGCCGATAGTGCCCGCCTGGCTGCCATCGGCAAAGACGGCCATCCATGCGCCCACACCGCGCGGTGACGACCCCGCCGTGCCGGCCACGACCACGAGCTCGCACGTCTCGCCAGCACGCAGGGCGGCAAGCGCCGCATTCACAACATCGAGCTTTTCCATTGCCGCCTTCTATCCTCTAAAGATATCGGTGAGCATAGCGAGTGCCTCGAGCACGCCGCCGCCGACCGACGTCGCCTTGTCCGAAATGTAGTTGATATAGCTGGCATCGCCGCGCGGATCGACATCGGCGCATTTAAAGCCCTCGGTCACCTGCACGCCGTTCGCCAAAAGCCCGCGCAGACAGCCATCGATCTGCGTGCACATGGGCGTATCGTCCGCGTAGCCAATCACGTCTCCGGCGCTCACGATGTCGCCGATTGCGCGGTCGGACCGAAACACGCCGGCGGCGGGGCTGTGGATAACGCGCTCCTTGCCATAGCCGGCGATCACGCCCGGCACGCCCGTGTTGGGCTGGGGCGAGCCCTGGGTAATGACGCGGCCCAAAAAATGCCCGCGCATGGTCTCGACCACGGCGTCGCAGTCAACCGGCGCGGTGAAGCCCGGTCCCACGGCGATGACGGCAGGCGCCATGTCGCGCGTGGTACCCAGGTTGCGCTTGGCCAAAATCGCGTCGACCACGGCAGCGGGTTTCAGTTCGTCGAGCATCTTGGCCTGGGGGTCTACCACGACGGCGACGTCTCCGGCCTCGGTAATTGCAAGCGCCTCTGCCGGCGTCTGCGCCAAGCGAGCGCGAATGCCCTCGACCTGGACCTCGCCCAGGCGAATGGCCTCGCAAAAACTGATTGTGCGGCGGATGCACGTGGGAACCGCGATATCGGCCATAACGACCGACACGCCGGCGCGCACCAAACGGGCGGCGACGCCCGTGGCGATATCGCCGGCGCCGCGAACATAAACGAGCATTCCCGGGGCACCTCCCTGTGCTACGGTTTGAGCAGAGCAAAAGCGGTTCGACCGCTACTCTGATGATTATTTATTATCACAGTATTATACGGCGGTGAACAGATGGAAACGGTTAGCGGCAATCTTGCCTCGGCGCTCAGGATCAAGCCGGGCATTACCGCGATTATCGGCAGCGGTGGCAAGTCGACCTTGCTAAAGACGCTGGGTCTTGAGCTCATGCGCGCTGGCGACCGCGTGCTCCTCTGCACCACCACGCATATGCTTCCCGTTGCCGGCGTGCCATGGGACGGGTCGAATCGTCGCCTGGACGCCGCGCCTTGGAAGCCGGGCGCCTCGCATGTCCCCGGTTGCACCTGCGAGGCCTGCGCGGGGCTTGTGCGGGGAAGCATCTGCCAAGCTGGTGTCTTGGACCCGGAGACGGGCAAGTTCTCCTCCCCCGCCGAGCCGCTCGACCAGCTGGCGCAGCGCTTTGACTACGTCCTGGCCGAGGCAGACGGTAGCAAGCGACTCCCGCTCAAGGCGCATGCCGCTTGGGAGCCGGTAATTCCCTCCGGCACAGCAAACGTTGTCTGGGTCGTCGGCGCCTCGGGGCTGGGCAAGCCCGTCGCCGAGGTTGTCCACCGCCCCGAGCTCTTCTGCGAGCGCTGCGGCTGCGAGCCCACCGACGCTGCCACCCCAGAGCGCGTCGCCATGGTGCTCAATGCCGAGCTGCGAATGCTGAACCTCAACAATGCCCGCATCATGCTCAACCAAGTCGACACGCTTGCCGACCCAACGATGGCAGATCGCTTCGAGGCAGCCCTCGACCGTTCCATCATCACCACCAGCCTCAAAGGGTAGCTAATTTGGGACGGGGCTCTTTTAGCTACCCCATGTTGAGAGAAAAATCATCAGGCAGGCAAGGGTAGCTAAAAGAGCCCCGTCCCAAATTAGCTACCCTGGCGGCCTTCCTGCTAGCGGGGCACGTAGCGACCGGGTTGGGCTCCGGTGGGCTCGCCATCGCGCGCCACCAGCACGCCGTTCACAAACACGGCCTTGGCGCGGCCATGTGCCTCAAAACCCTCGAGCGGCGTGTAGTCCACAGCCTGATGCTGCGTCGCCGCGCTAATGGTCCAGCGCGCCTTGGGATCCCACACGCACACGTCGGCATCGGAGCCCTCGGCAAGACAGCCCTTGCGCGGATACATGCCAAAGACGCGCGCCGGGTTCTCGCTCATCAAGCGGCACAGATCCTCGGGTCCCAGCTGGCCCTCAAAGCTCGTGGCAATCGCGACGGGACGATGCTCCACGCCGGGCCCGCCGTTGGGAATCGCGCGGAAATCATCGCGTCCGCGGTCCTTTTGCCCGTGCAGGTTAAAGCTGCAATGATCGGTCGCAATAGTATCGATCTCGCCGGCCACAAGCGCCTCGCGCAGCGCGGCACGGTCGCCGGCATGGCGCAGTGGCGGGCTCATCACATACTTGGCACCCGCAAAGCCGTCCTCGCCCTGCTCCAGATAGCAGGTGTCGTCGAGCATCAGATACTGAGGGCAGGTCTCGACATAGATATTCTTCTGCCCGCGCGCCTTGGCCGCACGAATGGCCTCGAGCCCCAACTTGGTCGAAAGGTGCACCACGTTGACTGGGGCGTCGCCGGCCAGGTGCGCCAGATACAGCAGGCGGCTCACGGCTTCGGCCTCACACACGTCCGGGCGGCTGAGCGCATGCCCCTCGGGTCCATGAATCCCCTGCTCGTACACGCGCTTCTGCAGCTCATTCACCAGCGTACCGTTCTCGCAATGCACGCACAGTATGCCGCCAATACGCTTGAGCTCCTCGAGCACCTCGAGCGTCTCGGCATCGTCCAGGCGCAAATGATCGTAGGCAAAGTAGGTCTTAAACGACGATACGCCCGCCTCGCGCATAGCCGAAAGATCGGCGCGGTTGCGTTCATTCCACTCGGCGAGTGCCATATGAAAGGCGTAGTTGGCCGTGCAGGTTCCGTCGGCACGGCGATGCCACTCGGCCAAGGCATCGGGCATGGTCACGCCGCGATCAGCCGTCGCGTAGTCCACGATGGTCGTCGTACCGCCGCAGGCAGCCGCACGCGTGCCGGTTTCAAAGCTATCGGCTGTCCAATCCATGCCAGTCCAGCACTGCATGTGCGTGTGGCCGTCGATAAAGCCGGGGAACACCCAACAGCCCACGGCATCCTCAACGGTATCGCCCTCGGCCGGCTCAATCGCCGCGGCGATCCGCACGATCTTATCGCCCTCCATGGTAAGATCGGCGCGGCGAAGCCCCTGGGGCGTCACGAGCGCGCCGTTTTTGATGATGATCATGTTGCTCCTTATTGATTAATACTGTTGGCCACGCGATCAAAATACGAGCAGGCCGCGATATGCTCCGTTATGCGTTGCTGTCCCTTGACGGTATCGACGTCCCACAGCTCGTAGGCACGCGCCTCGACCAGCACCACGTCGGTACGGCCTTTGAGAATCGAGTCCCCGCCGTCCTTGCCCTCAAGACACATAAGTGCATCGAACAGTTCCGCCGGAAAGAGCACCGGGCTCGAAGGCTCACCGTTACACGCAAGACGCACCGGATGTTTGCGGTCACGCTCGTCAAATGCACGAACCATGGCATCAAAAGAATCCGAACTCACGAGCGGCTGGTCGCCCGGCAAAAAGAGGCAACCTTTCCAGTTGCGTTCGACTCCCCATGAAAGGCCCGCACGGACGCTTTCGCTGCGCAGCCCGCCATCGTGCAGCACGCACGGGCAATGCTTGTCCTCGCAAATCTGGGCGACCTCGGGCCAACGCGTCGAAACCACGACGTCAAAGCCCCGGGGAACCGAATCGATGGTCCGGGCAATCAGCGGCTCGCCATAGATATCGGCAAGCATCTTGTTAGAGCCAAACCGCTTGCCCTCGCCCGAAGCCATAATGACGCATCCAAGTTTCATGGTGATACCTCCCCTGAAACCATCGTACCCATAACTCGCGCCGCGGGCATCCACATCGAAAGCGCCTATCCCGCACGCCCGCGATGCAAAAAAGGGCACCCCGCCGGTTGGCAGAGCGCCCCCTTTACATGGCTTACCTCAGCCCAGCTTTAGGCCTGGAGCCAACGGGCGGTGTTGCGCTCGTCGAGGGCCTTGAGAGTAGCGGCGGGATCGGCAACCTTCTGCAGGAACATCATGGCAGCGATGGCGTACGGCTTGTAGCTGGCCTCCTTGTACATGCCCACACGGTGCATGTCGAAGACGTCGGCGTTAACCTCGCCGTGCTCGCAGGAGACACCGGAGATGTCGGCGGGCAGCGGGTGCATAAAGATGGTGTCCTGGCCGTTGGCGGTATTCTCCATGAGCTCAGTCGTGGAGCACCAATCCTGATGGGTGGCGTTCTGGGCGAGCAGCTCCTTCTCGAGCGCAGCGATGCCGGCGTCGTCGCCCTCGGCGTACAGATTGGTACGCTTCTCCATGGCGGCAAACGGAGCCCAGCTCTTGGGGATCACGATGTCGGCGCCCTCGAAGGCCTCGGCCATGGTGTTGACCTGCTTAAAGGTGGTGCCGGACTCGGCGGCGTAGCCCTTAGCGCGCTCGACGACCTCGGGCATGAGGTCGTAGCCCTCGGGGTGAGCCAGGGTGACGTCCATGCCAAAGCGGGGCAGCAGGCTGATCAGCGACTGCGGGCAGGACAGCGGCTTGCCGTAAGAGGGCGAATAGGCCCAGGTAACGGCGACCTTCTTGCCCTTGAGGTTCTCAAGACCGCCAAACTCGTTGATGAGGTAAAGCATGTCGGCAGAGGACTGCGTGGGGTGATCGGAGTCGGACTGCAGGGAGATGAGCGTGGGACGGTGATCCAGAACGCCGTCCTCGTAGGCCTGCTGCACGGACTCGGAGACCTCGGCCATGTAGGCGTCGCCCTTGCCGATGTACATGTCGTCGCGGATGCCGATGACGTCGGCCATGAAGGAGATCATGGTAGCGGTCTCGCGGACGGTCTCGCCGTGAGCGATCTGGGACTTCTTCTCGTCCAGGTCCTGCAGCTCAAGGCCGAGCAGGTTGGCGGCCTTAGAGAAGGAGAAGCGCGTACGGGTGGAGTTGTCGCGGAACAGGGAGACGGCCAGGCCCGAGTCGAAGATCTTGGGAGAGACGTTGTTCTCACGCAGCTCGCGCAGGGCGTCGGCGACGATGTAGAGAGCCTTGAGCTCATCGGTGGTCTTGTCCCAGGTGTGCAGGAAGTCGCTGCCGTACATGCCCTTAAAATCGAGGCCGTTCAGCTGCTCGACGAGCTCGGTAAACTTAGCGTCCATGGAAATGTCCTTTCTAAAGATGAAACGATCGCAATGAGTAGATGTGCTCCGGCATGCGCGTGTGGCTAGAACATGCAAAGCACCATGACGAGGACCCGCCACCGTTGAGGAAGCATGGGAGATAACGACCGCGGGCCCCAAGTCAACAGGGGGTGCCGGGGACACGAGCGGCCCCCGGCTCAACAAAATCGAGGAATGGGACTAGTCGATCTTGTTGTTGGTCAGACCGGCGCGGAACACGGTGGCGTCGCCATCGGCCTGGCTCGGATCGTAGAGGTTCAGAGCAGCCACATACATGGCGGCAGCGGTGACCAGGTCGTCCTTGTAGGTGACCTCGTTGGGAGCGTGAGCCTGAGACTCGGCACCCGGGCCAAAGCCGACGCAGGGGATGCCATAGCGGCCCTGGATGGAAACGCAGTTCGTGGAGAAGGTCCACTTGTCGCACAGCGGACGACCGGTGCGCTTGTCCATGCTGGGCTCGCAGCCGATGCGCTCGTCACCAAACATGGCCTTGTGGGCGTCGACGAGGGCCTTGACGTGCGGAGCGGTCTCCTTGTTGATCCACGTGGGGAAGTAAGCCTCGGTCTCGTAGACCTCGCCGGTCCAGGACGGACGGTCGTACATGTACATGGAGACCTTCACGTCGTCGCCGTACTTCTTGGCGGCCGGCAGGTTGCGGATCTCGTCCAGGCAGGACTCCCAGGTCTCACCGGCGGTCATGCGACGGTCGATGGAGATAGCGCAGGAATCGGCCACGGCGCAGCGGCTGGGGCTGGTGTAGAAGATCTGGCTGACGGTGCAGGTGCCGCGGCCCAGGAAGCGGGCGTCCTCGAAGTGCTCGGGGTTGTACTTGGGGTCGAGCATCTTGACGAGACCCTTGATGTCGGTCGACTCGTCGCAGCCGTTGTTGTTGAGGGCGCGAACGTCGGCGATGATGTCGGCCATCTTGTAGATGGCGTTGTCGCCGCGGTCGGGAGCGGAGCCGTGGCAGGAGGTACCGTGAACGTCGACGCGGATCTCCATGCGGCCGCGGTGACCGCGATAGATGCCGCCGTCGGTGGGCTCGGTGGAAATGACGAACTCGGGCTTAATGCCATCCTTGTTGTAGATGTACTGCCAGCACATGCCGTCGCAGTCCTCTTCCTGGACGGTGCCGACGACCATGATCTTGTAGCCCTCGGGGATGAGGCCCATGTCCTTCATCATCTTGGCAGCGTAGGTAGCAGAAGCCATGCCGCCCTCCTGGTCGGAGCCACCGCGGCCGTAGATGATCTCGTCGGTCTCGTAGCCCTCATAGGGATCGGCATCCCAGTTCTCGATGTTGCCGATGCCGACGGTGTCGATGTGGGAGTCGATGGCGATGATCTTGTCGCCCTCGCCCATAAAGCCCATGACGTTGCCCAGACCGTCGACCTTGACCTCGTCATAGCCAAGGCTCTCCATCTCGGCCTTGATGCAGGCAACAACCTCACCCTCCTCGCAGGACTCAGAGGGATGGGAGATCATAGCGCGCAGAAAGCGAGTCATGTCGGCGCGGTGAGACTCAGCAGCAGCCTTGATAGCGTCGAAATCGAGTTCTTTAGCCATTGTTCATAACCTTTCATACGAAGGAATCTACCTGTGAGGTGGCGGAGCGATACCTATTTACTCCGCCCTAACGATTAGTAAGTGGGATATTCGCCTTCCCAAACAATACGGCGATACTGGTCGGGATCCGTGTCACCTTCCGTGGAGAAGCAGAGCACGGAGCTCGTCTTATCCAGGCCGATGAGCTCCTTGAGCTCGGCGTACTCGGGATCGAGCATGAGAGTCTCGACCAGACCGGTGGTCACAGCGCCGGACTCGCCGGAGATGACGCGCGGGTCGCCCTTCTCGGGAGCGCCCAGGGTGCGCATGCCGCGAGCGGTGACCCAGTCGGGGCAGGACACGAAGGCAGTGGTGTGGTTGCGCAGGATATCCCAGCCCAGGATGTTAGGCTCGCCGCAGCACAGGCCGGCCATGATGGAAGGCATGTCGCCGTCCACGATACGCGGATCGCCATCGCCGGCGGCAGCGCCCTTGTACAGGCAGGCAGCCGGAGCGCACTCGACCACAACAAAGGTCGGCGGGTTATCGGGATACAGGTTGGTGAAGTAGCCCACCACGGCGCCGGCGAGCGAACCCACGCCAGCCTGGACAAACACGTGCGTCGGGCGGTTGATGGCCATCTCGCGCAGCTGCTCGGCAGCCTCGGAGGCCATGGTGCCGTAACCCTCCATGATCCAGGACGGGATCTTCTCGTAGCCCTCCCAGGCGGTGTCCTGAACGATGACGCCGCGCTCGCAGGCATCGGCCTCGGCGGCGGCCATGCGCACGCACTCGTCGTAGTTGACCTCTTCGATGGTCACCGTTGCGCCCTCGGCGGCGATGTTATCGAAGCGGGGCTTAGTGGAACCCTTGGGCATGTGAACGACGGCCTTCTGGCCCAGCTTGTTGGCAGCCCATGCCACGCCGCGGCCATGGTTGCCGTCGGTGGCGGTAAAGAAGGTGGCCTGGCCAAAGTCCTCGGCCAGCTGATCGGAGGTCAGGTAATCGAAGGTGCAGTCGGCAACGTCCTTGCCGGTCTCATCGGCAATATAGTTGGCCATGGCAAACGAGCCGCCCAGGACCTTAAAGGCGTTGAGGCCAAAGCGATAGCTCTCGTCCTTAACGCACAGGTTGGACAGGCCCAGGCGCGCAGCCTGACCGTCCAGACGGGCAAGCGGAGTGACGGTATATTGAGGGAACGACTGGTGGAAGGCACGGGCCTTCTTCACGTGGTCGAGGCTCATGATTCCCAAGTGCTTGTCATCGCTCTTGGGCATCGTGTTGCCCGCCCACTGGATCTTATCGGCCATACGGTGAACTCCTTAAGTCCTCTCTTGCCGGCCCCCGCATACGCGTTTCAGCCCGATCCCATTCACACGACTGAACTTTTATGTGGATGCCAAACAAAAAGTTTGTTAGTAATGTTCTATCACACTTTTTGATTGGTATATCTAACGAATTGTTTGTTGCCGTAATCGGTACTTTTTCGCCGCCGAACGGTCATGAATTGCCTTGTTGATGGATTTGTTTGCGGTCATGTGTGGTTTATGGCACAGTGAGCCCAAACTAATTTTTAGGAAGGTACCCATGACCCCCGCACAGATTGAGTTTTACAAGCGCCTCGCACACGGTCTGGCGCTCCAATTTGGCCCCAACTGCGAAGTCGTCGTCCACGATCTGGAGACCGAGGACGTGGACCACTCCATCGTAGTGATCGAAAACGGCCACGTCAGCGGGCGCAAACTGGGTGACGGCCCCAGCCATATCGTGTTTGAGTCCATGCACGAAGGCGCCACCGACGTACACGACCGCGAGCCGTACCTCACTAAAACCACCGACGGTAAGCTGCTCAAATCGTCGACGATCTTTATCCGCAACGATGAGGGCAAACCCGTCGGCATTTTGGGCATCAACTTTGACATTACGCTTATGAAGGCTTTTGAGCGTTCGCTCGATGCCTTTACTGGCACCGGCGGCACGGGCTATACCGAGCCCGAGCCCATTACCAAGAACATCGGCGACCTGCTCGAGGACCTGCTGCACGAGTGCGAGCAGTTTGTGGGCAAGCCCGCGGCACTCATGACCAAAGACGAGCGCATTCGTGCCATTGGCTACCTCGACCGTCGCGGCGCCTTCCTCATTTCCAAGTCGAGCGAGCGCGCCTGCGAGTTCTTTGGCATCTCCAAGTACAGCTTCTATAGCTACCTCAATGAGGCCAAGGCGGCGGCCGGCGACAAGTAGGCACTCGCCTGGATTGCCCCTCCCCTTTTGGGCGCGAGTTCTGGAAAGCACGAATCCGAGACCGGGCCGCTTGGGAAGTTCCATATAATCGATGTCATTAGTATTTCGAAAGGATGGGACAGAATGGCGTTAAGCAAGGCATCATGCACCGGTCGCGGATTGATTCCGGCAATTGGTGGACATGTGCACCGCATGTTCGATGAGAGTGAAGACGACCTGTTTTCGCTGAGCCTTGACGACGTGATGGATGATCGCCCGTGGACCGCCGACGAACTCATGGGCGGCGGGGCTCGCCCGTCAAGTCCCAATCCCGCACTTGCGCCTAAGCCCGCATCTGCGCCGACTCCTGCGCAGTCGCCCGCACCCACTTCGGCGCCCACGCCCGCTCCCCGCCCCGCAAGCGACCCGTCCGAGACGGCGGCATTTCTCGCTGCAGCGACGCAGGGCAAATCGGCCGACAGCACCGTTATGTATAACGCCCAGCAGTTGCCCGTTCCTGCGGCGCGCAAGCCTCCGGTCACAAGGCTCGATGAGCCCGTTGCCCATCAGGTTACCCACGATTCCTGGGCTGCAGCCGATCTGGATGAGACCTCTACCGGCATGCCGGCGCTCGATGTTCCAGTTAACCCGCTTTTTGCCGCCAACACGAGCGCCGCGGACTATGAGGGCGGTGCGGCATATTCCGATTATTCCGATGGCTATGCTGGCAACGGTCGCATCGAGACCGAGGATTATGGCACCGCATCGAGCGATTATCTCAACGATCCGTACGCTGCCACGCCCGCACCGGAATATGACCCGGAGGCCGCGTCCGCGCCGGCGTATACCAAAAGCATGGGCGAAGAGCGCTTCGCCGATTATTACGCCGAGGAAAAGGCGCTGCGTTTCTCGGAATTTCCGCAGGCAGTCAAGGTTGCCTTTATCGCCATTATCATTGCCCTGCTCGGTGTCATTGCGTTTGAGGGATTCCAGCTGTTCCGCGGCCCCACCCAAGCGGAGTCGGAGACCCAGCAAAAAGAGGACGATAACCAGTACCTGGACATCAACACCCTCAAGGGCGACCCCAACGACGGAGACGACGAGTAGCGAGAGCTGAAGGCGGCCGCAGGATCCCGCATCCAGCACCGGCTTCTAAGTGCTGTTTTGTCATCCAGCTACACTTTTCCGGATAATTTGCCTATTGAATTTGACACTTTTCCGAAGTTTTAAGGTGCCTATTTCAACACTTTTCCGGATGAAAGCCGAATAATCACTTGGGAACCAACGCCGTTCACGCGTCATTTCGCAGGCGGCGCTTGATTTCTGTCCGTACACGTTGATAGACTTCCTCTTGCCCGCAAGGAGCGGGCGCGTTTTATCCAGAGTCGGGGTAGAGAGTTGGCTCCACGATCCCGACGCCAACCGGCCAAGAGGCACGGTGGCCCTGCCAACATCGATGAAAGGAGTCCGTATGGACAATTTCTCCGTGCGCAGTGAGCGCAACTTCCACAACCTGGTCGTCAAACCGAATCACATGCATCTTCTGGATAAGCCAAATGGCTACGCCTCGGCCATGGTCAAGAGCAGCCTCTCCCACCAGATGCGTTTTACGGTGCAGGTGCTCGAGGAAGAGCTCTGCGCCGCCGGTGACCCGCATGTGTTGCAGATCAAACTGCCCGGAGACGATTCGCGTGAGCCGTCTAGCTGGGAGCGGTTTGCCGATGGCGCGTGCGTTGCGGGCGGGTCGGGCATCTTTGCCCGCGAGTGCTTCTGCGAGGGCGCCGAGGTATTCCTGGATCTGTGCCGCGACACCGTACGCACAGCTGAGCTGCGGCAGTGGAGCCAAAGGGAGCACGAGCTGCTGAGCGCCGCACGCGGGATCGCGGGGGGGTGTAGGAACAGGAGCCTCATGACGGTGACCTCAGCTGGAATGACGTATCGCTCGATAAATGATCTCAACAACGTAGCCGATGCGCTGCATTTCACCTCAAAGGCATTTAGCGATCGAGCGGCGTCTAGCATTTCTTTGATATCCCGAATTGATTGTTCCGAGAAAGTCTCTTCATGCCTTCATGATCGCCCTTACGAGAAACTTGGACGAGACGGGCGTCCATATGCCGTCTCTAAACTAACGAGCCGTTCGCGGAAAGAACATCTGGCTAACGTGGGCCAAAGATATACTGGTATCGTTGCAGCAATTATGGAAGATCGGTGCCGCCAATGACCTCCTTGAAATTCCCCAGGCGCTTTGCACTTAGCCTGCTCGTCCCGTTGTCCGCCGCCGTAGCGCTGGCTTTGCCCTCAACCGCCCTCGCCGCGTCAGACCCGAACCCGCCCAGCATATCCAACGTGACGATATCCGCAACGGCCGTCACGGCAGGCTCCACGCTGCGTGTCGGCTACGATGTGGACGACCCCGATGGGGTGCGGTCAGTCACGCCAATAGTCGAGGTCGTCGTCGATAGCGATGACGGGGGCCAAGGCAACAGCTCCCGTCTCGCCTTCCAGTCGACCGGCGACACGACCGCGGGCTTCGATATCCCCACCTCCCCGAGCGACCAGCCCTGCAGGTATCGCATCATCGGCCTCGGCGTGACCGATAGCCTTGGATGGGTTACCGATGTCTACGACGCGGCGTATGCCGAGGAGAAGGGGCTCGACTGTCCGACCTTCGCCACCAGCCCCCTCGTCTATGAGGTGACCGAGGGGCCCGCGGACCAGAACCCGCCGACCGTGTCCTCCGTGTCGCTCTCGAGCAGGGAGGTCGCGACCGGCGCCGACTTCCACATCTCTTGGTCCGTCGCGGACCCGGACGGCGTTCGCTCCGTTTCCCCCATACTGCAGCGGGGCTGGGAGGATAAGGACGACGGCTGCTCCGTTTCGTCGGCCTATTATCACGGAGGCTCGTCTATCGACGGGTTCGACCTCACATTCGACAGCAATAGGATCGGAAGGCACAGGCTGATCGGCCTTTCGGTCACCGATGGCCTAGGGTTCGAGACCGATATGTACGAGAGTTCCTACGCCAGGGCCAACGGCATCTCGGGCGCGACTTTCTCGGTCGCCGACCCGAGCGAGCTGTGCTTCGAGGTGACCGGCAGCGCGATCGACCGGAACCCGCCCGCGGTCTCGAACGTTTCCATCTCCGCGAAGAGGGTCCCCGTCGGCGGGGTCCTCCGCATCTATTGCAATGTAGGCGACGCGGACGGCGTGAAGTCTGTCTCCCCGATCCTCGGCGATCCCGGCTATGTCGAGGACCCGAACTCTGCAAAGGCCCGTAAAACGTTGAGCTGCAGCTACGATGCGACAAGGGGCTATATCGAAATCGAGTTCCCCACGTCGCTCTCGATGGGCTCGTTTGAGATCCATGCCCTCGCGGTCCTCGACAAGGCGGGTCATGAGTCCTTCGTCTACAGCTCCGCCTACGCCGAGCGTAACGGCAAGGCAGACGTTCAGACCTTTGATGTCGACGACGCGGGGGACGTCACCTTCGACGTGACCGCCCCGCTGTATGCCGCCACCAAGGGCGACGGGCAGGCGTATGCGGAGGGCGGCGGGGTCGGTCTTACCTTCCGCTTCAGCGGTCCTCTCGATGAGTTCACGCGTCTCCTCGTGGACGGAACTGAGGTCTCGGCTGAGAACTACACCGCAACCAAGGGCAGCACGATTATCGAGCTCAGGCCGGCCTACCTGGACACACTCGCCGCCGGTGAACACACTGTCACGACCGTCTGGAAGGACGGGACGGCGACTGATGCATCCTTCACCGTGGAAGGGAAGGCCCAAGGGGAGCAAGCGGGCGGAAAGACCGACGTAGATTCACCCGGCGTCAACAAAAGTGATCCTGCCACTCCTGAAAAGGACGCCGACGAGGCGTCTACAAAAAGGTCGGGACGCACGACAACCGATGAACCAAAGCTCGCCGCAACCGGCGACTTCGCTTGGATGGCCAGCATCGCATTAGCCATGGCGGCCACGGCCTGCTTCACGGCAGCGAGAAGGCTTGAGCCCAAGCAGCATAGGCACGAACAGTAGCTCAAAGCGAACTCAACTGGGAAGGGCAGATGGATAGCCGTCCCTCTCTTACAATCAACCCAATCCGCTGAAATGCAATCAGTTAACGAGTTTCGCCAGACGCTCGGTCTCTACCCCGCTCTGGCAAGCCACCAGGCGATGAGATAATGCCCACGGCTATCAACGTAAGCAAGGAGCGCGCTATGGCAGACAACGAGATCAAACCCTCGACGGACGGCGGCCGAGAGGAACTCGTGGCAAAACAGCTCGCATCCACCAAAATCCACCTCGCGCTCACCCAGGAGCGGGTGGACGTCTCCAGCGCCATCAAGCTGCCGCTCGAGCGAATCCCTCAGCTCGGCGTGGCGCTGGCCTCTCTCCCCTCGACATCCCGCACCGTCACCAACACGGTGAGCGTACCCACACTGCTCCAGGCGACTGACAAATATGGCAACCCGCTCGATCTGTCGAAACTCAACTCGTTCAAGGACGGTAGCGGTCTCACAGGGGGCTACCGCGACGCCGCCAAGGGCCTTGGACAGGCGCGCTTCCACGTAGTCGAGGGCGATATCGCCACGAGCGTCACGCAAGTGCCCTACGACCCAACGTCGCTGTTCATGGCAGCCGCAATCGCGCAGATAAACCAAAAGCTCGACTCCATCCAGGAGTCCGTCGACGAAATGTTTGAGTATATGCGTCAGCGCGACAAGGCCAACATGCGCGGCAACCTCAAGACGCTCGCAGACATCCTCAACGGTACGGCCTCAACTACGGCAACGCCACCTACATGGCAAACGCCCATATGAAGGTGCTCGACATCAAGCAGTCGTCCGCGCAGGACATGGAGCTCTTTCGCTCGCAGGCGCAGGCGGATCTGAAAAAGAAAGGGTTCATCGAGGTGCGAGACGGCTTGGGCAGACGCCTCGACAAGGTGCTCGACTACCTCAAAGACTGCCAGCTCGCCACCTACATCCACGCGTTCTCGCTGTTCCTCGAACCCATGCTCGCCCAGAACTTCGAGCCCGCAAAGCTCGCGGACGCCACCGCGAAGATCGAGGCTGATTCGATCGCGTACCGCGAGCTCTACACCGACTGCTACAACGCACTCGAAGCGGGGGCTGCCGACACCGTCGATTCGGCGCTACTGGGCGGTATCACATCCGCTGGAAAGATGCTCGGTCACGCCATCGCAAAGACCCCCGTGGGCGAACATACGCTCATCGACGAGGCGCTCGAGGGTGCAGGAGAGGACATCGGCAGGTTCAACGATAGGCAATCCGAGAAACTCCTCGAGAAGCTCCATCAGGCAAAGACGCCCGACGTTGCGCCGTTCAAGCAGAGCGTAATGGAAGTAGACACCCTCTACAACCATCCCACGCAGATTGCCGTGGACGCCGAGAACGTCTATATCCTGCCTGCCAAGCAGCAGGAAGAGTAGCGATACGCAACAGGCACGTGCCACGCAGACAGCTAACGCCCCTACCTCCCCTCCGCCTTCAGCTTCAGCAGAAGGTCGCCCAGCTCGGGGCACTTCTTGGAAAGGCGCGTCTGAGTTTGCTCGCCCATCCCCCACCGCTGGCGGATCTCCTGGGCGCGCGGGCTCACGTGGTAGTTCCCGTCCATCATCTGCTTGAGCAGCTTGGCGGTCACATGCGCATCGGCCAGGGCACTGTGGGCGTGACCCGTCGACTCGTCGAACTCGATGCCAAACCACGTCGCTGCATCACTCAAAGAGACGCGCCCGTGGCTGCCCACTTCCATGATCGAGGTGTAAAACGCCTGCAGGTCGGCCCAGTCCGTAGGAAATGCGGAAAGGTCGATGTGCTTTGCCTGGCACTCGGTCAAAAGCTGTCGACGGTCCGTCCCGCTCCAGCAAACTATCTGGGCGGAGTAGCGGCCGATCCAATCGCTGAGCCTTTTGATCACCATGTAGAGCGGGTCGGCCATCGCGGTGTCCGCGGCCGATATCCCTGTAAGCTCGCGGACGGGGAACGCAACGCCTTCGGTAAATTCCGTCTGCACAAACTGCGAGAACTCGCCCATAACGTTGCCGTGGTAATCGAGCTTGACGGCGCCGACCTCGATAATCTCATTGCGCAGCCCACGGCGCCGGCGCTGCTTTGGCACCGGCGCAAACTCAAAGTCCAGCACAATCTGGCGCGCAAAGTTCGTCGTATCGATAGCCGAGATGCACGGCGTCTTTTTGTCTGGCACGGTCAGGACCTTTCTCCGTTGCCTGCCGCTTGCTACATAGGCGGCTACATTGCCGTAAGGATAGGCGCTCGTGCGGACATGAAATCGCCCAGCGCGGCTACCCGGCATCCTTGCGTAAAGCTGCGTTTTGAGATGGTCAGATCGCTGTTATTATCGAACATATATTCGTATTTATGGCTGCAGTTTGATAGACTGGTTATTGTTGACGGCAGTTCCATGTGCCGGGCAGCGCCCTCCATGCGACGGGAGGTGATGCCCATGACCGATCTGATTGATTTCGTGAAGCTCCTGACCTCTTTGGTCTCGCTCCTCACGGCGCTTATCGGACTTACCGAGGCACTCAAGCAGTGTTCGAAGCACAAAAAGAGGGGTCGACGCCGTTAAGGCATTGACCCCTTGATCAAAGCAACGGCGCTGCCCAGCTATCACCCTTGGGCTGCCGTCGACTTTATTCTACCCACGGTTGCCAGGTTTAACAAATGAATTTTCAGTAATGGAGCCTCGGAGCCCGCTCGCTCAACCACCTGGCCATCGGATTAGCCGGATTCTGGGACACGCCTTCCGTCCCAGGCCTCTACCGGAAAATGCGTCCCACCCTGAGGCTCGATTCCGGGACACGGTTTCCGTTTGAAGCCCCGATGGGAAAGCGTGTCCCGTTCCGAGAGCTCATTCCGGGATGCAGTTTCCGCTAGAGATGCCACCGGGAAAGCGTATCCCGTTTTGGAGCCAAATTCCGGGTCGTAGTTTCCGCCTGAGGGCCGATCCGGAAACGGCATCCCATTCTGAAGCCGAAATCTGGAACGCACTTTCCGCCAAAGGTCACAAAAGGAAAGCACATCCCATTCCCAGCATCAAATCAGGACGCGCTTCATTATCCCCGCTCACACATCTCGGCAAACGAAATCAGCTTGACGTCTCCCCTACTCTCCACGGCATCCCGACATCCCTGCGTAAAGCCGCTTTTTGAGAATAGTGCATAGCTTTTTCGTTGCCGTCTAAAGAGCTCGCTTCGGTGCACGAGCTTTTGCAGCACGTCTTCGCCCACCGGTTCATTGCGCCATTTGCACTCCGCAAACAGCGCAGCGCCCTCGCCATCGTCAACAATCAAGTCGATTTCTTCCTGCGTATGCGTGCGATTATCCGTCCCCCACCAGCGCCCGACACTCGCCGGAACCACATCGAGCTGGCCCGCGCGCGCGAGTTCGTACACGTATTGCCTGCATATAATCTCAAAGACCGTACCCATGTAATCCGATACGTGCGGCTCAATGCGCTCATACGCCATCTCGGCCATATCGTTTTGAATCAGCCCGATGTTCTGCGGCACAAACTTGTACCAGAACCTAAACATCTGGTCGCTCAGCAGATACACGGCTCGCTTATTGCTCGTCTCGTTTAGGGGCAGCTCGCGCTCGACAATCCCAAGCGACGCCAGCTTATCCACATAGCTCTTTACGTTGCTCGCAGGGATTCCCGTAGAGCTCGCAATCTCCGAGATCTTCGAGCGCCCCTGAGCAATTGCTTGCACGATCGCGTCATATTGCTCGGGATTGCGGCACTCTTGCAACAGCAGGTTACTCGGCTCCTCAAAGAGATAGCCCGTAGGAGCAAGAAAAAGACGTTTGATGTTGTCCTTGAGCGGTGCGGCAGGATCGACTTTCTCGATATATGCAGGAATGCCGCCCGTCATGCCATAGCAAACCGCAGCGTCTTCGCGACTCATGCTCTTCCACAGGCCGAGGGTCGTCGTAAAATCGAGCGGCATGATCTTAAACTGGGCCGTACGCCTACCGTATAGTGGGCTCTCGTAGCCCAACACCTGTTCCTCCATAAACGAAAGAGACGAGCCGCATAGGATCAGCATTAGCTTGGTCTCTTTGTACAAGTGATCGATCTTGTCTTGCAGCAACGAGCTGATCTCGGGATTCGATTGGGCGAGATAGGGATACTCGTCGATCACGACAATCAAACGTTCCGTGCGAGCCATGGTAGCCAATGCATCGAACGCCTCGTCAAAACTACGAAACGACACGCCTGCAGCACCAACCGAACCCGCAAGTATCGCCTGGCTAAAGCCGTGCAGGTTTGCCTCCGCATTGGTACGACGAGCCTGAAAGTAAATAGCCTTCTTGCCTTGGATGAACTCTGTGATAAGGCGCGTTTTACCCACACGACGGCGGCCGTAAATCACAGGCATCTCAAAGGAGCCCGTGCCATACAGTCGATTGAGCTCGGACATTTCCGTTGTTCTTCCGATAAACACAGGGCCATCCTTCCTTTACGTTATAGCTAGCTATATTATATCTTCCTATAATATAGCTAGCTATAACGTAATTCGACAAGCGACGCACGCAAAAGGGGCGGTACCCCACCGCATGTGGACCGTTCCGGAAAATGTATCCCGTTCTGGAGCCAAAAACTGGGCCGTAGTTTCCGCCAAGCATGCCATCCGGAAAGCGCGTCCCGTTCTGAGTGGCAATTCCGGGACACAGCTTCCGCATGCGGCCCCGTTGGGAAAGTTCATCCCGCTCTGAGGGCTCGTTCCGGGATGTAATTTCCGTTTGAGGCCCGATCTGGAAACGGCATCCCACTCTGAGGCCGAAATCTGGGATGTAGTTTCCGCTTGAAGGGCGATCCGGAAAGCACGTCCCATTCCGAGTGGCAATTCCGGGTCACAGTTTCCGCAGATACAAGGCGACAGTCCGCCGTCCTTATCACATACCTTCAAATATGCGATCCAGAAACACAAAACAGCAGATAGAATGCTCTTTTTCAAAAAGTACACGTCCCGAAACTTACCAAGGTTTCATATCTAGCTACCGTTCACGGTCGCCGATTACCGCCCACCGATTCAAACAAGAAATATGTCGCCAAAAGCAGGTCATCTACCTGCATGGTTAGATTTTGGTCAGCTTTTGGTCAGCTGAGCGGCAAGTTCCAGCTGATACGTTTTTGCTACCCAAAAGGAGGCGGTAGCTCATGACCCATTGCAATGACCAGCTCATCGACCAACTGCTCACTCAAGCCGAACAAGAGGGGCGCTGTCTGATTCCCCCGAGCACGGCGATCCGAAAAGCGCTCCTTCGGCGCACCAGCGGCACGGTTATCTCGCCCATGCCGGGGTTGTTTGCGCGAAAAACGCGCTGGGATGAACTCAACCGAGCGCAACGCCATTGCGAAATCCTCCGCGCCCTTGCGATCATCCATCCCGATTGGACGTTCTGCTCGTTTTCGGCAGCTTGCCTGCTGGGGCTCGAGGTCTCGTGGCGACACCTGAACGTCGTGCATGTTTGCAGCTCGACAAAGCCGTCGGCTCGTCCGGGCGCACATATTCAGCGACACCAGATTGAGCCGGCCGGAGCCATACGCAGAGCCGGCATATCGGTAACGCCGCCCATCCAAACGGCCACAGATTGCCTGCTGCAAACTGGTTTTGCCGACGGCATGCCCATTGCCGATTCGGCGATCTCAAAGCTCGGCCTTGCGCGGGAACAGCTGATGGAGGCCGTTGAGCAACGAGCGACTGCCCGCAATGGTCGCGCAATTCGCACCGCCCTCACAACGCTTCGATATGCCGACGTCCGCGCCGAGAGCGGTGGGGAATCGGTCGCCCGAGCCGTCATGATCGAGACCGGTTTTGCGCCCGACTGGCTTCAATACGAATTGACGGACCCCTTCGATTCGGCCAAGCCCATACGAACGGACTTTGCCTGGGAGCACCAGGCGCGGGAACTCACGCTGGGCGAACTCGACGGGCTTGTCAAATATACCGACCAGACCATGCTTGCGGGACGCACCACCGCCGAGGCGCTCGTTGCCGAACGACAGCGCGAGGCGCACTTATCGCTCTACGGTCATCCCTTGCTGCGCTTTACCATAAACGAGGTCCGCTCGGCAGGAATGCTCGCCAAAAAGCTGCAGACGGCAGGCATCCGGCAGACCGCGCTGCCGACATGGCTCAACGATATTGAGCTGTAGGGGCTGCTGAGCTTATACCCGCCTGCCCACCAAACTGGGACACACTTTCCGGTTGGCAGCACCCGCGGAAACCATGTCCCAAATTGAGCGCTCAAAACGGGATGTACTTTCCAGATGGCATGCCTAGCGGAAACCGTGTCCCGGAATCAAGGCCTAGAACGGGACAGACTTTCCGGTTGAAGCGCCCAGCGGAAACTGCATCCCGGAATAGACGCTCAAACTGGGACGCAGTTTCCGGTTTCCTGCTGTTCCGGAAAGTGCATCCCATTCTGAAGCCGAATTCCGGGACACAGTTTCCGCATGCGGAGGCGCTCCAAACAAAAGGCCCCGGCTCGCGATGGAGCTGGGGCCAAAGGCACAGCATATGCAGTTGGTGCTGAGTGTGAACGGCCCGTCAGCAAGGGTCGTCCGCACCCTACCCTACCCGCGGTTGCGGGCGCGGCTGTAGGGCGTATCCACCATGGGCAGATCCGGACGCAGCTTGCCGTCAAACGCGCGATAGGCGTTCTGCACGGCGGGCGCCGTGGGGATCGTTGCGATCTCGCCGATGCCCTTGCCGCCGTATGCCACGGGCAGCAGCTCGTCCTTCTCCACGTAGATGGCGTGGATATCCGGAATCTCGGGCGCACGGAACAGCCCGAGCGTGCCGTACCTTGCCTGGGGCACGCAGTCCTTGAGCGGCCAGTCCTCGGTAAGCGCATAGCCCATACCCATAAGCACGCCGCCTTCGATCTGACCCTGGATGGAGATGGGGTTGACCACCTTGCCGGAATCGTGCGCGGCATAGACCTCGCTCACGCGACCGTCATCATCCAGAATGACCACATGCGTGGCAAAGCCGTAGCAGATGTGGCTCTTGGGGTTGGGAACATCCGCACCCAGCTTGTCGGTCGGCTCCAGGTACACGTAGCCAAACTCGCATCCCTCGAGCGCCTTGATGGCGGCCGCGGGATCCTGAGGATGCATACTCTGGCCGGCGACGAGCTCCTGCGTGTGCAGCTGATAGGCGCGACCGTCGTCGTACTCGATCTTGACGCCGTCGCCATGCGCATTCACGGGAGCGGCGGGCGCAGACTTGCCGGCCTCGATATCAAGCATGGCATCGCGCAGCAGGAAGGCGGCACCGCGCACGGTCTCGCCGGTCACGACCGTCTGACGCGAACCAGACGTGGTGCCGGAGTCGGGAGCGTTCTCGGTGGAGCACTCGCCGTTGGCGATGCAGCGAAGCGGCAGGCCGCATGCCTCGGCAACGTCCTGCAAAAAGACGGTGTTGCAGCCCTGGCCGATGTCGGACGTGGCGGCATAGACCACAGCCACGCCGTCCTCGATGCGAATCTTGCAGCGGCCGGCATCGGGCAGGGCCACGCCCCCGCCGGCCGTCGTACCGCGG